>JAIFND010000151.1 GCA_020047915.1 bacterium | reverse complement strand
CGACGATGTTCTTCCGCTCGGCGTCGATCTTGATGATCTCGGCCTCGATCTCCTGGCCGATGTACTCGCCGACGTCCGGCGCGCGGCGCAGATCGACCTGCGAGGCGGGGAGGAAGACCGGCACGCCGATGTCGACGAGCAGGCCGCCCTTGATCTTGCGCACGACGCGTCCCTTGACGCGGTCGCCTTCCTTGTTGGAGCCGAGGACCTGGTTCCAGCCGATCTGCAGGTCGGCCTGACGCTTGGACAGGGCGAGCTCACCGGAGGGCTTCACCTCGGTGATCATGACCTGGACCTTGGCGCCGATCGTGGCTTCGCCTTCGGCGAACTCTTCGATCGGCACGACGCCTTCGCTCTTGTAGCCGATGTCGACCGTGGCGTTGTCGTCGCTGACGGCGACGATGAAGCCGGTCACGATGGAGCGCGGGTCGTACTGGTTCTTGTCGTTGTCGAGGGCGGCAAGGAGGGCCTTCTCGGCGTCCTTGCCGAGGATCGCCTCGAGTTCTTGGGCGAGAAGGATGTCATCGACCGCGATGATCGATTCGAAACGCTTGGTCATGGATTTGTCCCGTAGCCTATCGCCACCCGCGTAAGCGCAGGTCCGACAGGGGGTTGCGGCCGGGTAGGCCTGGTTTCCGACACCTAGGGGCGGACGGAACATCCGTACGCTTCCCGGCGCGGGGCGGGAACCGTAGGGTGTGAGAAGATCCTGGCAAGGACTGATTACAGGCCTGCAGTTACCGGCCTAACCCCTTACTCGTTCAGATCTTCTGGAGCTTGATGCCGGCGACTTGCCGGTCGTCAAAGTGCGTCAGTACCACCGCCTGCTGGCCGTCGCGGATGAAGCCATGTGCGATCGCCGAGTCGATGCCGCTTTCCAGCAGGGCCTGCAGATCGGTGGCCGGTTCGACCAGCACGGCGGCGATGCCCCAATAGAGGCAGAAGGCATGCCATAGCCGTTCGTCGGTGCAGATGCACACCATCGGCACCCGGCCGCGCCGCTTGGACAGCAGCAGGGCGGGTTCGGGTGAGTTGCTGCTGATCAGGATGGCTTCGCCGGCGGTCTCGACGCTGATGCGATGGGCCGCGCCCGACAGGCTCATGATCTCACGCGAGAAGGTCTGCGCTTCGGGATCGGGTTCGAAGGTAGGCAGGTAGCGGCTCTTCTCGGCTTCGAGCAGGATCGAACTCATCGCTGCGACCGCCTGCACCGGATGCTTGCCGGTCGCCGTCTCGCCGGACAGCATGACCACGCCGGTGCCGTCGAACACCGCGTTGGCGATGTCGGTGGCCTCGGCACGACTGGGCATCTCGCCGTCGATCATCGACTCCAGCATCTGGGTCGCGGTGATGACCAGCTTGCCCAGGCGGTTGGCGCGCAGGATCAGTTCCTTCTGCACGATCGGCAGGCGTTCGATCGAGATCTCGATGCCGAGGTCGCCGCGCGCGACCATGATGCCGTCGGACTCGGCGAGGATGCCGTCGATGTTCGACACCGCATCAGGGCGTTCGATCTTGGCGATCACCGGCACATTGCGGCCGGCTTCGGCGATACGGCTCTTCACGTGGCGGACATCGCGGGCGGTGCGCACGAAGGACAGCGCGATGAAATCGACGCCGTTCTCGATCGCCCAGGTCAGGTCCTCGCGGTCCTTGTCGGACAACGCGGGGGCGCTGACATTGGCGCCCGGCAGATTGATGCCCTTGCTGTTCTTGAGCAGGCCGCCGACCTCGATGCGCAGGGTGATCTCATGCCCGTCGATCGCCTCGGTGCGCAGGCGCATCTTGCCATCGTCGATCAGCACGGTGTCGCCCGGCTTCAGGTCCTTGCTCAGGCCGGTGTAGGTGGTGCCGACGCGCTCGGCGGTGCCTTCGAGGCAGACGTCGGTGGTGATGATCAGGGTCTTGCCGGGGATGAGTTCGACCGGTTCGTTGTTCTTCATCCGGCCGGTGCGGATCTTCGGCCCTTGCAGGTCGGCGAGTACGGCGACCGGGCGGTCCATCTCTTTGGACAGCGAGCGTACCGTCTTGAGGCGGCGCAACTGGTCGTCCCGTGAGCCGTGGCTCATGTTCAGACGCACGGCGTTGACCCCGGCTTCGAGCATGGCGCGCACGGTCGTCGGATCGTCACAGGCCGGGCCGAGGGTGGCCAGGATCTTGGTGCGCTTGCGTGCCCGCAGCGGCAGCGACGGATCGACGGTGGGAAGTGGCGTTCTCAGGGAAGACTGGTCCATGAGCTGCAGCCTATGCCTCGGAACGCGAGTGCCATGGCGCATCCATAGGCACCTCGCATGGGGCGTGGATATGGGGCAGGGCCGGGTTAGCGTGCGTACCATGCCGCCCCTCGTCCTGCTGCTGCTCTGCGCCTGCTGCGCCGCCGCGGACGCCCCGCCCACCGATCCTGCCCAGGCCATCGTCGCCGAGGGGGGCGGTTTGTACCGCCAACGGGATCTTGATGCCTTCCTCCTGGTGGCGATGCGGCATGTACGCAGCCGCACTCTGGTCGCCGACGGACGCTCCGTCCCGGTGTCCAGCGCCGACGAGGATCAGATGCGCCGCGTCCTGATCGAGGCCCTGGTCGCCCGCGAGGCCCTGGTCGCGGCCCTCGCTCAATTGCCCGCCCGGGTGTCGCCGGCCGCCCGCGACGCCATCGCGGTTGATCTGCTCGCCTTCCAGGCCGAACCCAACCCGCGGGCCGCTGCCGTCGGCACCGTCGCACCCGCCCAAGGCCCTGTCCTCGTCCGCCTGCCGCCATGCACCGTCACGCGGGCGCTCGAAGGGCAGGGACGCCGGCAGCTGACCCTGGGTCTGGCGCTGGCCTTCGCCGATGCCGCTGCCGCCCAACAGATGGAGGCGCAGGCGCCGATCATCCAGGATGCGGTGCTGGGCGCGTTGCGCGCGGCCGGGCCGGAGGTGTTCCTCGATCCCGACCACGCCCAGCTCAAGTCTCGACTCGGCGATGCGATCCGGGCGCGCATTCCAGCCTTCCCGAGCGATGGTCTGCTGATCCCCCAGCTTGAGAGCGGTCCTGCTGACCAGCCGGTCGAGCGCTGAGATGTCCGACTCCGGCACCCGTGTCGCCATCGCCAAGGCGGCGGCCCTGCTCGCTCCGTGCCGGCGCCTGCTGCTGCTCGCCGGGGCAGGTCTGTCCGCCGATGCCGGCGTGCCGACCTTCCGTGGCGAAGGCGGGGTGTGGAATGAATACCGCGCCGAGGACCTGGCCAGCGCCGATGGCTTCGCCCGCGATCCCGAGACGGTGTGGGACTGGTACCGCGAACGCCGTCTGCACATCGCCGGCTGCGAACCGCATGCCGGCCAACGTGCCGTCGCCCTGCTGCAGCAACACTTTCCAGCCGCCCGCGTGCAGATCGCCACGACCAACGAGGACGACCTGCTAGAGCGCGCCGGGGTGCGCGATGTGGTGCACATCCACGGCAGCCTGTTCACCACGCGCTGCACCGCGTGTCCCTGGTCGGATGACGATCATGTCGATAATGCGCTCAGCCTGATGCCCTGCCCGTGCTGCGGCGCGGCGGTGCGGCCCGGCTCGGTGTGGTTCGGCGAGGCGTTGCCGCGCTCCGCCCTCGACCATTTGCATGACTTTGCCCCCGACGGCTGCCTGGTCATCGGCTCCTCATGCCTGGTACAGCCAGCGGCAGGGATCCCGATTGATATCCAGGAACACGGCTACCCCGTGGTCGAGATCAACCCCGAGGCGACGCCGTTGTCGCCTGTCGTGAGTTGTTCGATCCGTGGCTTGGCCCGCGATCTGCTGCCGCCGCTGACCGACCTGCTGACCTCCTCGATCGTGCGCGATCAGGCCCGCCGTCAGGCGTAGGGGGACTCCGCCAGCACCGCCGCCGCATGGCGGGCGTAGTGCCCAAGCAGACCGTTGCGGTAGGCTTCCAACAGTGGTCCGGCAGAGCCACCGCCACAGCGCCAGCACGCGGCGGCGAGGTGCAGTTCGCGGAGGGCGAGTTCGCGCTCCTGGGTGTTGATGGCGTTGCCGTCGGCGCTCGCGATCGTGGCCGCGAGGTCGGTCTGCGCGTGTCCGGTCATGCCTGGTCGCAGCAGGAGCCGGCTGAGGATGGTGCGTGCCAGGCCAGGCGAGTCCGGGATCCGCCTGGCGATGACGGTGCAGGCCCAGGCGATCGCCCGGACATGGCTCAGCGGGGCATCATCACCCAGACCTGCGGCGAAGGCGGCGAGGATGTCGAGATCGGCGGCCTCACCGCAATGCGCCAGCGCGACCAGCCGGACATCGACCGCGCTCATGCTGCGGCCGAACTGGCCCATGCCGGTGAAGCGCCAGCCGGCATCCCAGGTGCGATTGGCGAGCAGTCCGCGCAGCGTCGCTGCGGCCGAGGCGTCGCCCTGCAGGCCGAGGATCAACGCCGCCCGTTCGCTGCGTGTCGGATCGGCCAGGGCTTGGCGCAGGGCCGGCCAGGCCGCAGCACCGGCGGAGAAGGCCGCGGCGCAGCCGACCAGTTCGCCGAGCCGCTGCCCGATCAATTCCGAGACCGCCGCAGACGCGAGTGGAAAGGAATCAGCCATGGCGAGCGCCTCGGGCGCGAGGTGGCCGAGTGCCGCCAGCCGCCGCTGCAGTTCCGTCACCTCGATCTGCGCCGTGCCGACGCCCAGTCGCGCGGCCATCGCCGCCGCCACGCCGGCGCTGAAGCCGGCGTTCTGTACGTCCGGTTGCATGCGCACCACCGGCAGGGCATCGCGGTGCGCGCTCATGCCCAGGCCGGTGACGAGGATGCCGTCGATACCCTGGGGAAGCAGGGCGCGGTAGGGAATCCAGGCCGACAGCGGCTTCTTGTCCATCGGGTGGACCAGGAAGACCGGGTGCACGGTGAAGCCGTGGCTGTCGAAGTTGGACATCGCGCGCACGACAGCGTCTGGGAAGGTGCGGTCGCAGCAGATGTCGAGCGGGGTCAGCTCGTACTGGCCGCGGATCTGCCGGCGCTCGCGGGTGTCGATGTGCGGGGCGGCGTCCCAGGCGTCGGCGAACTTGGCGCGTGAACGTACCATGATGCGGGTCGCGTCGCGGGCATCGTTGTCATCACAGAAGTCGTGGTCGCTGTTCTGATAGTCGGCGCGCGGATCGACCGGCGGCAG
Source organism: bacterium (assembly GCA_020047915.1). Taxonomy (GTDB): domain Bacteria; phylum Planctomycetota; class UBA11346; order UBA11346; family UBA11346; genus UBA11346. The sequence goes on along the minus strand of JAIFND010000151.1, from coordinate 39,732 downwards.
GCCGGTGCCCTGCACCGCGATGTGCTCGGCGGCGGTGACCCGGCAGGGGGCCCCGGCGGCGGCGGCGAGGTCGGCCGAACCGGTTGCATCCACCGCCGCAGCCGAACGCACCAGGCCCGCCCCATGCAGGGTGGCGACCAACGCGCCGACATGGCGGCCACCGCGGACTGCGGCGGCGCAGACCTGGGCGCCGTACCAGCAGCGGCCACCGGCCTCATGCAGCAGGCGCAGCCAGGCGTCCTGCTTGTGTTCCAGCGCCCACCAGGCGCCCTGCTGGGCGGGAAAGCGCGGTTCGCCGTAGCCGGCGAACACGCGCTGATCGAGTTCGGCAGTGAAGCCGGTGCGGTTGCCGAACCAGTAATGGCCGATGCGGCCGAGGGTGCCGACCCCGCCCAGGCGGTGCAGACGTTCGAGGACCAGCGTGCGCGCGCCTTCGCGCGCAGCGGCGATGCCAGCCGGGGCTCCACCGGTTCCGCCACCGGCGATGAGCACATCGACCGCCGCCAGTTCGGGTGCCTGCCCGTCATCGCAGGTGATGCTGGGGCGTGTCGCTCCAACCGGGCTGAATCCGTCCCGCGCCCCGCGCAGGGTCGCTCCGATCGCGGCGCCCGGAAGCACGGCCTGGGCCGCCGAGGTGGCGTCCGGCAGGTGGCTGGCGAGGTGGTGGCCGAGCCGCGTGCCCAAGGTGATCAATGCCGCCGGATCGAGCATCCGGGCGGCGACGGTGCGGCCCACCGAGGCGGCTCCGCCCAGCAGCCACAGACGCGGATCGGTGCTGGCGAGGCAACGCAGATCGAGGCCACCGGCCCCGTGCCAGGTGTCGCATCGGGCGAGGCCCCGCAGGCCCACCGGCGGGACATAGAATCCCCAATCGGACATGCCACGGGCGGCGGGATGGAAGGCCGCCAGTTGCAGGCGGGTCTCCAGACCGAGCAGAGTGTCGAGGCCGAGATCGGGCAGTTCGAGGCGCAGCGAACGCCGGCACCACGGCATTGCGCTTGGCGGGATGATCGGGGCCTGGGGATAGTGCGTCGGCGTCTGCGCCGCAGGCAGCAGGATCTCGCCGAGATCCTCTCCGCCGACCTCGGCGGCGCTGACACCCAGCAGGCGGGTCTCGACCTCGATCACGCCGCCGTTCCAGGCCTCGAAGAACTGGCCGGCCTGGCGCGCGAAAGGGGCGAGGCGTCCGGCATCGACGACGGTCCGGGCCGCGACCGCGCTGCGCCCTCCGCGATGCGCCAGCACCGCTCCGGCGATCGCGCCATCGGCGGCGCGGACCACGCCGCAGGGCACGACCGAGAGCAGCAGGTCAATGCCGGCCGCGATCACCGCCTGCTCGCAGATGCGCTTGGCGTGCATCGGGGACGGGCAGCGGCCATCGGGGAAGAGCGCCGCGGCGAGGGGGTCGTCGATCGCCTCCTCGGCACGCAGCCGGAGGTGGCCGGCGATGTCATCGCCCAGCCCGGTGAGCGGCGCGGCGAGCAGCACCGACAGGCCGGCGCGGCGCGCGGCCAAGGCGCAGGCGACAGCGCCGGCCGAGCCTCCGAGCACCAGCAGGTCGACAGAGGCGGCGATGGCGATGCGATTGGTCATGACGGCAGTCTGGCAACCGGCCGGCGGGGTGCGGCAGGTGCTGGTGGACCGGCTGAGACAATCATGGTATGAAATGGACATCATGGCCCAGGAATCGATCCGAGTAGGCTTGGCGGGAACCGTTGTCCAGGCTACGCTGGAACGCTGTTACGACGCGGTTGTCCCCGCAGGCGGCAATGCCGTCGATCATCTCGACGCCTGCTGGTGCGTCTGGGTCATGCGGCAGGGCTCGGTGCAGCTCATCCATGCCGGCGGACGCCTGGTCGCGAACGCCGGGGATCTCGTCCTCGTCCCGGCGGGATTGCGCCGGACCCAGCGCTTCACGCCCGGCGCGCATCTCCTGTCACTACGTCTGGTGGTGGGGCGCGAGGATGGCCGCCGCCCTTTCGCCTCCTGCCCGCCGCGCCGCCTGCCGGGCGAGGGGCCCCTGGCCCGTGACATGGCAGCGTTGTCCGCGACGACGGACGGCGATTCCCCGATGCGCCGGGCGGCCCTTTTCGCCGCCGCCGTGGCCGCCTGGTGGGAGTGCTGCCTGGCCTCCGGCTGGAGCCTGCCGGCCAGCGAGGCCCGCGATGCCCGGGTCGAGGCGGCCCTGGCCGTCTTGCGTGGGCACGGACGCATCGCCCCGGCGCCCTGGCCGGCCTTGTCCGCCGCGACCGGCCTGTCCCGCAGGCAGACCGACCGTCTGTTCCAGTCCCACCTCGGCTGCAGTCCTGGAGACTGGCTCGACCAGCGTACCGTCGAGCGCGCCGCCACTCTGCTCGCCGATCCCTACCTGCCGGTCAAGATGGTCGCCCGGCGTTGCGGCTTCCGTGATGACAGCCATTTCGTGCGCTGGTATCGTCGGCATACCGGCCGGACGCCCGGATTGCGCAGTGGGCACGCTTGAGCTGGATTGGTCAGTACTGACCCGCGTGGCATGATTCATCCCCAGCGAGAGCCCTGGACCGGCGCCGTGATGCACGCGCACCTCCAATCCGGGCATGGACTTGCGGGCCGCGGTTGCGGCAGGGTGGCGGTCCTTAGCATGCCGCCCCGCATACCAGCATGAACGCAGCCCGCGCCCAGGTCGTCGCCATCGGTTCCGCTCTACCCGAGCGTCGGCTCACCAATGCCGAGCTGGCCAGCCGTATCAACTCGTCCGACGAGTGGATCGTCAGCCGCACCGGCATCCGTGAGCGCCGCATCGTCGAGCCCGGCCAGGGCTTGATGCACCTTGCCGAACCCGCCGCGCGCCGCTGCCTCGAACAGGCCGGGGTGGGGGCCGACACGCTCGACGGCATCATCGTGGCCAGCATCACCGCCGACATGGTCATGCCGGCCACCGCCAACCTGCTGCAGCATCGCATCGGTGCGACGCGGGCCTGGGCCTTCGATGTGATCAACGCCTGCAACGGCTTCGTCGCCGCCCTGGCCAACGCCACCACCTGGATCGAGTCCGGCCGCGCCAAGCGCATCCTGGTGGTCGGTGGCGACGTGATGAGTTCGGTGGTCGATTGGAACGACCGCAACACCTGCGTGCTGTTCGGCGACGGCTGCGGTGCGGTGCTGGTCGAGGCCGGTCCTGCTGATGGCCCGGGCGTCATCGGCATCGAGATGCATAGCGACGGTGGTCCGGCCGAGGAACTATGCATCCCGTGCTCGGGCTCGGCGCGCCCCGCCACCCCCGAGGCCCTGGCGCGCGGCGAGCACTTCCTCAAGCAGAACGGCAAGATGGTGTTCACGCATGCCGTGCGGCGCATGGCTGAGGTCGCCACCAGCCTGATGAAGACGCACGGCCTGAGTGCTGCCGACATCGATCTGGTCGTGCCGCATCAGGCCAACCTGCGCATCATCCAGCCCACCGCCGAGCGCATCGGCGTGCCGATGGACAGGGTCATGATCAATCTCGACCGCCTCGGCAACACCACCGCCGCCACCATCCCGCTCGCGCTGGCCGATGCTCAGACGGCAGGACGCCTGCAGCCCGGCACCCGGATCCTGCTCGTCGCCTTCGGCGGCGGCCTGACCTGGGGGGCGATCTATCTCACCTGGGGGCGCGGATGAGCGACAACGCCGAACGGATCCGGCTGTTCAAGGTCATGGTGCTGGCCCGCACTTGCGACGACCGCATGGCCAAACTCAAGGCCCAGAATGAGGTGGCCGGCAGCGTGTTCGTCGGTCGCGGCCAGGAGGCGCTCAGCGGCGCGGCCGGCATCCAGCTGCGCCCAGGCGATGTGTTCGCCCCGCTGATCCGCGATCAGGCCGGCCGTTTCGGCTACGGCGAGACGCCCCTCGATGTCGCCCGGACGGTGCTCGGCCGGCGCACCGGCCCCATGCGTGGCCGCGACGGCAATGTGCATCGCGGCGACTGGGGAGCCGGTCTGCTGCCGATGATCAGCCACCTCGGGGCGATGGCCGCGCCGGTGATCGGCGTGCTGCTCAGCCGGCGGCTGACCGGCAAGCAGAAGCCGGGCGACCTGTCGGTCGGCATCGCCTCGATCGGCGATGGCGGGATGAACACGGGTGCGCTGCACGAGGCGATGAACATCGCTGCGGTCGAGCGCCTGCCCTTCATCCTGCTGGTTGCCGACAACCAGTTCGCCTACTCGACGACCAGCGACCGGACCTACGCCTGCAAGCATCTGGTCGATCGCGCGATCGGCTATGGCGTGGCGGGCCACCGCTGCGATGGCACCGACGCGGATGCCTGCCTCGCCACGGTCGGGGCCGCGGTCGCCGCCGCCCGGGCCGGCAAGGGACCGCAGCTGGTCGTCGCCGACCTGCTGCGTCTGGCTGGGCATGGCACCCACGATGACGCCAGCTACGTCCCCGAGGACGTGAAGAGCCGCTTCGGCGACTGCCTGCAGATGTTCGAGCGCTCGCTGATCCAGCAGGGTGTCCTCGATGCCGCCGCGGTTGCGGCGATCCGCGACGAGGCCCGCCGCCAGATCGAAGCCGCCGTCGAGCAGGCGCGCGCCGAGCCGCAGCCGGAGGCGGCGACCGAGGACTGGTCGGCGCGCTGCGAACGGGATCTCGTCCATGTGAGGTCGGCGTGAAATACCTCGAAGCCATCCGGCTCGCCCTTGCCGAGCTGCTCGCCGACGATCAGCGGGTGTTCATCTACGGCCAGGACATCGCCGGCCCCTTCGGCGGCGCCTTCAAGGCGACCAAGGGACTGTCCGAGCGCTTCCCCGGCCGGGTGCTGAACAGCCCGATCTCCGAGGACGCGATGACCGGCCTGGCGATCGGCGCCGCGATGGACGGCATGCGCCCGATCGTCGAATACCAGTTCGCCGATTTCGCCTCCGTCGCCTTCAATCAGCTGGTCAACCACGCCGGCTCGATCTTCTACCGCACCGGCCGCCCCTGTCCGATCGTCGCCCGCCTGCCGGTGGGCGGCACCCCTGGCGGCGGGCCGTTCCACTGCCAGATGCCCGAGACCTGGCTGTCCAACCATCCCGGCCTGGTGGTGGTCGCGCCGGCCACCGTCGCCGACGCCTACTTCATGCTCAAGGATGCGGTAGCCTGCCGTGATCCGGTCGCCTTCCTCGAACACAAGTACCTCTACTACCACCTCGAAGCCGAATTCGATCCGCGCGTCGCCGAGCATCCCGGTCTCGGCCGCGCGGTGGTGCGCCGCCAGGGTGACGACCTGACCATCGTCGCGTACAGCGGGATGGTCCATCACGCCACCGCTGCTGCCGCGGTGCTGGAGAGCGACCACAACATCTCGGCCGAGGTGGTCGATCTGCGCTGCGTGCGGCCGCTCGACGAGGAGACCATCCTCGCCTCGCTGGCGCGCACCGGCCGCATCATCATCGCCAGCGAAGGCTTCCCCTTCGGCGGCCCGACCGCCGAGGTCGCGGCTCTGGTCGCCGAGAAGGGCTTCGCCTACCTCGACGCGCCGCCGGTGCGCCTTGCGGCGCGCGACACTCCGATCCCCTTCCACCCCGAACTCTTCGCCGAGCACCATCCCGACGACCAAGCGATCGTGCAGGCGGCCCTCGAGTTGGCGAAGTACTGATATGCGCGTCGCGATCCGCATGCCCCAGCTTGGCGAAGCCGCAGCCGAGGCGACCGTGGTCTCCTGGCTGGTCCAGCCCGGCCAGGCGGTGAAGGCCGAACAGGAACTGGTCGAGGTGCAGACCGAGAAGTCGCTGCTGACCGTGGCCGCCCCGGCCGATGGCGTGCTGGTCGAGATCAGCGCCAAGCCTGGCGATGTGCTGAAGGTCGGCGAGGTGCTCGGCCATGTCGGCGATCCCGCCGCCCAGGCCGCGCCTGCGACCCCGGCCCTGGCCAACGTGCATGACGTCGGTGCCCCGCCCAAGCCGCGCGCGCCGCGCCCCAACCAGTTGCGTCCCTCGGGCCGCAGTGGCGACGATGGCGGTCGCATCGCACCGCCCAGCTTGATGGCCGGCAGCGGCGAGCGTTCGTTCCTGTCGCCGCGCGTGCGCGCCAAGGTCGCGGAAAGCGGCCTGAAGACCTCCGACCTCTCGTTCATCACCGGCACCGGGGCCGGCGGCCGGATCACCGCCGCCGACATCGACCGCTATCTGGCGCATGGCGAACCAATGCCGCCGATCCGCCAGGCGGTCGCCGCGGCGATGACCCGCTCGTGGACCAGGCCCCTCGCCACGGTCGCGACCTCGGTGCAGGTGGACAGCGTGCTGGCGCACCGCCGCACCGTCGCTGGCCGCCCCAGCCTGACGGTCTACGCGCTGCGCGCCCTGGCCCTCGGGCTGAAGGCCGGCAGTCCCTTCGCCAAGCGACTGTACGGCAACCGCATGCACACGCCGGGGACGATCGATCTGGCAGTCGCGGTCGAAGTGGGCGATGGCGTGCTGACCCCGGTGATCCGCAAGGTCGATGAACTTGGCCTGCCGGAACTGACCACGGCGGTCGAAGACGTCATCGAGAAGGCGCGCGCCGGCAAGATGGCCGATGCGGGCGAGGCGGTGGCGTCGGTCAGCAACTACGGCGTCTTCGGCCTGACCTGGGCGACGCCCATCCCGTTGCCCGGCCACAGCGTCATTCTCGGCCTCAGCGCGCCGCAGAACCAGCCGGAGTGGAACCCGGCGACCAAGACCTGGGATCGCGTGCGCCGGATCGAACTGACCCTGACCTTCGATCACCGCATCGCTGATGGCGGCGATGCCGCTCGTCTGATCAACCGCATCGCCGAGTTCATCAGCAAGCCGGAACGCCTCTGAAGGCCAGCAGACCAAAAGTCTGCTAAAGCAGAAAATCTGTTGCGGCAGATTTCTCGTCTGCTATCAAGCTGCCCAGCCATGAGCGCAGCAAACCCACCAGTGACGGACGAGGACCAGGTCGATATCGGTGCCGCCGTGTCGGCCAACCTGCGTCGCCTGCGCCATGACCGTGGCCTGACCCTCGACCAGCTCTCCGAGTCGAGCGGTGTGTCGCGCGCCATGCTCAACCAGATCGAGACCGGCAAGAGTGTGCCGACCATCGCGACCCTGTGGAAGGTCGCCGCCGGCCTGCACCTGCCGTTCCAGCAGTTGATCGCGGTCGAAGCCGCTCCGCGCAGCGTGGTGCTGCGCCGGCGTGAGGCCAAGGTCCTGCTCAACGCCGACGGCTCGTTCCGCTCGCGCGCCCTGTTCCCCTACGATGGCGGGCCGCGCACCACCGAGTTTTATGAACTGACCCTGGCTCCGGGCGGCGTCGAGCGGGCCGAGGCGCACGCGCGCGGCACGCACGAGCAGCTGGTCGTGGTGCAGGGCCGCGTGGTCATCGAGATCGCCGGGGTGCGGCATGAGCTGGCCGAGCGCGACGCCATCGCCTTCACCGCCGATGTGGCGCATGCCTACGTGAATCCTGACGCCAAGCGCGAAGCCCTTTTGTACCTGGTGATGACCTATGCAGATGCCGTCCATTGAGCGCCATCCGGTGAACCACCTCATCCTTCTGCTGCGTCGCGGCCTGCGCGCCCTGGCAGTCGCACTCCTGCACCTTGGACGGCATTCCTGATCTCCCCGAAACCATCATGCCGGGCGGTATCTCACTGACGCTTCGACCCTCGACGTTCGTCTTCAGGTTCCCAGATAAGATCGACGACGACGCATCCTTCGACCGGCTCACGACTGCACGCTGAAAGCACCCTCATGTTCATCCGCACCCTTTCCCTTCTCTCCATCCTCGCCGTCGCCTCGGCCGCCGATCTGCTCAACGTCAGCTACGACGTCGCGCGCGAAGTGTACAAGGACGTCAACCCCGCCTTCGCCGCGACGCCGGCCGGCGCTGGCATCACCGTCAAGCAGAGCCATGACGGCTCGGCCAAGCAGGCCCAGGCGGTCATCAATGGCCTGTCCGCCGATGTCGTGACCATGAATTCGCCGAGTGACATCGACCAGATCGCCAAGTCCGGCCTGCTCGCGGCGGACTGGGCCACGCGGCTGCCGCACCGCAGCAGTCCCAGCTACAGCACCCATCTGCTGCTGGTGCGCGCCGGCAATCCCAAAGCCATTGTGGACTGGGGCGACCTTGCCAAGCCGGGCGTGCAGATCGTGGTGGTGAACCCCAAGACCGGCGCCAACGGCAAGTACACCTATCTCGCCGCCCTGGCCTGGGCCCGTCGCCAGCCCGGCGCCAACGACGACACGGTGAAGGACTTCCTGCGCAAAGTCTATGCGAATGTCCTCGCGCTCGACAAGGGTGGCCGGGGCGCGACCTCGACCTTCGCGCAGCGCGGGCTGGGCGATGTGCTGGTGACTTTCGAGAGCGAGGTTTTCCGCATCGAACAGGAGTTTCCCGGCAAGGTCCAGCGCGTCGTGCCGTCGGTCAGCGTCAAGGCCGATAACCCGGTGGCGTGGATCGATCGCAATGTCGAGCGCAAGGGCACCGCGGCGCAGGCCAAGGCCTACCTGGAATTCCTCTACACCGCCCCGGCCCAGGAGATCTTCGCCAAGAACTTCATCCGGCCGAGTGATGAGGCGGTGCTGGCCAAGCACGCTGCGACCTTCGCCAAGCTCGACCTGGTGACCGTCGAAGAACAGTTCGGCGGCTGGTCTGTCGCGCAGAAGACCCACTTCGATGACGGCGGCTGGTTCGACCAGCTCTACCAGCCGCGCTGAGACGCGGCTGGAGCTTTGAGCTGAGAGCTTGGAGCTTTGAGTCCGACACACCGCACCAGGGCGCCGCATGTCCATTCCTAGATCCGCACGACTCGCTTGGGCTCCAAGCTCCAAGCTCCAAGCTCCAAGCTGGTGGCAATGAGAGTCCTACCCGGCTTCGGCCTGTCCCTGGGCATCACCCTGCTGTGGCTCGGCCTGCTCGTGCTGCTGCCTCTCGCCGCCCTTGCCGCCAAGGCCATGGGCATGGGGTGGGCCGATATGTGGCGGGTGTGGACCGAGCCGCGGGTGATCGCGGCGCTGGAATTGTCCTTCTTCACCGCGGCGGTGGCGGCGGTGGTGAACCTGTTCCTCGGCCTTCTCATCGCGTGGGTGCTGGTGCGCTACCGCTTTCCCGGCCGCAAGCTGGCCGATGCCCTGGTCGATCTGCCGTTTGCCCTGCCCACCGCCGTGGCGGGCATCGCGCTGACCACGATCTACGCCCCGACCGGCTGGCTGGGCGAACCGCTGGCCGCGCTCGGCATCAAGGTCGCCTATGCCCCGCTCGGCATCATCGTCGCCCTGATCTTCGTCACCCTGCCGTTCGTCGTGCGCACCGTGCAGCCGGTCCTGGAATCTTTGCCGCATGAGATCGAGGAGGCATCAGCGAGCCTGGGAGCCAGCCGCTGGTCCACCTTCCGTCGCGTCATCCTGCCCGAACTGATCCCCGCCCTCGCCACCGGCTTCGCCCTGGCCTTCGCACGCGGGGTGGGCGAATTCGGTTCGGTGGTGTTCATCAGTGGCAACCTGCCGATGAAGACCGAGATCCTGCCCCTGGTCATCATCGGCAAGCTCGACCAGTACGCGGTGCCGGCGGCCACCGCCATCGCCGTGCTGATGCTGCTGTTCTCCTTCGTCATGCTGCTCGCCATCAACTTGCTGCAGCGCTGGGCCCAGCGCCGGGCGGTCGCATGAACTTGGGTAGCCTGGTTCGGCGTTCGGCGTTCGGCGTTCAGCGTTTCAGCAGTGACATGGATCAGCGTGTTCACCGTGCGGGAGATGGAGAAGGAATACCGGATCGGGTTGAATGCCCTGCGGGACGCCGAACGTCGAACGTCGAACGTCGAACGTCGAACCGAGGGGGCAATCTAGCATGAACAGCTCCCACAGTGAACCCGCCTGGGTGCGTCGCACCCTTATCGGTAGCGCCCTGGCCGCGATGGCCGTCGTCTTGGTGGTGCCGCTGGTCGCGGTCTTCTGGGAAGGCTTGGCGGCGGGCTGGCAGGTCTATTGGGCGGCGGTGACCGATCCCGATGCGCGGCATGCGATCTGGCTGACCCTGCTCGCGGCGGCCATCAGCCTGGTCATCAACGGGGTCGCCGGCATCGCGGCGGCCTGGGCGATCGCCAAGTTCCGCTTCCCCGGACGCAGCCTGCTGATCACCGCCATCGAACTGCCCTTCTCGGTCTCACCGGTCGTCGTCGGTCTGCTCTTCGTGCTGCTCTTCGGTTCACACGGCTGGTTCGGCGCCTGGCTGCAGTCGCACGATGTGCGGGTGATCTTCGCCATGCCGGGCATCGTCCTGGCGACCCTGTTCATCACCTTCCCCTTCGTCGTGCGCGAACTCCTGCCGGTCATGGAAGCAGTGGGCAGCGAGGAGGAGGAGGCGGCGCGGGTGCTTGGCGCGCGCGGCTGGCAGATCCTGTGGCGCATCACCCTGCCCAACGTCAAGTGGGGCCTGATGTACGGCCTGATCCTGTGCTCGGCGCGCGCGATCGGTGAGTTCGGTGCGGTCAGCGTTGTCTCCGGCCACATCCGTGGTGAGACCAACACCATGCCGCTGCATGTCGAGATCCTGTATAACGACTACCAATACAACGCCGCCTTTGCCTGCGCGTCGGTGCTCTGCCTGACCGCCCTCGTCACCCTCGTGTTGAAGGCGGTGGTGGAATGGCGGGCGGAGCGGGCGTTGAATCAGGCCAAGGTTAAAGGAGGGGTGGAAGCATGAGCATCACCATCAATGGTGTAACCAAGCGTTTCGGCAGCTTCGTCGCCCTCGACAACCTGTCCCTGGACATCGCCAGCGGCGAGCTGGTCGCGCTACTCGGGCCTTCGGGCTCGGGCAAGACCACCCTGCTGCGCATCATCGCCGGCCTTGAATCGGCTGATGACGGCAAGGTGCTGTTCACCGGGCGCGACCAGACCGGGGTCGGGGCCAAGGACCGTGGCGTCGGCTTCGTATTCCAGCACTACGCCCTGTTCCGTCACATGACCGTGGCCGAGAATGTCGGCTTCGGCCTGAGCGTGCGCCCCAAGGCGACCCGGCCCCCGCCTGCCGTCATCCGCGAGAAGGTCATGCACCTGCTGCGCATGGTGCAGCTCGATTGGACGGCGGACCGCCTGCCGCACCAGTTGTCCGGCGGCCAGCGCCAGCGCGTCGCCCTGGCCCGCGCCCTGGCGGTCGAGCCCAAGGTGCTGCTGCTCGACGAGCCCTTCGGCGCCCTCGATGCCAAGGTGCGCGCCGAACTCCGCCGCTGGCTGCGCCAACTGCACGAGCAGACCGGCGTGACCACGGTGTTCGTGACCCACGACCAGGAGGAGGCCCTGGAGGTCGCCGACCGCGTGGTGGTGATCAACAAGGGCCACATCGAGCAGGCCGGCTCGCCCGACGAGGTCTATGCCAATCCGGCCACGCCCTTCGTCCACCACTTCCTCGGCACGGTCAACGTCTTCCACGGTCGGGTGCACGACAGCCTGGCCGCGGTCAGCGAAAGCGACGTCACCTTCGTCCGTCCGCACGATGTCGGTATCGAACGCGAGCGCGACGAGACGCACAGCATCGCAGCGCTGGTGCGCGGCGTCGGCATCGCCGGTGCCCTGATGCGCGTCGAACTCGAACGCGAGGCCGGCGGCCGGGTCGAAGCCCTGCTCACGCATCAGCGGGCGCGCCAGCTCGCCCTCGAACCCGGCCAGCGCGTCTGGGTCGGCTTCAGCGAGTTCCGCACCTATGCCGGTGACAGCGTGCCTGGCGGCGCCGTGCCGGATTATGCCATCTAGCCCTTCCATTCCCCTGCTGACCGGAAAATTCCCGCCATGATCTACGACGACAACTCCCTCGCCATCGGTCGCACCCCGTTGGTCCGCCTCAATCGCGTCACCGAGGGGGCCAAGGCCACCGTCCTGGCCAAGATCGAAGGCCGCAACCCGGCCTATTCGGTCAAGTGCCGCATCGGTGCGGCGATGATCTGGGATGCCGAGAAGCGTGGCGTCCTGAAGCCGGGCATGGAGATCGTCGAGCCGACCTCGGGCAACACCGGCATCGCCCTCGCCTTCGTCGCCGCCGCGCGCGGCTACCAGATCACCCTGACCATGCCCGAGACCATGTCGATCGAGCGCCGCCGCGTGCTGGCGGCCTTCGGCGCGCGCCTGGTCCTGACCCCGGGCACCGAGGGCATGGCTGGTGCCGTACGCAAGGCCGAGGAGATCGCCGCTGGTGATCCCAGCCGCTACTTCCTGCCCCAGCAGTTCAAGAACCCCGCAAACCCGCAGATCCACCACGACACCACCGGCCCCGAGATCTGGGATGACACCCAGGGCAAGGTCGATGTCTTCGTCGCCGGCGTCGGCACGGGTGGCACGATCACCGGCGTCAGCCGCTTCTGGAAGAAGACCAAGGGCGCGGCGTTGCTGACCGTCGCGGTCGAACCGGCCACCAACCCGATCCTCGGGCAGAAGAAGGCTGGCGAGGCGCTGACTCCCGGCCGCCACAAGATCCAGGGCATCGGCGCGAATTTCATCCCCGACATCGTCGATCTGTCGCTGATCGACCGCATCGAGCGGGTGACCGATGACGAGGCGATCGGCATGGCCCGCCGCCTGGCCAAGGAGGAAGGCATCATCTGCGGCATCAGCTGCGGAGCAGCCGCCTTCGCCGCCGTGCGTTTGGCCAAGCTGCCCGAGTTCGCCGGCAAGACCATCGTGACCATCCTGCCAGATGCTGGCGAGCGCTACCTCTCGACTGTGCTGTTCGAAGGCGTCGGAGCGTAGCACACGACGCTGGAGGCTGGAGGCTGGAAGCTGGAGGCCCGCAAATGCGGGCAGGACGGTTCTTCGGCCATGTTCTGCTTCCGTTCATTCTCATCCGGAGCCATCGTGTCAGCAGCCTCCAGCCTCCAGCCTCCAGCCTCCAGCCCGCCGTGGCGCTTCGCCACGGCGTGCGTCCACGCCGGCGTGCAGCCCGACGCCGAGCACGGCGCGGTGATGCCCCCGCTGTACCTCTCCAGCACCTATAGCTTCGCCGACTTCGGCAAACCCCGCCGCTTCGACTACAGCCGCAGCGGCAATCCGACCCGCCAGGCGCTGGAGGATGCGCTCGCCGTCCTCGAAGGCGGGGTGCGCGGCTTCGCCGTCGCCACCGGCATGGCGGCGGAAAGCTGCACCCTGGCGCTGCTCTCGGCCGGCGACCATCTGGTGGTGCATGACGATCTCTATGGCGGCACCTACCGCCTGATCACCAGCGTCACGGCGCGCATGGGTGTCCAGGTCGAGTTCGCCGACCTGCGCGATCCGCAGGCGCTGACCCGCGCGCTCAAGCCCAACACCCGCATGGTGTGGCTGGAGAGTCCGACCAACCCGCTGATGAACCTGCTCGACCTGCAGGCGCTGGCCGCGATCTGCCGCGCCAAGGGCGTCATCTCGGTGTGCGACAACACCTTCCTGTCGCCCTTCTTCCAGCGCCCCCTGGATCTCGGCATCGACATCGCGCTGCACTCGACCACCAAGTACATCAACGGTCACAGCGATGTGGTTGGCGGCGGCATGGTGGTGAAGGATCCCGCCCTGGCTGAACGCCTCGGCTTCCTGCAGAACGCCCTCGGCGTGCCGCAGGCACCGCACGACTGCTACCTGGTCATGCGCGGCCTCAAGACGCTGCCGCTGCGCATGCGTGCGCATCACGACAACGCGGTGGCCCTGGCGCGCTGGCTGGAGCGCCATCCGGCGGTCAGTGCGGTGCTCCACCCGTGGCTGGAGAGCCACCCGCAGCATGCCCTGGCCAAGCGCCAGATGAGCGGCGGTGGCGGCACCTTCAGCTTCCGGCTGAAGGGCGGCAATGACGCGGCGCGCCGCCTGCTGACTTCCACCAAGCTGTTCACCCTGGCCGAATCGCTGGGTGGGGTGGAGTCGCTGATCGAGCATCCGTGGACCATGACCCACCTGTCGATGCCCGAAGAGGTGCGTCGCCGGGTCGGCATCACCGAGGACCTGATCCGCATCTCGGTCGGCATCGAAGATGCCGCCGATCTGCAGGCCGACCTCGCGCAGGCGCTCGGCGCCTGAACCGCTAGGCCCAGCGCCAGGCTGAGAACGCGACGATCTTCTCGAGGAAGGTCCGGCGCTGCTCGCGGTTGTCGCCGCTGACGCCGTGGCCGATGTTGTCGAGGATCAGCAGTTCGCTGTGCGCGCCGGCGTCACGCCAGGCGGCATCGCCGAGCCGGCCCTGCCGCGCATGCACCACGGGATCGCGCCGGCCGTAGATGAAGAGCCCTGGCGGCAACTGCGCACGCGCGTGCGTCAGTACGCTGGCGTGGTGGTAGAGGTGCGGATGGGCGTGATGGCCGCCTGGGCCGAAGAGGTTGACCTCGGCGCCCGGATTCTCGCCGTTGTCGAACCAACGGACGACGAAATCGAGCGGGCCCCATTGCGAGATCAGCGCCGCCGGGGCAGGCAGCCCGTTGGTGGCCTGGGCGACCAGTTGGCTGCGCACGGCGAGGTGCCCCGCCAGCAGGCAGCCGGCCGATTCGCCGCTGACCGCTACGCGGGCAGGATCGATGCCCAGTTCGGCGGCATGCGACTGGACCCAGCGCCAGGCCGTGGCGGCGTCGTCGGTGACTCCCGGCCAGGTTGGTTTCTCGGCCGTGCCGAGCCGGTAGGAGACGCCGATCGTCGTCACGCCGAGGGTCAGGGCGAGGGTCTTGGCGATGGCGCCGACTCCGTGCGGGTGACCGGCGCCGAAGCCGCCGCCATGGTAGGCGAGCAGGGCCGGGCCGGGCAACGCCTGGCGCACGGCGGGGCGGAAAATCGCACCGTAGATGCGTGGTGAGGTTGGGGTCGCGGCGGCGATCTCAATGTCACTGGTGAGTTCGACCCCTGGGCAGGGTTCGTGCCCCTGGCGGTCGAGGATGGCGGCAAGGGCGCTATCGGAGAGGGGGGTGATTGCAGCGGGCATACGGGATGGTGAAGGCATGTTTGACTGGTACCAGCCCCGAGCTTCCGTTCCGCCCAAGGATACCTGCTGTAGATTGCAGCCATGACGGATGCGGTGGAGCCGGCCCTGCCAGATGACCTGCCCGACGGGACACATCTTGTCGTGGCGCTGAGTGGTGGCGTGGACAGCATCGCCCTGCTCGACCTGCTGTGCCGGACCCCTCGTTTCCGCATCACCGCCTGGCATCTCGACCATCGCCTGCGGGCGGAGTCGTCGCTCGATGCCGCCTGGGTCGCTGCGCACTGCGCTGCTGTGGGTGTGGCGTGCGTCTGCGAGTCCGCCGAGGTGCTGGCGGCGGTGCGTGGCGATGGCATCGAGGAGGCGGCGAGGCGCGTGCGCTACGCCCGGCTTGCCGAGGCCTGCGTCCGTCTTGGCTCCGTGGCGGCCTGCACGGCGCATCATCGTGATGACCAGGCCGAGACCGCCCTGCTGCAGATCCTGCGCGGGTGCGGCCCCGAGGGACCGACCGGGATCGCCACCGAGCGGCCGCTGGCACCAGGCCTGCGATTGATCCGACCGCTGCTGCACGCGACCAGGGCGGACCTGGTCGCCCACTGCCGCAGGCACGGCCTGGCCTGGCGTGAAGATGCGAGCAACAGCGATGTGCGTTTCCGGCGCAACCACCTCCGGCACCGCATCCTGCCCGAGTGGGAGCGGCACTGCCCCGGCATCGCGGCGGCCTTGGCGCAACTCGCCCACGGCGGCTTCCAGCGACGACAGCAGGCCGAGCGGCAGGTCGTCGGCCTGCTCGACGGCGTCGATCTCGATGCACCCATGCTGCTGCGCTTGCCTGCCGAGGTGCGTGCGGCGTGCTGGCGCCTGCTGCTGAACCGTCTCGGCATACCTGCGGACCGCGGGCGTCTGCGACGGCTCGACGACCTGCTGAACGGTGGCCCGGGCCGGCGCCTGCGCCTGGGCTCCTGGTTGTTCCTGCGCCGGGCACGCCGCGTCACCTGGACGGCCGTCCGATGACGGCGTGGAGGCTCAGGGCACCAGGGGTTCTGTCGCGGCGTCAGCGACCTATTCTCAGTTCATGCGACTTGCGCTCATCTGCCTGCTCGTCTGCCTGATGGCCGGATGCGCCGAAGGGCCGGTCGCGCCACCGATTTCCGTCACCGACACTCCAGGACCCGCCATGCCAGCCAGTGAACCCGATTGGGCCAAGCTCACCGACGCGCAGTGGAAGGAACGTCTGAGCCCCGAGCAGTACCGCGTACTGCGGCGCAAGGGCACCGAACCGGCCTTCTGCGGCGGCTATTCGACCTTCAAGGCCAACGGAGCTGGCGATTACCACTGCTCCGGCTGCGGACTCAGGTTGTTCGAATCCTCCACTGCCTTCAACAGTGGCACGGGTTGGCCGAGCTTCTTCCAGCCGGTCGCCGGGGCTGTCGCCAGCGAGGAGGACACCAGCCACGGCATGCGTCGTGTTGAGGTGCACTGCGCACGCTGCTCGGGGCATCTCGGCCATGTCTTCGACGATGGCCCGGCACCGACCGGGATGCGCTACTGTATCAACGCCATCTCCCTCGACTTCCGTGCCCGCGCGCAGCCGGGTGATGCTCCCCGCCAGGCCACCGCGACCTTCGCGGCTGGCTGCTTCTGGGGCGTCGAGGCGCTGTTCCGTTCGCTGCCGGGCGTGATCGACGCCCAGGTCGGCTACATGGGCGGGATCACGGCCAGTCCGACCTACCAGGATGTGTGCGGTGGCGACACCGAACACGCCGAGGTCTGCCAGGTGGTCTATGATCCCGCCAGGATCAGCTTCGCCCAGCTCATGGTCGCCTTCTTCGAGAATCACGATCCGACCACCCCGAACCGCCAGGGGCCTGACGTCGGTACGCAGTACCGCTCAGCCGTGTTCTTCCACGACGACGCCCAGCGCGAACAGGCCATCGCTTACATCGCGGCGATCGACGGCTCCAGCCGCCTGAAGCGGCCGATCGTCACCCAGGTGGCCAAGGCCGCGACCTTCTGGCGCGCCGAGGAGTACCACCAGCGCTACGCCGAGAAGCACGGCCACGGCCTGTGCCATCGGCCGCACGGCATCAAGCTGGGTGATCTGCTGCCGCAGGCGCGGCAGGCCGCCGGTCAGTAGCCGACCACCACGCTGCTGCGCGGCAGGTGGTCGAGCTGGATCAGCGCATAGGCCGAGCGTTCGACCCGACGCAGGCGGAACGTCAGTTCCTGGCCATCGACCTGGACCGTTGCCGGCTTGGTACCGGCCGGCATGAGGATGCGCAGTTCGGCGGTCGAGAAGGAACCGGTGACATCGACCTCGACCCGGCGCCGTTTGGCGTCATGGCTCCAGCGGTAGGCGCAGTAACCGCCGCTTGACGGATAATGCACGCAGACCTCGGCCTGGCTGGCCTCGGTCGCCGACCAGCGCGGCGACACGCGGGCCTTGCGGAAGGCGCGGTCGGTATCCTCGATCCCGCCCAGTCCTTCGACGATGGCGTGGTGGATCGAGGCCTGCGACCACACCGACGGCAGGCCGTGGCTGCGGATGCCGCGCGGCAGGCGGGCGGCACCATCCGCCGTGGTCAGCGCGCAGACCATCAGACGGATACCGCTAGCTGCCTCCAGCCGGATGGCCGAGACGACACGCTGCGGGTGCGGGTTGGTGAAGCCGGAGAGATAGACGCCGACATCACGGGTGCTGGGGTTTGGGCCGCGCCAGCAGATCCGTCCGATATCGTACGGACTGCGGTGGTCGTGGAGGGTCTGCGGATTCCACCAGTTGGCGACCTGACGACCGGCGATCAGGGCATGGCGGTGCTCGCTGCCGTCGGCATAGATCAGGACGTAGGCACCGATCGTCCCGGCGCCGCCACCGCCCAGGGCGTGGACGACATAGAAGCTGCCCAGCCGACGGGCGATCGGGATGGTAAGCTGGGACGGCTGGCGTCCGCCCAGGGCGATCGC
Source organism: bacterium (assembly GCA_020047915.1). Taxonomy (GTDB): domain Bacteria; phylum Planctomycetota; class UBA11346; order UBA11346; family UBA11346; genus UBA11346. Next base: position 21,903 of record JAIFND010000151.1, on the reverse strand, counting down.
CGATTTTCCGGCATTGCTGTCGGGATCCAGCACCTCCAGATCAACCTCGAATAGCCGCTGTCGGCCCGTGGGCAGGCCGCGCAAATCATTGTCACCCTCGTCGGTCCAGGCGGGCACGCCAGGCGTGGCGCGGTGGCGCAGACCGACGTTGGCGTGCATCCGCAGATCGAGCGGGGACTGCTTCTGGTCCATGCCCGGTTCCTTGAAGCCGGGCGGCAGACGGCGGTAGCAGTCATGGATGTGGCCGTCATCGGCTTCAGACAGCGTCCACAGGCGACGCAGGATGTCGGCGCCGTACTCCTCGCGGCCGTGTTCGAAGGCAGCGCGCGCCAGTTCGCCGGCGACCAGCGGCGAGACCGAGCCGTTCATGTATTCACCGGGCGTCTGGTGTGCGGCATGCCCATCATGCCACTGCTCACCCAGGTACATCGGATCCATCGCCCACCATTCGGCGAAGGAGGTCGCGCGCTGGGCCCGGCCGCGCCGGCGGTATTCATCGATGATGCGCACCGCTTGGCGGTGGTCGGGCAGGCCGCGGTTCACCGTGTAGGGCAGGGACAGCGAGATGCGCTTGTCGTCATCACCGACCTCGGCCTTGAGCCGGGGCATCGGCTTTTCGGGGACCATGTGGGCGTAGATCGGCGCCTTCCACAGCAGCGTGTTGGCGCGGGCGCGCAGCTCGCGTGCCAGCCGCTCGTGGCGCTCGGACGAGGCGGTGTCGCCCAGGCAGCGGTACATCTCGGCCATGCGCCAGTAGGCGGCGTAGATGCCGCTATTGTCGCCATGGAAGAGGAAGAAGGGCTGGTCGGGACCGTTCAGGATGCGGTGGTCGCCGCCGCCGCCGATGTGCTTGGCGGGATGCTTGAAGTCCCACGAGTCCATGGTGTAGGCGCGCTTGACCAGCCCGTGCTTCTTCGACCAGCGCAGCGGGTGACTCGTCGAGTAGGCGATCGCCTTCTCCAGGCGCGGCAACTGGGCCTGCATCCAGGCATCGTCGCCGCTCGCCTTCCAGGCGTGGTGGACGCTTTCGACGACGATGTACTCGACATCCGCCTCCACCGGGATGCGCCGGAAGATCCACTTCTTGTCGTCGGCGTAGTCGAAGTAGCCCTTGCCCAGGGCCTCGCCGAACCACGACGGCGAGCGGCTGCGGTTGGCATGGATGTCGTCCCAGATCATGCCGCTCGGCTGCTGCCTCTGGAGGAACAATTCGGTGCCGCTGGTGACGTCCTGCCAGAAGTGGCGCAGCGCCTTGAGCGTGTAGGTGTGGTCGCGCAGCCAGCCGACGCACAAGTTGTGCATGCGGCCACCGACCCGGAAATGCTGCCCCTCCTCGAACTCCATCATGTTGTGCCCGACCCGGGCGTGGTAGTCGGCGTAGATGCCGGCATCGCATCCGACCTGGGTGCGTGGCTGCAGGCGGAACTGGAGCTCGGCGATGGTCGCACCGGCAGCCGTGATGGCGAGGATGCGATGGATCCCGCCTGCTCCGCGCGCCTGGAAGCGGACCTGTCCACGGCGGGGTGCGGCATCGAGGTAGATCCTGCCGGCCCCATCGGCGGCGACGATGCGGGTCGCCCCGGCTGGGGCGTGGATGACCCCGGACTCGAGGGGTGCCCAGGCGCTGGTGGCGGGATTGGCTTTCTTCAGGCGCATGCGTGCTCCGATGGCAGGAGTCTAGCCTCCGGCCAGGGGAACGCACTTAAAAAACGGACAATAGCCCTAAGTGTAACCGAATAACCATCCGGATCGCCAGCGGGCGGTCAGCGCCGGCGGAGGGGGCGCAGCGGAGCCTGGTCATCGACCAGCGTCACGACGACCCGGTTGGCGCTCTGGGTCACGGTGATGGCCTGGTTGAGATCGGCTGCGTGCCGGCTGCGCAAGCACTCGGCGAGTCGGCGGGCGGCCAGCGGATCAGGCTCGCCCTTCTCATCGACGAACTCATGGACATCTGACCCGCCGATCGACTTCAGATACTCCATCAGATTGGCGGTGGCGAGCGAGATCGTCGTGGTCATGAGCTTGCCCTCTAGAGGCACAGTGTGGACAGGGGGAGCAGGCCGCAAGACGGTCGCTCGCGAACGTCTGACGCGGCCATGGTCTATTGGTGGCCCCATCGCAGGCGATGGGGCGGGCGCCGAGCAGTGGTGGGCGCATACAATGGGCGAAGCCCATGCGCCCACGGTTTCGGAGCGCAGCGAGGAAACCGAACTGCGACAAAGCCCGGGGGGCGAGGCAGGTCGAGCGCAGCGAGAGCAGGCCCCAGTGGGGCCTGCGGCCTGCCGAGTCGCAACGCGGCAGCGTTGCGCCGGGACGGCCCGCAGGGCCGCGGGGGCGCAGCCCCTGGGCAGTACAGGAGGGGTTGCCGGGGCAATTCCGGTCCTACGATGGCCCCATGCCCGCTGAGAGCCGCCCCCGCTACGCCAACTTCCCCGAACGCGAACCCAAGGTCGTCATCGGTCCGAATATCAACGCCACCACCGCCAAGCAGCTGTCCCGGCTGTCGATCGGCACTTACGAGATGTCGGTCTCCCAGCAAGAGCGCGGGCAGATCACGGCCGAGGCGGCGCGCAGCGCCGTGAACGCTGTGGCCAAGGCCGGCGCGATGCAGTTCGAGATCGAGAAGAGCCGCGAATTCGTCGGCGTGTTCTCGGCCAAGAACGCCGACCTGCACTGGAAGGTGTGGATCACCACGCCCTTCGAGCCCGGCCAGTCGGCCCACATCGTGTGGGCGCGCTACAGCGAACTGAGCGGCGAGAAGAAGGTTGGCGTGGCCTACCGCCTGAACACCGCGCACACCGTGGATGATGTCGGCAACGTGATGCGCGCTGCGCAACGCAACGCTGTCGTCGTACCCGAGGGCGAGGCCTTCCAGCTCAAGGGCAACCCCCCGCCGCGCTTCCAGAAGAAGACGGCTGCCGCCGAGCCGGCCGCCGAGGCCGCGCCCGCCGCTGAAGCGCCCCAAGCCTGAAACGAGCCGATCTCCTCGGGCTCCGGTTCGCCGATTTTTCGGCCTGGCTGCAGGCTGAGGTTGGTTTCGACCGGCGGCTCCACGGCGCCGCCTACCGGGCGTTGATGGAAACCGGCCACTGGTCGCCCGAGAGGATACCTGCATGGCAGGATGCCGAGACGGTGCGTCCCGGCACCCTGCGACAGCTCGCTGCGCTGGCCGAGGTCGAGCAGTGCCCCGAGGTGGTGCTGCAGATGCCGGCCGAAGATCCGTTGTACGGCACCACCACCAAGCTGCTGCTGCGCCTGGCCGACGGCCGCGAGGTGGAGTCCGTCGCCATTCCGATGGCCGCAGGCGGGCATCGCACAGCCTGCGTCTCCTCGCAGGTCGGCTGCAAGCAGGGCTGCGCCTTCTGCCGTACGGCGCGCATGGGCCTGGTGCGCGATCTCGCCGCCCACGAAATCGTCGGGCAGGTCGTGGCGGTGAACCGCGTGCTCGGTCAGCCGGTACGCAATGTGGTGTTCATGGGCATGGGCGAACCGCTCGACAATCCGCTCGCGGTGGCCCAGGCGGCGGCTGTCTTCAGTGAACATCCGGGTCTGTCCCTGGCCTGGAGCCGGATCACCATCTCGACGGTCGGACGGTTGGATGGACTCGCCGCCTGGGAAGACCTGGGTCTCGGCTCGGCCAATCTGGCGATCAGCCTGCATGCGGCCGATCCCGGGGTGCGCGCCGCACTGGTGCCGGCCGCGCGGATCGAGTCCCTGGTCGAGTTGAGGCTGGCCTTGGGGCGCATCGCGCTGCCACGTGGCCGGCGCATCATGCTGGCCGTGGTGGTCATCCCTGGAGTGACCGACCAGCCGCTGTTACTTGATGCCCTGCATGCCTGGATCGGGGACCTGCCCGTGCTGGTCAACCTGATCCCGTTCAATCCATTCCCCGGGGTCGCCTGGCGGGCGCCGGAAGCGGCGGAGATGCACGCGATGTGGGCGGCCCTTCGCCAGCGTGGTCTGGCGGTGCGCACGCGTGTGACCAAAGGTCGGGCGACCCTGGCGGCGTGCGGTCAGCTGGCTACCGCGCGGCGGCCAGCCGGCGCAAGCCCTCGTCCAGGGTCTGACGCGGGCAGCCGTAGTTCAACCTGACGAAGCCTGGCGCCGCGAAAGGGCGTCCGTCGGACAGTCCGAGCCCGGCCTGTTCGCAGGTCGCTGCCGGGTCGGCCCAGCCACGCGTCCGGCAATCGATCCAGGTCAGATAGGTGGCCTGCGGCAGTTGCGAATGGAGCCCGGGCAGAGCGTTGACCGCGGCATGCGCCGCATCGCGGTTGCTGCGCAGGTGATTGCGCAGGTCGTCCAGCCAGGCCTCGCCCGTGCTCCAGCCGGCGACCGCCCCGACCAGGCCCATGACGTTCGGCCACGGCACCAGGCCGAGATCGGCCGCGGCGTAGGCCTTGCGCAGGGCGGGATCGGGGATCACCACGGCGGCGCAGGACAGACCTGGGATGTTGAATGTTTTGCTGGGGGCGAGGATGGTGATGGTGCGGGCGGCGATCTCCGGCGACAGGCTGGCGATCGGGATGTGCCGGGCCGCAGGGTCCAGCACCAGGTCCATCCACGCCTCATCGCTGACCACATGCAGGCCGCGCGCCAGGGCGAAGTCGGCCAGCCGTTCGAGTTCGCTGCGCGTCCACACCCGACCGGTCGGGTTGTGCGGCGAGCACAGCCACAGCACGGCGGCCGACGGGCCGGCGGCGGCCGTCAGGGCATCCCAGTCGATCTCCCAGCCGCTGGCGGTCTGCGCCAGGCCCACCTGGACGCAGCGCCGTCCGGCATGTCCCGGGGCGCGCAGGAAGGGGGGGTAGATCGGCGTCAGCACCAGTCCGTCGCTGCCGGGATCGCCGAGGATGCGCGCCGCCTGATCCATCGCCACGACCATGCCTGGGGCTGATTTCACCCACGCGGGATCGATGTCCCAGCCATGCCGGCGGGAGAGCCAGCCGGCGAGGCTGCTGGCGAAGTCGGGCGGAGTCTGGGTGTAACCGAGGACGCCGTGATCCAGGCGTTCGCGCAGGGCAGCGAGCACGGTGGGCGGGGCGGGCAGATCCATGTCCGCGACCCACATCGGCAGGACATCGCGTCCTGCCCAGCGCTCCCACTTCTCGCTCCAGGTGCCCCGCCGGTCAGGGCAGAGGGCTCCGATCATGGGTCCAACCCGAAAAAAGCTGTTCGGCGTTCGGCGTTCGGCGTTCGGTGTTGATGGAAAGCGAGAGGCATCGTCGATCGTCCATCACCCGGCTGGTTGGCCTCGATAGGTGCAGGTATTGTGCGGAACGCCGAACGTCGAACGCCGAACGTCGAACCGGCTGCGTTGTCGCAAATCACTGCTTCAATTCAGGATGCAGGCTCCACCACGAGAACGCGCGCTCGATCGCCTCCTGGCGCATGAGCAGCGGGGCGGTGGGGTCGAAGCCGAAGCTGTCGCCGGTCAGGGCGACGAAGGCGCGCAGGATGTAGGGACCGGCGACGTTGGCTTCGAGGGCCATCATCAGATCGGGGATGGCGGGCGTGTAGTTGAGCCGGGCCAGCGCCTCGGCCGCGTAACGGCGCACCATCGGATTGGCATCGGTGAGCGAGATCTTGACGCGCTCGCCATTGGCGCGATCGCCAAGCAGGCCCAGGCCGATGCAGGCGGCCTGGCGCACCAGGTGGTTCTCATGGGTCAGGCCGAGGACCAGCACCTCGACCGCTTCGGCATGCTTGAGATGGCCGAGTCCGGCCAGGGCGTAGAGCCGCAGCGACTCCTCGTCCTCTTTGGCGCGCTGCATCCAGTCGCCGGCCGCCAGCGCGTCGATCTGCTTGAGCGCCGACAGCGCGGCCTTGCGCACCTCGGCGTCCTCGTGCGAGGCCATGCCACGGATCAGCGGCACCGGGGTCTGGTAGCCGAGGCGGCCGAGGATGGTTGCCGCCATGATCATCTCGGCCGCGGAATGCGGCGCGGTGCAGAACGGCATCAGCAACGGAACGACATTCGGATCGCGCAGCTCACCGAGGCTGCGCATGGCCTGGATCCGGGTCGCTTCGTCAGCCGCTTCCAGGCCGTTGGACAGGACGCGGAAGCGGATCTGATAGGTGTTGCTGGCGGCGCGGGCCGCAGCCAGCACCTGATCGACCTCGACGGCGGGCAGGCAGACAGCCAAGGCGAGCACGAGGGCGGCAATGAGGCGCATGGCCGGATGCTAGGGCCCCTATCGGCCTGGGCGATGCCGGCGGGCGTCACGCTGCATGTGCGTGTGAGACGAAAAAGCCCTCGCAGCCACGGCTGCGAGGGCTTCGCTGTTCCGGGCTAGGCCAGGTTCAGGGCAGCTGGGCGGGCTTGGTGCCGGTGTGGGGGTGGGTCGCACCCTTGTACACCTTGAGGCGCTTCAGCTGGTGGCGGCCCTGCACGGTCTTGGGCAGCATGCGCTTCACCGCGAGCTCGATCACGCGCTCGGGGTTCTTCTCCTTCAGCTTGCCCAGCGGCATCAGGGTCAGACCGCCGAAGTAACCGCTGTGGAAGCGGTAGATGTGGGTTTCCAGCTTGTTGCCGGTCACCTCGACCTTGTCGGCATCGGTGACGACGACGAAGTCGCCGTTGTCGACGTGCGGGGTCCAGTCGGCCTTGGTGCGGCCCATCAGGGCCTTGGCCACGCGGGTCGCGAGGCGGCCCAGGACCTGGCCCTTGGCGCTGGCCTGGTACCAGCCGCGCTGGATCTTGGAGGGGTGGGTGAAGGTGGTCTGGTGCATGGCTTGTCCGCTGTCTGCCTTGACGCTTACTTGAGCTTCAGGAGATCGGCCTCGATCTCCGCGACGATCAAGTCGATCTTGTCGTAGTTCTTCTCGCCGGCCGGAGGGGCGACCATCGGGGGAATCCCGTTGTTCAGCTCCTTGAGGCGGCGATTGATGATGGTCACGAAGTTATAGTAGCCGCCGACCTTTGCGATGGCTTCCGCGTACTGGGTATTGACCAGTGTCATGGGTCTGCGCTCTCCGTGGGAAGGGCGGGGAGACTAGGGTCCTTATCGTCTGCGTCAACAAGACCATATGCGAGCGACCATCAGCGCCCGGGCTGCCGCCCCCGCCCAGTCGCGGTTTGCCGCCGGGTTTGCTGGGCTGGGATGGGGAATTCCAGCCACGCGGGGGGCCTGGGCGCGGGTCGCGGCCGCCTCGGCCACCTTGCCGATGCCGACCACCACCTCGGCCCCGGTGGCGGCGATCAGGCCGGCAAGGTGGGCATCGCAGGCCGCCTGCAGGGGGGTCAGCTCGCCCGCCGGGAGCTTGTCCGGCGTGAGGTTCGACCCGCTGTCGCCCATGAAAACCAGCGGACACCAGTTGACCACCAGGTGCTCGGCGAAGAAGGCCTCGGGGCTGGCGAAGCGGGCGGCGAACAGGCTCCACAGCCGACGGCCGGAGACCTCGCTGCGGCGGCAGGCCCAGCCGGTGATCGGACGCTTGGGGTGCTCGCGCGGCGGCTTGCCGATCTCGCCGGACAGACGCATCCAGTCGCGGGCGGCGGCGATCTCGCCGAAGGGCACGCCGATCTGCGCCATGCCGAAGGGGCCGGGATTCATGCCCAGGAACAGCACCCGTTTGCGCCCGCCGGCGAAACGCTCGAGGTAGGCGCGATGCACCGGCCAGGCGTAATGCAGCGGGTTGTACACGGTCAGGCCGGCGAAACGCAGCGCATCGCATGCCGCACGCAGGCGCAGGGCGAGATCGATCGGCGTCATGCGTGGGCTCCTTGCCGGGTGGCAAGCAGGACCGCCGCCCAGGACTCCCCGACCGTGGTCAGGCCGTGCCGCCGCCAGTCGCCAACGCGCTCGAGGTGGTGATCGATCAGCGGGGTGGAGCGGTCGGCCATGGCGCGCAATCCGGCGCGATCGACGCAGCGCCAGCATCCACCCACCCGGATGCGCAGCGGCGGCGCTGTCAGGATGCGGCAGCCGGTCCGCGTCTCGTGCAGGGCGACGACCCCGTTCAGCTTGTCGTGGCTGCAGCCCGACAGGGGGGCGTCAGGGGTCCACGCCAGCACCAACGCGGCGCCATCGTGCGCGCTGTGGATGTCCCAGCCGACGAGGCGCTGCTCGCGGGCGAACTGCGCAAACAGCTTGTCGAGTCCGGCGATCAGTTGGGCCGGGTCGCCGAAGTCCGGGTCGGCGATGAGGATGCGGCAGCGGGCGTCGTCGGGCAGCTCGGGCATGGCCGGGACGCTATCGGGGATTCCATAGGCGGAAGCATCGGCGGGACTTGGATGGACGCGGCCACCTCTGATAGTCCACGCATGCCTCGCCAGCCCAACATCCTCATCCTGCTCACCGACCAGCAGAGCCATGACCTGATGTCGTGTGCCGGGACACCGTGGCTGGCGACGCCGCATCTCGACCGGCTGGCCGCCGGCGGGACGCGCTTCACCCGCGCCTACTGCAGCGATCCGGTGTGCGTGCCGTCGCGCTTCAGCATGTTCACCGGGCGCATGCCCTCGGCCATCGGCATGCGCGGCAACGGCGGCAAGGGTCTGCATCCGTTCACCGTCGAGGACGACGCCAGCGGTCTTGGTCACTGTCTGCGCCGGGCCGGCTATCGCACCTGGTACGGCGGCAAGGTGCACTGGCCGATCGATCTTACCCCGGAGCGCCTGGGATTCACCACCTTCTGCGCCGACGAACGCGAGCGGCTGGCGGTCGAGGCCGCCGATCTGATCCAGCGGCAGGGCCCTGATCCGTGGGCGATGGTCGTCAGCCTGATCAATCCGCACGACATCTGTCTCAACGCGATCCGCTCGTTCGCTCGCGCCGACGACAAGACCTGGGATCACCACATCCTCGCCAAGGCGCTGGTCGAACTCGCCAACCTCGACGAGGCGCTGCTGCCGCCGCCCGGTGCCGATCCGGCCGACTGGATCGAGCGCCATTGCCCGCCGTTGCCGGCCAACCATGCGGCGCAGCAGGACGAGCCCGAGCTGATCGGCGCCGTGCTGGCACGGCGGCCGTTCAAGCAGCGGGCGCGGGCGCAGTGGGGCGCGCGCGAATGGCGGCTGCACCGCTGGGCCTACGCCCGGCTGATGGAGCGGGTCGATCGCCAGATCGGCGTCGTCCTCGCGGCGCTCGCCGCCAGCGGCCAGGCCGACGATACGCTGGTGATCATGACCTCGGATCACGGCGATCATGCGGGATCGCACCGGCTCGAGCACAAGACCTTCTTCTATGACGAGGCGGCGCGCGTGCCGTGGCTCATGCGCCTGCCCGGACGCATCCCGGCCGGCAAGGTCGAGGAACACGCCCTGGTGGCGACCGGCCTCGATCTGCTGGCGACCTGCTGCGACGCGGCCGGGGTCGCTGTGCCGGCTATCTGCCGCGGCCAGAGCCTGCTGCCGGTCCTCGACGGACCCACGGCCGGACGCACCCATGTCTATGCCGAGAACATCGTCAGCCGGATGGTGGTGACCGCGGCGTGGAAATACGTCCGCTACGACGGCGGGGCGCACGCCGAGCAGCTCTACGACCTGGTCAACGATCCCGGCGAGACGCGCAATCATGCCGCCGATCCGCGCCACGCCGGCACCCTCGACAACCTGCGGGTGCTGCTGCAGGCCGAGCAGGCGGCGCACGCCGCGCTGGCCAAGGGCCCGGAGGTCGCCGGGCAAGCCGCGGAGTGACTGCTCAAGGGGCCCCGCCGCGCATGCGGTGGGGCGGCCACCGAGTGGCGGTGGGCGGATAGAATGGCGAAGCCATCCGCCCACGATTTCGGAGCGATAGAGACGAAACCGAGCTGCGACAAAGGCCGGGGGGCAGGCCCTTCAGGGCCGCGGGGGCGAAGCCCCTGGGCAGTTACGCCGCGGAATAGAGCTTGGGCTTGGTTTTTCACGCATGGGTCTATAAGCACACCCATGCCACGTGCGACGGTCGCTGATGTCCTGGGCCCTGGCGGCGAGCTGTCGCGGCTGCTCAGCGGCTGGGAGAGCCGTCCGCAGCAGGTGGCGATGGCCGAACTGGTCGCGCAGGGGCTGGCCGCGCCGAGCCATGTCATCTGCGAGGCGCCGACCGGGGTCGGCAAGAGCTTTGCCTATCTGATCCCCGCCATCCAGCACGCCCTGGCGACCAGCACCAAGATCGTGATCTCGACCGGGACGATCGCCCTGCAGGAACAGCTCGTCCGCAAGGACATCCCGCTGCTCCAGCAGATCTTTCCCGAACTCAAGGCCGTGCTGGTCAAGGGCCGCCAGAACTATGTCTCGATCCGCCGCCTTGGCATCGCCTACGACGGCCAGCAGGCGCTGTTCGAGACGCGTGAAGAGGCGCAGGCCCTGCGTCAGGTCGCCGACTGGGCGCACAACGAGGCCGAGGTCGGAGACCGCGAGGAACTGGGCTGGGAGCCGACCAGCACGGTGTGGCGGCAGGTGCAGAGCGATCGCACCAACTGCCTCGGCCGCAAGTGTCCGGAATACGGCTCGTGTTTTTTCTACGCCGCCCGCCAGCGCATGGAGGGGGCGCAACTGCTGGTGGTCAACCACCACCTCTACTTCTCCGACCTCGGCCTGCGCGAAGAGGCGGGAGGCATCCTGCCGCCGCACCAGGTGGTGATCTTCGACGAGGCGCACAGCCTCGAAGATGTCGCCACCGACCACCTCGGCACCGAGGTCAGCGCCGCGCAGGTGCGCTGGTATCTCGACACGCTCTGGAGCGCCCGCGGCAAGGGCCTGCTCGCCGACCCGCGCCGCGAGGCCGCGCGTGGGGCGGTCGAGGGCGTGCGCCGCGCCAACGAGGACCTGTGGCTGAACGTTGGCAAGCTGTCCGAGGGCCGCTCCGAGGACACGGTGCGGATCAACGCCGCCAACCCGGTCGAGAACCCGTTGTCCCCGGCCCTCGAGGAACTCGCCGGGGCGCTCGAAAGCCTCAAGAGCCAGGCCGGCGACGACAACGAGTCCACCGAACTGAGCGCCCAGGCGATGCGCTCGATCGAGATCGCGGGCAGCCTGCGGCGGGTGCTGTCGGGCGAGGACAGCGGCCTGGTGTGCTACGCCACGGTGCCGCGCGAACGCCGTTCGCCGTCGCTGTCGGCGCGACCGCTGTCGGTTGCAGCCATGCTGAAAGAGCAGCTCTTCGACCGCATGCGCACCGTCGTCCTGACCAGCGCCACGCTGGCGGCCGATGATAGCGAACGCTTCCTGTTCCTGCGCCGGCGCACCGGACTCGAAGGCGGACTGGCGAAGCGCCTCGACAGCCCCTTCGATTACACCAGCCAGGCGCGCATCCTGCTCAACGAATCGGCCATCGATCCCAATTCAGAAGCCTTCGTCGATGCCACGGCGCGCTGGCTGGCGCGTTATGTCCAGGATGCCGAGGGCGGCATCTTCGTGCTGTTCACCAGCTATCGGCAGTTGCAGGCGGTGCATGACCGGGTGCGGCCGACCCTCGACCGCCTGCGCCGCTTCGTGCTGCGTCACGGCGATGGCATGGCGCGCAGCCAGATGATCGATTTATTCAAGCGCACTGGCGACGCCGTACTGTTCGGCACCAGCAGCTTCTGGGAGGGCGTGGACGTCCCGGGCAACGCCCTGCGTCATGTGGTGATCGCCAAGCTGCCTTTCGAAGTCCCCAACCATCCGGTCACCGAGTCGCGGCTCAACGAGATCCGTAAGCGCGGCGGCAATCCCTTCGTCGAGCGCCAGGTGCCCGAGGCCATCCTGCGCCTCAAGCAAGGCTTCGGTCGCCTGATCCGCACGCGCAACGATACCGGCACCGTGGCCATCCTCGACCACCGCGTGTGCACCGCCTCCTATGGTCGCTACTTCCTCAAGGCGCTGCCATCCTGCCCGACCACGGTGTTCCGCCTGGCCGACGAGCTGGCTCCGGTCGGTTGAATACGGCAATTGCGCCGAAGCATTCCGTGTACGCGCAAGGTGGGCAGATGGCTGAGGCCCGCTAGCATGCGTCCATGACCTCGGCCAGTCCTGCAGAGCAACTTCACCTTGGCGCCTCCTGGTATCCCGAGATGTGGCCCGAGGCCACCTGGGAGGCCGACCTCGTGCGCATGCGCGAGCTTGGCTTCACGCTTATGCGCGTGCTGGAGTTCGCGTGGTGCCGTCTCGAACCGGACGAGGGTGTGTACGACCTGGCCTGGGTGCGTCGCCTGCTCGACCTGTGCCACAAGCACGGGATGCAGATCATGATCGGTACGCCGACCGCGGCGCCGCCGGTCTGGCTGACCGACCGGCATCCGGACACGCTGCGCACCGAACACACCGGCAAGCGCGACTCCCACGGCCGGCGCAAGCACTACTCGCAGATCTCCGCGACCTATCGTCGCCACTGCGCCGCGATCGTCGAACAGCTGGCCCGGGAATTCGCCGCGCACCCGGCGCTGCACAGCTGGCAGATCGACAACGAGATGTCGGGCTTCGACTATGGCCCCGAGGCGGTGACCGCCTTCCACGCCTGGCTGGAACGGCGCTTCGGTGATGTCGAGACGATGAACCGCACCTGGGGTCTCGATATCTGGAGCCAGCGCTACCAGCGCTTCGACCAGGTGCCGATGCCGGTCGCCGAACTCGGGTCGATCGAACAACCCGAGCGCCATCACCCATCCCTCGTCCTCGCCGTCGCCCGCTTCCAGAACGACGCCTGGTACGACTACATCGCCACGCAATGCGCCGCGATCCGCCTCCACAGCGCCAAGCCGATCAGCAGCAACATGGCCGGCGGCATGGGCACGATGCAGTGGCAGCAGCACAACCGCCAGCTCGACCGGGTCGGGCATTCGATGTACGCCGATGTCCTGCATTACCATTACAACCTGCCCAAGTTCGACCGCATGCGCGCCGAGAAGCGCCGAGGCGACACCTACCTGCCGTATTGGCTGCTGGAGACCGCGCCGTCGTGGTCGGCGGGCGGACGGACCTGGAACATCCATCACGATGGTCGTGGCGTGCAGGCCTTCACCTGGCTGGCCATCCTGCTGGGCGGCAGCATGTGCCTCTACTGGCATTGGCGCGAGCACTGGGCGGGTCAGGAGATGCTGCATGGAACGCTGCTGACGGCCGACGGCCGGTGGCGTCCCAATCGCCAGGCCATCGCGGCCATCGCCGAGGGCTTCCGCGCGCACGGAGCTTGGCTTGGCGCCCATCCTCCGGCTCCGGCCCGTCTTGGCGTGATGGTCGATTGGGAGGCGTCGTGGACCATGTCGATCGACCCGACCGACGTCGATATGCGCTACGAGGAACGCCTGCGCGACGATCTCCTGGTGCCGCTGGCCCGCGCCCACTGGTGGCGTGATGCGGTCGGTTTCGAGGCCGACCTCTCGGGCTACCGCGTGCTGGTCCTGCCTTACACGCACATGGTCCCGGAGCAGACCCGGCAGCGCCTTGCCGACTGGGTGCGCGCCGGCGGGCGCCTGATCCTTGGACCCATGACCGGCTACCGCAGCCAGGAATACACGGCTTTCACCGACCGGGCCTTCGGCGGGTTCGAAGAGCTCATTGGCGCCGATGCCGGGCTGCGCTTCACCAACCAGTGGATGGAAGAGCGGGTACGCATCGTCTTCGCCGACGGTCGCGAAAGCCGCACTCGGACCTGGGCCGAGGCGTGGGAGCCGCATGCCGGCACCGAGGTGCTGGCGCGCTGGCGTGACGGTTATGGCGACGGTCGCCCCGCCATCGTCCACCGCACCCTGGGCCAGGGCGAGGTCACGACCCTGGGCGGCATGCTTGAACCGCAACACTGGCTCGACCTGATCGCCGATCGCTGCCGTGCAGCCGGGATCGCGCCCGAGGCTGCCGGCGACGGCGCCGTCATGGTCTGTCCCCGTTGCGATGCCGCCGGACGCACGGTGGGCTGGGGCTTGGTCAACCTCGCCGAGCAGGCGGCGCGCATCACCCTGCCGGCGGCGGGTCGTGATCTGCTGGCAGGCACGGAGACCGGGGCAGAGGTCGAACTGGCCCCCTTGCAGGTGCGTATCATCGCCCGCGTCGCGGTTGGCGTTTCATAAGAACGAGGCGTGATTCTACGCGCGCGAAACGACGGCGAAATCCTGTCACGTCTCTTTGCCACCGGCGTTAGGCCCATGACATGCGTACATTCCTCCTGATCTCCGCCACTGTTTTCGCCTGTGCCGGAGAGCCATCGCCGCCGCCCGCCGATCCGATCGTGAACGATGGGGGGCAGATCACCTTGCGGCCCTATCCGATCGAGGAACGCTTCCTCAATCAGCTTCCTCCAGCCGAAGAGGCGGCCTACCAGCATCGCGTCAACGAGTGCCTCGCGTCCTATCGGGATGCGTTCAAGGGGAAGTACGGCAACGCCTACTTCGAGAACGAGAAGCAGAGCTATCCCAACGCCTTCATCGATCTGGTGAACGGCGAGCGCAAGGCCTCGCTCGGTTTCCTCCAGGCGGACGACAACGAAGGCTGGAACGCGAAGACTCTCAAGGTCGATTGGTTTCCCGGCTTCACCATCCGCAGTCAGACGCGCAAATACTTCTACTTCGGTGGACTCCTCGACCCGGCCTACCGTAAGAAAATGTACGATGCAGCCCGCATCTGGACGGAAAAGGATCCGCTGCGCCGCCCCAACGATGCATTCGTTCCACCTGGCCAGCGCGAGGCGCGCAAGATGGCCAAGGACGGGGGATGGACACCCGAGTACATGAATTCGTGGGTTGATGTGCGCAACACCGACAACCTGCGCGCGATGCGCGAAGGTGCCGTCTATCTGATGGCCGAGGAGACAGGCAACACCGAGGTCGCCAAGATCTACGCCGACCGCATCCGCGCCTATGCCAACGCCTGCTACTCCACCGGCATGGGTGAATGGGACAGTGCGAACTACCTGGCCCACACCATCGTCGGCTACCTGCAGATCTACGATTTCGCCAAGGATCCCGAGGTGAAATCGCTGGCCAAGGGCGTGCTGGACTACCTCAGCACGGTTGCTGCGGTAGCCTATTTCAAGGGCGCCGTGTGCGCCCCCAACGCCCGCGACTACAACAATGTCGGACCCAAGCAGGGTTTCGCCGGCGAAGCCTGGCTGTGGTTCGGTGAAAACGACGCCCCGGAATCAGGCAAGCCCTATCGCGATTTCATCCACATGGCGACGAGCGCCTACCGTCCGCCGGCAGCGGTGATGGCCGTGGCGCGGAAGGATTTCGCCAAACCGGTCGAGATCCTGCAGGCCAAACCGACATACGATGCCTGGTTCCTCAAACCCGGCGGCGAGGATCGCGTCGAATACCCGGTCTTCCTCCACGTCGGCAACTCCTATCAGATCGGCACCCTGCCCTTTCTGCATCGCGGGGATGTGAACGGTTTCCGCCTCGGTATGATCGAATCCGGGCGCGGGGTCGCGACCGTCATCGCGTTCTCCGGCACCAAGGGCTACAAGGGCCACGCCACCGCGACCAACGGCAAGGATCAGGTTGCGCAGTTGCGCAACTGCATGCTGTGGATGAACCAGGCACCGGGGGCGGATCTGCACCTGACCGTTCCCAGGAAAGCGGCCGTCGAGCAGTCTGACGGTTGGACCTTCGTTCGTGGCGAGCGCACCTGGCTGGCGCTCAAGGCCATCCAGGCTGACGGCGGTGGTGTCGACGAGGCGCTGACCACCGACCTCTTCGCCAAGAAGGACAAGAAGACCGGAGCCGTGACCGGCAGCACCTACCCGGACGACACGATCCTGACCTGGAAGGGCACGGACGCCGGGCCATGCGGCGTTTTCCTGGAGGTCGGTGAGGCCGAGAGCCATGGCGACTACGCCGCCTTCGTCGCCGGGGTGAAGAAGACGGCGCGCATCGATCTGGGCCGCTTGGCTGTCGACAAGCGAGTCTCGGTGATCTCCTCGAAGGGTGAAAGCCTGGCCATGACCCTGACTGAGGCCGGACGACCGGCGATCGAGCGCGACGGCAAGCCCTACGACTGGGCGACCCACACGGCGCTCTATGATGGAGGCAGCATCGGCACCTCGCCGGTCACGCTGGGCTGGAAGCAGGGCGTCCTGGAGGTCAAGGCCGGTGGGCGTTCGTTTACCGGCACCATGAAGAACGGTCGGTACACCTGGGAGAACCGCTAACCTAGAATGTGGGAAAGGCCGATTCCAGCATTGGTTGCAATGCCGTCTGTCCGACAGACCGTCACGGCCCATGACCGATGTCCTGCTCATCACTATCGCCGGCCGGGATCGTCCCGGCATCACGACGCGCATCACCGGAGTGCTGGCCTCGTGCGGGGCGCAGGTCCTCGATGTCGCGCAGTCGGTGATCCACGACCAGTTGTCCCTGGGCATGATGGTTGCCATCCCGGAAGGGGGTACCCACGCCGATGTGGTCAAGGAGACCCTCTTCGCCGCGCATGAGCTGGGCATGCAGGTGCGTTTCGATCCGATCGACCGGGAACGCTATGAAGGCTGGGTCGCCGAGCAGGGTCACGAACGTCACAGCCTCATCCTGCTCGGCCGTGGACTGACCGCCGAGCAGATCAGCGCCACCACTGCGGTGATCGCCAAGCAGGGCCTGAACATCTTCGCCATCCAGCGCCTGTCCGGCCGCGTCAGCCTGGCCAATCCGCCAGCGACGCCGCGCTCGTGTGTTGAATTCCTGCTGCGTGGTCGTCCCGCTGACGGCGCTGGCATGCGCGCTGCGTTCCTCGACCTCTCGGCCCACCTGGGCGTGGATATCGCCATCCAGGCCGACGACATGTACCGGCGCAGCCGCCGTCTGGTGTGCTTCGACATGGATTCGACGCTGATCCAGACCGAAGTGATCGACGAACTTGCCGAGGCCGCCGGGGTCGGAGCGCAGGTCAAGGCGATCACCGAATCCGCGATGCGCGGCGAGCTCGACTTCGCCGAGAGCTTCACCCGCCGCGTCGCCCTGCTGCGTGGACTCGATGCTGCGGTCCTTGCGGACATCGCGCAGCGGCTGCCGCTCACCGAAGGGGCGGAGCGCCTGTGCAAGGTGCTCAAGCGCCTCGGCTATCGCCTGGCCATCCTGTCGGGCGGCTTCACCTACTTCGGCAGGCACCTCCAGCAGCGTCTGGGCATCGACATCGTGCATGCCAACGAGCTGGAGATCGTCGATGGCCGGCTGACCGGCCGCCATCTCGGCGAGATCGTCGATGCCAAGGCGAAGGCCGCGTGGCTGCGGCGCATCGCCGCCGACGAGGGCATCTGCCAGGAGCAGACCATCGCGGTCGGCGACGGTGCCAATGACCTGGCCATGCTGTCGGCGGCAGGTCTGGGCATCGCCTTTCACGCCAAGCCGGTGGTGCGGGCCTCAGCCGAGCATGCGATCAGTTCGCTCGGTCTCGATGCGCTGCTCTATATGATCGGTCTGCGTGATTGGCAGGTGGACCGGATATAGAGGGGAATGCCGAATGCTGGAATGCTGGAATGTCGGCACAGGCGGCGTTGAAGCATTGGGCATGCCGCACTGTTGTTGGGGCTCTGCCGGTTAGAAGGCGCGCATGCGCTCCACAATCCTCCTGCTGATCGCCATGACCCTTGCCGCCGTCGAACCGGTCGTGACCCCCATCGACTACGCCCATGACGGAGTGGCCCTGCGTGGCAGCCTGGCGGTGCCGGCTGGTGCCAGCAATGCCGCGGGCGTGCTGGTCGTGCCCGAGTGGTGGGGCATGAACGCCTATGCCGAACGCCGGGCGCGCGAGCTCGCTGAACGCGGCTACATCTCCCTGGCCTGCGACATGTACGGTGCCGGCAAGGTCACCGAGGATCCCCAGGTCGCCGGCTCGTGGGCCGGTCCGTTCTACCAGGATCGCGGGCTGATGGTCGCGCGCGTGCGCGCTGGACTCGCCAAGCTGGCCAGCACGCCGGGCGTTGATGCTCAGCGTCTGTCCGCCATCGGCTTCTGCTTTGGCGGTACCGTCGTGCTTGAACTGGCTCGCGCTGGCGAACCGCTGCGCGTAGCCGCCAGTTTCCACGGCGGGCTCAAGACCACGACCCAGGTCAAGCCGGGGACGATCACCGCCCGCGTCCTGGTCTTCCACGGTGGATCCGATCCGATGGTGCCGCCTGGCGAAGTAGCGGGCTTCTTCAGCGAGATGATCGCGGCCAAGGCCGACTGGCGCTTCGACACCTTCGGTACCGCCCTGCACGCCTTCACCAACCCCAAGGCGCGCGATCTGCATGCCGTGCTGCCTGCCGTGGACTACGATCCCGCCGCCGAGGCGGCCTCGTTCGCCACCCTCCACGCCGAACTCCCCCGACCCTGAGCCGACAGTGGCGTTGGGGACATCCTGACGCATGCTGGCACCATGCCTGAGGATGCGCGGGATCTTGACGCGTTGCTGCAGAGCAGCCGAGGCAGCCGAGGCAGCCTGGTTGCAGCCGAGTTCTTCTCCTCGTCCGCCCATGTCCCCCTGGCCATCGCCCTGGCGACACTGCTGACCGGATCCGTCTCCTCGTGGCCGATGATCATTCCGGTGCTTGCCGGCGGTTTCGTCCAGGCCTGGATGATCGGAACTCGGGCGCATCGCGGCGGCCGTCCATCTTTCCTGCTCAATCTGATCGGCGTCGGTCTGTTCACCCTGGGTGTGGCAGTCACGGATCTGCACGCCCTGGGCAGCAACCCGGTCGTTGTGGTCTATTGGGCCATTTCAATCCTGGTCGGTGGCTGCCAGGCGGTTGGGGCACGGGTCGCGCAGCGCTGGTCCGACTCCTTGCTGGTCCTCGAACATGTCGTGCGCACGCTGACCGTGCTGTGCATATATGCCATCGTCGGCGGATCCCCCGGCCGCTTCCTGGCGCAGGCGGACCATCGGTTCCTGGTCGTGGCGACCATCCTGCTCGGTGTCGCTTTGGGAGTCTCCGCGGTCATGCACCGACGTGATCGTCGTCGCCTGTCGGAGACGGTGGAACGGCTGCGCGGCTGGTCGGAGATGCTGCTGGGCCGCTCGATGCTCACCAAGGCGATGGGGAGCGATGATGACCTGCGGCCGCGGCGTACACGGCGGTCGGTCCTGTTCGCCGACATCCGCGGCTTCACCAAATGGAGCGAGATGCGCGCCCCGGAGGAGGTGCTGCTCATGCTTGATGGGGTCTATGCCGCTGCCGAAAGCGCCTGCGCTCCGTTCAAGCCTGCCCGCACCAAGCATACCGGGGATGAGGTGATGATGTTCTTCTCCGATCCGGTGGCTGCGGCTCGCGCCGCCCTGGCCATGCGCGAAGAGGTGGGGGCCTACCTCTCCCTCTATGGCCTGAACATCGGCATCGGTCTGCACCACGGCGATGTCATTGAAGGCCTGGTGGGTGCGGTGAAGACCAAGGCTTATGACATTCTCGGCGACACCGTGAACACCGCCAAGCGCGTGAGTGACCATGCCGCCCCGGGCCGGATCGTGGTGACCTTCACCTTCTTCGAAGCCTGCCGCGACCGCATCGTGATCTCGGGGGACCAGCACATCAACGCCAAGGGCAAGAGTTGCACCGTGCTGGTGGCGGAACTCTTGGGGATGAAGGATGATCAGCCGGCCTCTGCCGAGGGTTCTACAGCCGACACTTGAGAATCGGTTAGCGTTCGCGTATCAGTGGCTCCTTCCCGCCTGGAGCATCGCATGGCCTCTGCCGAGCCTCTCTATCATGCCCCCACCCGTGTCGCCCAGGGCGCCCTGATCCCCGACCGTGCGGCGTATGAGCGGCTCTATCGCGAAAGCCTCGATCAGCCGGATGCCTTCTGGGATCGCATGGCGCGCGAGCACCTGAGCTGGATCCACGAGTTTCGCGAGGTTAGCGACAACGACTGGAAACAAGGCCTGGTCGCGTGGTTTCTCGGCGGAAAACTCAATGTCTGCGAGAACTGCGTCGATCGCCATGTGAAGACGCGCGGCGATCAGGTGGCGATCCTGTGGGAGGGGGACGAACCGGGGCAGAACCGCAGCATCACCTACCGTGAACTGCAGCGTGAAGTCTGCCGCATGGCCAACGTCCTGCGCCACCACGGCCTGCGCAAAGGCGACCGCGTCGCCATCTACATGCCGATGATCCCCGAGGCGGCCTACGCGATGCTCGCCTGCGCCCGCCTGGGCATCGTGCACAGCGTGATCTTCGCCGGCTTCAGCGCCGAAAGCGTGCGCGACCGCATCCTCGACGCCAAGTGCAAGGCGGTTATCACCGCCGACGAGGGCCTGCGCGCGAAGAAGACCATCCCGCTCAAGCGCACCGTCGATGAGGCGGTGATGGCCTGCCCCACCGTGCGGCACGTCTTCGTGGTCAAGCGCACCGGCGGCAAGATCCCGTTCTACGCCCCGCGCGACGTGTGGATCGACGAACTGATGGCGCAGGAGCGTCCCTACTGCCCGATCGAGCACATGGACAGCGAGGACACGTTGTTCCTGCTCTACACCTCGGGCAGCACCGGTAAGCCCAAGGGCATCGCCCATACCACCGCCGGCTACCTGCTCGGCGCGGCGATGACCATGAAGTACGTCTTCGACTACCGCGAGGGCGACATCCATGCCTGCATGGCCGACATAGGCTGGGTCACCGGCCACAGCTACGTGGTCTATGGCCCGCTGTGCAACGGCGCGACCACGGTGATGTTCGAATCGATCCCGACCTACCCCGATGCCGGGCGCTACTGGGACATCGTCCAGCGCTTGAAGATCACCCAGTTCTACACCGCGCCCACCGCCATCCGCGCGATCATGCGTGAGGGCGACCAGTGGCCGGCGAAGTACGACAAGAGCAGCCTGCGCGTGCTCGGCTCGGTCGGTGAGCCGATCAATCCCGAGGCGTGGAAGTGGTACTACGAGAAGGTCGGCGAGAAGCGCTGCCAGATCGTCGATACCTTCTGGCAGACCGAGACCGGCTCGATCATGATCACGCCGCTGCCGGCGGCCATCCCGACCAAGCCGGGTTCGGCGACCCTGCCCTTCTTCGGCGTCGAGCCGGTGGTGCTGGACGAGAAGGGCAAGGAGGTCGAGGGCAACGGCGTCAGCGGCGTGCTGGCGTTCAAGCGTGCCTGGCCGTCGATGGCGCGCACCATCCAGAACGACCACGGACGCTTCGTCGAGACTTACCTCAAGCCCTTCCCCGGCTACTACTTCACCGGCGATGGCTGCCGTCGCGACGAGGACGGCTACTGGTGGATCACCGGTCGTGTCGATGACGTGATCAACGTCAGCGGCCACCGCATGGGCACCGCCGAGGTCGAGAGCGCCCTGGTCAGCCATCCCGGCTGCGCTGAGGCCGCTGTCTGCGGCTACCCGCACGAGATCAAGGGTCAGGGCATCTTCGCCTACGTCCTGCTCAAGGACGGCTACAAGGAGACGCCGGAACTCATCGGCGAACTGCGCAACGAGGTCCGCCACCACATCGGCCCGATCGCCACGCCCGACGTCATCCTCATCGCGCCCGGCCTGCCCAAGACGCGCAGCGGCAAGATCATGCGCCGCATCCTGCGCAAGATCGCCGCCGATGAGACCGACAACCTCGGCGACACCTCGACCCTGGCCGACCCGGCCGTGGTCCAGCTGCTGATCGAGAAGCGCCGCGCCGTCGTTAAATGATAGGGGCCCCGCCGCGCATGCGGTGGGGCGGGCGCCGAGCGACGGTGGCGGCATAGAATCGGCGAAGCCGATGCCGCCGCGGTTTCGGAGCGGTAGCGACGAAACCGAGTCGCGACAAAGCCCGGGGTAGGCCCGTCGGGGCCGTAGGGCGAAGCCCTGGGCTAAACAAACACGACGGTTCGGTTGCCGTTGATCAGCACGCGGCGTTCGAGATGGACGCGGACGGCGCGGGTCAGGGTCTGGCGTTCCAGTTCGCGGCCCTTGCGGATCAGATCCTCGACCGTGTCGCGGTGCGAGACGCGGGCCACCGCCTGCTCGATGATCGGACCCTGGTCGAGATCCTCGGTGACGTAGTGCGCGGTGGCACCGATCAGCTTCACCCCGCGCTCCTTGGCCTGGTGGTAGGGCTTGGC
>JAIFND010000209.1 GCA_020047915.1 bacterium | reverse complement strand
GCACGATCTACGCGATCGCCGACGCCCGCCGCCAGCCCTGGCCGGAAGCTTTGAGCTTAGAGTACGAAAAGGGCCTGCGGGCTCCAAGCTCAAAGCTCCAAGCTCAAAGCTATTTCGCCTTCCACACCCCGTCCGCCACCGGCTGCGGTTCATACGGTTTCCCGCCTAATTCCGCATCCAGGAACCCGGTCACCGCTGCATTGACCTCTGCAAGGTGCCGCGGGTCGGCCTTCTCGCCCATCCCCCCGCCCGCGAAGGTCATGTGCGTCGCCCCCTGCAGCACGAGCAGGAACTTCTCGCCCGCCGGCAGTCCCTCCCACGCCGCCATGCGCCATTCCAGGCCCTTGCCGCGCCCGGAGAGTGGCTGGTCATCATCCGTACCGCTGATCAGCAGCACCGGTCTGGTGATGTCCTTCCACGCCCCCGCCGGGGTGAAACCGCCCACTCCCTGCGGTGACATGGCGACGAAGGCGTGTGGCCGCGCATCGCTCAGCTGCCCGGCCTCGGGCAGGTCGGGCAGCAGACCAGCGAGAGCAAGGGCGGTGTAGGCGCCGAAGGAATGTCCAACCACGGCGATGCGGCTGGTATCCAGGCGCCCGGCCAGCGCCGGCACGCGCCGTTCGATCTCCGGCAGGCAGCCGAGCAGGAACGAGAGGTCGCGCGGCCGCTCGCGCCAGTTGGCCGGATCCGCGTTGGCCTGTTTGAGATTGCCGACCGCGGTCGAGAAGCCCTTGCCGTCCCACAGCAGCCAGTCGCTGCCGGGGTGCGTGCAATGGATGCTGACGTAGCCGTGCGCGGCGAGATGGCGCCCGAGATAGCTATAGCCCCACTGCGAGCCGCCCAGGCCATGCGAGACCACGACCACCGGCCATGGCCCGGCGCCCTCGCTGGGGTGGTACAGCTTCACGCCCAGATTGCGGCTGCGGGCCTCGTCGAGAAACCACAGCCCATCGACCTCGACCGGCTCGGCGGCCTGCGCTGCGAGGCAGGAAAGGATCAACAGGACGGCCCAGCGCATGGCCATCCATCATGCCATCCCCTGCGGGTCCGCCAACGGTGGAGGCTTGGTCTCGGGCCGGGGTGCGGCATCATCCCTTCTTCATGCCCGCTGGGTCCGCACCGCGCATCCTCGTCTCACGCACCGACCGCCTCGGCGATCTGGTGCTGACCCTGCCTGCGGTCCTCGATCTTGCCGCCGCCTTCCCGTCCGCCCATCTGGCGGTGCTGTGCCGGCCTGAAAACGCAGCGCTGGCCGCGCTCTGCCCGGGCGTGGCGCAGACCATCGCCTGGCGCGCCGAGGACGGCACCGGCGGACTAAAGGGCCAACTGGACGGCTTCGATGCCGCCGTGGTGTGCTACCCCAAGCCGCCGGCCCTGGCGTGGCGCCTGTACCGCGCCGGCATCCCGCTGCGTGTCGGCACCGCCCGGCGCTGGTGGTCGTTCCTGTTCAACGAGCGCGAACCTGGCGGGCGCACCGCCAGCGGTCAGCACGAGTCGGAATTGAACCGCGCCCTGGCCCGGCGCTGCATCGCCCGGCTGGGCGGCCCAAGCGAGGTCTGCGACCGTCCGGCCCGGCTGGAACTGCGTTTGCCCGAGTCTCTGAAGGAGAAGGCCGCAACACGCATCGCCCAGGCCGGCCTGCCCGAACGCGGTTTCGCCGTCCTGCACGCCGGATCACGCGGCAGCGCCAAGGATTGGCCGCTGGAGCGCATGCTCGAACTCGCGGCCGCGCTACGCGGCCAGGGACACGCCGTCGCCTGGACGGTCGGTCCCGCCGACCAAGCGGTGCGCGCCCGGCTTGCGGCGCAGCCCGGCAACCGTCTGCTGGAGAACCTGCCGCTGGATGTGTTGGCCGCCGTCCTCGCCCAGGCCGGCGTGGTGGTGGCGAACTCCACCGGCCCCCTGCATGTGGCGGCAGCTGCCGGTGCCCCGGTGGTCGGGCTGTATCCACCCGTCGCCGCCTGCGATCCCGAACGCTGGGGGCCCCTCGGCAGCCAGGCGCGCAGCCTCACCGCCCCGACCACCGGCGCAGAACCGGCACGCTTCGCCAATCCGCGCGTTGCACCGACCGATCTCATGGAGCGCATCGCGGTGGACAGCGTACTCGGCACGATCGCGGAGGTGGCGCGGTGGTGAAGATCCCGATCTCGGCCGTGCTGATCACCAAGAACGCCGAGGAGCACCTTGCCCGCGTGCTCGCCGCCCTGGCCTGGTGCGACGAGATCGTCGTGCTCGACAGCGGCTCGACCGACCACACCTGCGACCTCGCCCGCGCCGCCGGGGCGCGCATCGAGCACCAGGATTTCCTCGGCTTTGGCCCGCAGAAGCGCCGCGCCGTCGCCCTCGCCCGCTACGACTGGGTACTGTCGATCGACGCCGACGAGGTGCTCGACGAGACGGCGGCCAGCGCGATCGGCGCCCTGCCCTTCGCCACCCTGGATCCGCGGCGCGCCTTCGCCATCCGCCGTCGCACCTACGTCGGCACGCACGAGATCTGCCACGGGGTGTGGAATCCGGACTGGGTGCTGCGCCTGTTCAACCGCAGCGCCGCGAACTTCAACGACAACAAAGTCCATGAGGCGGTGGTCGCGGCCGGGCCGGTCGAGCGCCTGGCCGGTTCGATGCACCACTACTCGTTCCGCGACCTCGGTGACCTGTTCAAGCCCGGCTATGCCCGGCTCAAGGCCGATCGCTTCCTGGCCGAAGGCCGGCGCGCCGGAACCTGCAAGCTGGCGGCGCGCTTCGCCTGGGGCTTCACCCGCTCGTTCGTGCTGAAGCAGGGCTTCCGCGACGGCCCAGCCGGCGTCGTGGTCGCCGCCTCGGCGGGACTCGACAGCGTGCTCGGGCTCGCCCTGGCTGAGGAGAAACGCCGGTGAAACCCCAGCTCATCGTCCGCCTGCCCAACTGGATCGGCGACAGCCTGATGGCCCTGCCGACCCTGGAACGCCTGGCGCAGCAGGCCGACCTGCACCTGCTCGGCCGGCCGTGGGCGGTCGAACTGTTCAGCGGCCACGGCTGGGGCATCCTCGGCGTGCCGCGTGGCCTGCGCGCCGAGGCCCGCGCGCTGCGCACGCTGCCGGCATGCAGCGAACTGCTGCTGACCCACTCGCTGTCCACCGCTCTGTCAGCCCGCCTGGCCGGACGCCGGCCCTTCGGCTTCAGCCGCGACTGGCGCGGCCTGCTGCTCAGCGGCGCCCTCGCCTGGCCCGAGAACACGCACGAGGCGCGGCGCTACTGGTCGCTCGGCCGACTGGTCGATGCCGAGCTGCGTCTTGGGCTGGACTGGACCGGTGATCCGCCCCCGGCCCGCCTGCGGCTGCATGCCGATCAGGTACGCGCCGCCGAGGCGAACCTCGCCAACGCGGGCGTCACTGCCCCCTTCACCGTCATCGCCCCGCTCGCGACCGGCATGGTGCAGGGCCGGCCGAAGCAGTGGCCGGACTTCAGCGAATTGGCCACCCGCCTGCACGCCTCCGGAATCCGCACCGTCGCCATCGCTCCGCCCGGCCGCGAGCCCGAGCTGGCCGGCCTGCTGCCCGGCGCCGTCATCCTGCGCGGGCTGCCGACCGGCGTCTTCGCCGCTGTCATGGCGCAGGCGGCACGGGTGATCGCCAATGATTCAGGGCCGATGCATCTCGCGGCTGCGGTCGGCACGCGCACCATCGGCGTCTTCGGGGTCAGCGATCCACGCAAGACCGGGGCCTGGGGCGGCGACTTCGCGCCGGTCGGCGGCCCCGAGGGCTGGCCGACGGTGGACGCGGTGCTCAACGCGTGAGCGTAGCGACCAGGGCCGCAACCCGGTCTTCAAGCCGGTACGCGACGGCGCGTTCCCGGCAGGCGGCGCGCATCGCCTGGTGCTGCTCAACTGGCAGATCAGCAAGGGCGCGCAGGCCAGGCAACGGGTCGGCAAGATCCAACCACAGACCGCGGCTCTCGTCGTGCAACTCGGTGAAGCTGCCGCGCCGCACGCACAGCGCCGGAACGCCGTTGGCGTAGGCTTCAATCAGCGCCAGGCCGAAGAACTCGTCGATCGAGGTGAAGACCAGCGCATGCGCGCGGCGCAGTTCTCCGTCCGGGTCATCGGTGTGGCCGCGCAGTTCAATCGCATCGCCCAGGTTGGCTGCACTGATCGCCGCCACCAGATCGCGGTGGTAGGCGACATGCCGGGGGTCCCAGGCATCGTGATGGCCGAACAGACGGAGCTGCAGGCGAGTGGCCAGACGCGGCTCGGCGGCACAGGCGGCGGCAAAGGCGCGCACCAGCTCCAGCTGACCCTTGCCCGGATCGATGCGCGACATGCTGACCACGATGATCCGCTGATCAGCCATGCTGGCGGTCGCCGGAGGTACCTCGGCCGGCACGCGCACGCCATAGGGTTCGATCACAGTCTGTTCGGGCCGGATCGGCAGCAGGCGCAGGCCGTCGGCCCGGGAACGCTCGGTCGGGAACACGCAGGTGCGCAGCCTGGCGTAAGTCCAGCGGTGCAGCAGGTCGTGCTTGGCGCCGAAGCCGAGATGGAAGCAGCGGTGCTGCGCGGCGCTGGGCCGCACCAGACGCGAGGCCCACAGCCAATGCAGGCTATGGCCGCTGTGATGGACGATGTGGGCCGGCTTCCATGCCGGCAGCTGGCGCAGTAGCCCCAGGGTCGAACCGCACCACACCGCGTGATCCCCGGCCCCAAGCAGTTTGGCCACCCGTGCACCGGCATCCTGGGTGGTGAACGCGAGGCGGCTGTCCACGCCCTGGCGGCGCATCTCGCCGTGGATCAGGGTGACCAGTTTCTCCATGCCGCCAAAGCCGCGGGAGGCCAGCCAGTGCAGCACGGGTCCGTCGCTCATACGCGCAGCCTGCCGCCGACTGCGCGGTTGCCAACCAGGGCATCATCGGAACATGCCGCGCGTGAACGCCGCGCCCCGCATCCTCATCGCCCGCACCGACGTGGTCGGCGACAACGTGGTCAGCCTGCCGGTGGCCGCCGACCTCAAGGCGGCCCTGCCCGGCTGCCGCATCGGCTGGATCGCCAAGGCGTCGGTGGCGCCCCTGATCCGCCTCGACCGCAACGTCGATGAGGTGATCGAGTGGAACGAATTCACCTCGGCGCAGCCGCTGCTGCCACGCCTGCAGGGTGCCTGGGATGCAGCCGTGGTCCTGCATCCCAAACCCAAACGCTGGTCCACCCTCGCTTCGGTGCTGCGCCAGGCGCGCATCCCGATCCGCGTCGGCTCGGGTCGCCGCTGGTGGGGCTTGCTGCTCTACACCCACTGGGTGTGGCAATCGCGACACACGGCAGGCATGCATGAAGCGGTGCGCAACCGCCACCATGGCCGGATCCTGCTGCGCGCCCTGGGGGCGGATCAGACGGTGTTGCAGCAACCGGCGCGGACCGGACTGACCATTCCAGAGGCGCTGCTGACCGCGCAGCGTTCCTGGCTTGGACCGATCGCGGGGCGCTTCGTGGTACTGCATGTCGGCTCGAACGGTTCCTCGGTGGACTGGCCGCTGCGCAACATGGCGGAACTCGCCGACCGCTTGGCCGGCCGCGATATCCCGTGTCTGATCTCGACCGGATTCCGCCGCCCCGATCTCGAAACGCAGATGCGCTCGCTGTCACGCTGCGAGCATCGCTACACCGATCCTGAACTGCCTCTGCCCGACCTCTGCGCCCTGATCCAGTTGTCGTCCTGCGTCGTCGCCAACAGCACCGGCATGCTGCATGTCGCCGGCGGTCTGGGCGTCCGGTCAGTTGGTTTGTTCCCCAACATGAAGGACTGCTTCCCCGAGCAGTGGGGCCCTATCGGCGACCGCTCGATCAACCTGGTCGCCCCGCCGCCTCCGGGCGGCACCTACCCCAAGCGCGGCATGGCCTCGCCCGACCATATGGCCGGCATTCCTGTCGAGCAGGTCGAGGCGGCTGTGCTCAAGCAGGTGGCGGGTTGAGACCCGCGACGGCACGCAGATAGCGCGCTGCCTGGGCATGAACCGAGGCGGCCGGATCGCGGGCAATGGCCAGCCGAGTAGTCTCTCGACCTTGCCGAGCCACCGCGTTGATCGCCTCGACCATGCCACTGACGGGATACGGCACCAATGCCGACCCCATGCAACGCAGCGAGGCGGCCATGCCCTCCTCGACCAGGATCGGCAGGCGATGCGCCAAGGCCACGCCACACGCACCAGAGACCTGGTATTCGACAAAGTTCTCGTAGCGGTCGCAACCGGGATGCATGAGAAGTAGAAGACCGCCGCAACCGGCCAGGGCCTGCTGCATCTCCGGCTCGCTCAGGAAGCGTTCACTGATCACCAGTCGGTTCTGCAGGCCACGCCGACCGATCTCCTCGATCCAGGCTGCGACCTCGGGGCGACGACGGTCGCAGGCGCCAAGCGCCAGGATGCGCACCCTGGCATCCAGACGAGGGTCAGCCAGCACCTCCACCAAGCTGCGATAGTCGCGCCGCACGGGATCCACCGATCCCACCACCGCCAGATCGATCGTGGGTGGGGTGACGGCCTGTGGTGGAACCTCGTGCAGCACGGGATGGAACCAGCCGACCGGCATCGGCAGGTGCTGGGCGACAAAGCGGGAGAGATGTTCGGACAGAGTGAAGACGGCATCGCAAGCCAGCAATCCCGCCCGGGTGGACCAGGCATCACGAGCCTTGTCGGCGATATGGACGAGTCCGGCCCTGCGCCCGGGTGTCAGCGCGGCAAGCCACGCCAGATTGCGCACATGTGGACCATGCGCCGTATTGAACACCAGCAGGTCATAGCGCCTGCGCATATGGCGCAGGAACGCTCGCAGCACGGCGCGCTGACCACGCCGTCCCAGGTCGATGATGGAGGCGAAATCCCGGCATACAGCGAGCCGATCAGCCGCCCTGCCGTCGATCAGCAGATCAACCTCGAAGCCGGCCCGATGCAATGCCCAGGCCTGCAGCGGCATGGTCTCGACATGGGAGTCCGAGAATTCGACCAGGGCGGCACGCGGCCGGCGCTGCATATCAACCGCAGTTCGCGCGTTTGATCGTATTCGTCGTGCTGCGCCCGGGCAGGAGCGGCAGCAGGGCCACGCGGCCACCCCATGACTTCACCTCGGGACCACCGACCACCTGATCTTCGCGGTAGTCCTGGCCCTTCACCAGGACATCGGGGCGCAAGGTGGTGATCAGTTCGAGGGGCGTGTCCTGGTCGAACAGGACCACGAGATCGACGCAGGCCAGGGCGGCGAGCACGGCGGCGCGGTCCTCCTGCGGGTTGACCGGCCGGGTCGGCCCCTTGAGGCGGCGCACCGAATCGTCGGCATTGAGTCCGACCACCAGGCGGTCCCCGACGCGGCGCGACTGTTCGAGGATCTGGCAATGCCCGGCATGCAGGATGTCGAAGCAGCCGTTGGTGAACACCACCTCCTCGCCCGCAGCCTTCCAGCGCGCGATCTGGGATGTCGCTTCGCTCCACGAGCGCACCTTGCCTTCCGGCTCGGCGGCGATGAGGCGGATCAGTTCATGTTCCAGCTCGGCGCGTTCGATCGGCACCGTACCGACCTTGCCGACCACGATGCCGGCAGCAGCGTTGGCGAGACGCATCGCGTCTTCGGGGCTGAGGCCGCCGGCGATCGCAGCCGCCATCGTCGCGATGACCGTGTCGCCGGCACCGCTGACATCGAACACTTCACGCGCCTGCGCCGGCACCGAGGTGGTACGTTCACCGATCAGGGTGATGCCATGCTCGCCACGCGTGAAGGTGAGGAAGGCGAGACCAAGCCGGTCGCGCAGCACGGCTCCGGCCGAAACCATGCGCTCATAGTCATGGGCCGGGATGCCGGTGGCGGTGGCCAGTTCACCGGTGTTGGGCGTCACCGTCGTCGCACCCTGGTACTTCGCCCAGTCGGCGCCCTTGGGATCGACCAGCACCGGGATGCCCTTGGCCCGCGCTGCGGCGATCACCGCCTGGGCGACAGCGGGCTGGACCACGCCCTTGGCGTAGTCGGAAAGGATGACGGCGTCATGGCTGGCGACTGCGGCTGCAGCCGTGCTGGCAAGCGGTGCGACAGCGACAGCATCCAGCTTGCGCGGCTCCTCCTCGTCGATGCGCACCACCTGCTGATGCCCACCCAGGACGCGCGTCTTGACGATGGTGGGGAAACCGGGGACCACGGTCAGCAGTCCCGGATCGACCCCCTGCGCCTGCAGCATCGCAGCCAGTTCATCGCGCCCGGCATCGGCGCCTACCGCGGCACACAGGCTAGCGGTACAGCCGAGGCGGGCCAGGTTGGCCGCCACATTGGCCGCACCGCCAGCGGTCGCGCTGCGTCGGGTGAGGCGCACCACAGGAACCGGGGCCTCGGGCGAGATGCGTGACACTTCGCCCCACAAGTAGCGATCGAGCATCGCATCACCGACCACCAGGACGCGCTTGCCACGGAAACCGGCCCGGACCAGGGCGAGAACGGCATCGGCGTCGCTGAACATCAGGGGGCTCCAGCCGACCAGCGGTCGATCAGTTCGCAGGCGCAGTGGCCGGCGAGGATGTGCATCTCCTGGACACGCGCGGTGCGAGTGGACGGCGCCCGCAGGCACACATCGCACAGCGGCGCAAGCTTGCCACCGGCCGCCCCGGTCATGCCGGTGACACTGACACCGATCTCCCGCGCCGTTGCGACGGCACGCAGGATGCCGGTCGAGTTGCCGCTGGTCGAGATCGCCACCAGGCAGTCGCCTGGACGGGCCAGGGCGCGCACCTGGCGGGCGAACACCTCGTCGTAGCCATAATCGTTGGCGATCGCGGTGATCGCCGAGGTGTCGGTGGTCAGCGCCACGCCACGCAGCGGCGCGCGTTCGGTCTCGAAGCGTCCAGTCAGTTCGGCGGCGATGTGCTGGCAGTCGCCGGCCGAACCACCGTTGCCGCACAGCAGCACCTGGCCGCCGTTCGACAGGGCCTTCCACCACAACCGGGCCATGGCGCTGATGTCGCCGGCCAGGCCCTGGAAGGCCTGGGCGGTGGCGAGGTGCTCGGCGAGGCTGGCGGCGACGGGATCAGGGGCATTCATGCGGGAAGGTATCCTGCGTTGGGCGAACGCAGCAGATC
The DNA here is from genome assembly GCA_020047915.1 of bacterium. Classification (GTDB taxonomy): domain Bacteria; phylum Planctomycetota; class UBA11346; order UBA11346; family UBA11346; genus UBA11346. Next base: position 8,688 of record JAIFND010000209.1, on the reverse strand, counting down.
GACGTAGGAGGCCAAACCCTGATCAAGGGGCAGGAAGGGCTTGGCGTAGCCAGCGGCGCGCAGACGCGTCAGTTCGGCGCAGGTGTAGGCCTGGTACTTGCCCTTGAACTGCTCGGGGAAGGGCACCTCGTCGATGGCAGCCCCAGGATAGCGTGCGATCATCAGTTGCGCCACCTCGGCAAAGGAACGGGCCGTGCTGGTGCCGCAGTTGTAGATCCCCGAGACATGGGGGTTGACGAGGAAGTGCATGGCGACCGCGCAGCAGTCCTCGACATGCACGAAGTCGCGACGGAATCCATCGCTGCCGGCAAACAGCTTGAGCTTGCCGTCGCTGGTCAATTGGCGGTGGAAGTGCAGCATCGGCGAGCACTGGCCGCCCTTATGGTGTTCGTGCGGGCCATAGACATTGAACCAGCGCAGCCCGACAACCTGGGCGCGGAATCCAGCGGCCAGTCGGCGCACATGGTTGTCGAAGACCCACTTGGAGAAGGCATAGCCGTTGAGCGGATACTCGCAGGCCGGCCGGTCATCGGCGAACCCGTCGTCGCCATTGCCGTACACCGAGGCCGAACTCGCATAGATGAAGGCGGCGTTGATCTCCTGGGTCCAGGCCAGCAGACGCTTCGAGTAGTCGATGTTGTTCTCGAGCAGATAACGGCCGTCCTTCTCCGTGGTCGAGGAGCAGGCGCCTTGATGCATCACCGCCCGCACCCCGCGGAAGGTTTGCAGGCGGCCCAGGAAATCGCGCTTGTCGATGAGATCGATGAAGCGGCAGCGGTTCAGATTCCGGCATTTCTCGGCGTTGGTCAGATTGTCGACCACGACGATGTCATCATGCCCCGCCCGGTTGAGCGCACGCACGAGGTTCGAGCCGATGAAGCCGGCACCGCCGGTGACGATGATCATGGAGATATGATAGGCGGGGTTCGATGATTGCCACCCCCTCCGGATGGAGAATCACAGGGATCCGGCGACTGTAAGACAATCTGATGACATGCAGCCGCCCGTAAATGTCCGCGTTCATAATCATCATAAATCGAAGTATTCGGACCCTTGCATTGCCGCACCAGGACAAACCATCGGCTGCCAATGCCCAACGCATACGTGATGCTGGCCTCGTCGATAGCCCTCGGAGTGGGCGGCCAACTGTTTTTCAAACAAGCCGCACTCTCAGGTCATGGCCTGGCGTCCCTAGTTTCATGGACCGCTGGCTGCGGAATCCTGCTGTACGGGATCAGCACTATCCTCTATCTGCTTGCGCTGCAGAAGCTCCCGATCTCCATCGCAATGCCATCGCTGGCCCTGGGCTACCTTCTCGTCTCCATCTGCGGTTGGACGATATGGCGCGAGCCGTTCTCGCTGGTTCAGCTTTGCGGCCTGCTTCTCATCATCATCGGCGTCCTGTGCGTCAATGTCCCTGGCTCCCGCCCAACATGATCAAACCGACCTATTCCATCATCATCCCGGTCTTCAATGAGGAGGAGGTTCTGCCCAGCCTGTTCCCCCGTCTGGAGGCCCTGGTAAGTCGCCTCGATGCATCATGCGAGGTACTGCTGATCGACGATGGGTCCAGGGACCGGAGCCCAGAGATCATCACGAAAGCCCTGGCCTCATTCCCTTGGCTGCGATTCATCCGATTCGCCCGCAACTTCGGACATCAAGCCGCACTCTCGGCCGGATACGACTTCGCTCAAGGCGATGCCGTTGTCTGCATGGACGCCGACCTTCAGGACCCCCCGGAAGTGGTGGTCGAAATGGCGCAACGCTGGCGGGAAGGGTTCCAGGTCATCTATGGCGTCCGCAATGCCCGTGCCGGCGAGACTCTTTTCAAGAAATTCACCGCGTGGTCCTACTATCGCACGATGCGTTCCCTGGCACGCATCGACATGCCAGTTGACGCTGGTGATTTCAGACTGCTCGATCGAAACGCCGTTGACGCGCTCCGCAGCATTAGGGAACGGAACCGCTATCTGCGTGGGCTCGTGGCCTGGATCGGCTTCAAGCAATGTTCCGTGAAATATGACCGTGCCGGTCGTGCGGCTGGCGAGACGAAGTATCCACTCCGCAAAATGCTCGCATTGGCATTTGATGGGATCCTGTCATTCAGTTCAGTCCCGCTACGCACGGCCTTGATCCTGGGGTTCGTCGTGTCTGGGCTGTCCTTCATTACCGGCATAGCCGCTCTGGTGGTCAAGATCGGCGGCTGGTACACGGTCGATGGGTGGACGTCCCTCGCCGTCCTCGTCTGCTTCATAGGTGGCGTACACCTGACCGTCATGGGATTGATCGGCGAATACATCAGCAGGATCTACGATGAGGTCAAAGCGCGGCCGCTCTATATTGTAGCGGAAAACCGCGGCGGCCCATGAGCGACGCCATCGATCGTCCCCGAGCCATCACCGGAAGGGAGATCGCCCTACTGACGGGGATCCTCATCTTGGCCGGTCTGAACCTGACCGTGGGACAGTCCCAGAATGGGATCAAGGAATGGGATGAAGCCAGGCATGGGGTAAATGCCTATGAGATGGCGACGAGCGGAAATTGGCTTGTCACGACTTACGGAGGCTCTCCTGATCTGTGGAATCTGAAGCCCCCGCTTGGAACGTGGCTGATTGCCGGTGGTATGTGGCTTGGAATAGCACCGGAATGGGCGCTGCGGATTCCCTCCATCATCTGCGCACTGCTGTGCATCCCATTGACGATGCTCATTGGATGCAGGCTCGGTTCGGTCAAGGTGGGCCTTCTGGCCGGCGCGATGCTTGCGACCTGCTTCCCCTTCATCTGTCTTCATGGTGGCCGGACCGGAGATTATGATGCCCAGTTCACCTGTGCAATATTGGCCGCCACCTATGCCGCGCTGCGGCCCCCTACCACAGCAACCTGCATTAGCACCGGATTGGCCCTGTCCGCGGCCGCGCTGTTGAAGAGCTTCGCACTACTTCCCTGGGGTTTCTCCGTTTTCCTGCTGATGATCATCAACAGACGGAATGCCGTCAGTTGGCTGTTGACCTTCGTGGCATTCTGCGCCCCGGTAGTCCTTTGGGGTATTCTGCGCTACAACCAGGATGGCGGTATCTTCCTGAAAACCATGATCGAAGTCGATCTCATCCGGCGCGGCAGCACCCCCCTCGAAACCTCTGGATGGTCCCCGTTCTACTACCTCGGCTTCCTAGGCGATCGCCTCGCCCCATGGTTCCCGATCTGCGTCCTGGGCGGGATTGGAGCGGCCATCGCCTGGCGGCATAGATCGGCGTCGCAAGAAACCTCCAGGTCCTGGTTGATCCTAGCCGCTGCGGCACTGCCAGGCATCATCCTCTTCAGCACCGCCAAGACGCATCATAACTGGTATATTTATCCCGCGCTTCCGGCCATCCTGATCGGCGCGGCCATCTGTCTGACGGAGATGTTCCGTCGTGGTGGATCCTGGAAATGGATTGCCTTACTGCTCATTGCCGGCGGTTTGGCATTCCAGGAATTCCGGATCATGAAGCACCTCCCCAAGCGGGAAGCCGTCTCTCAGGCTGAATTATTTCTGCGTCAATGCCCACTGCCCGTCGGATCGACCGTGTTCCTGCCTGCCGCACCAGAACCGCATCAATGGGAGCGATTTGTCATCCAAGCGATTCGCGGCCACCCTGTACGCACGTGTGTCGATCTCGCGGACTTCAAAAACATCGCCAGCCACCACGATGTTTTCCTGCAACGCAGCGAAGGCTTCGAGTATCAGGTCATTCCGGCAAACTGAGTTCTAGGCCTTTGGTCTGACCCTGCGGATAAGCAGGATCGGCACGACCATGCCGACCGCCCCGATCCAATAGGGCAGGGCGGGGGAGGCGAAATAGGCCACGGCCAGCACCAGCGGTCCGAATGCCCGGCCCAGCGAAGAGGCGGAACGGAAGGTGCCCATGGCGAAGCCCTGACGCTCGGGCGGCGCAGCCAGGCTGACCAGGGTGGCCAGCGAGGGGAAAACCAGGCCGGTGGCCAAGGCCTGCACGGCCACGGCCGCGACCAGCAGGGACAGGGACGGATGTGACGGGATCAGCGCGAGAAGGGCGAAGCCGACGATGTGCATCGCGAAACCGATGGTTGCCAGGCGGGCCATGCCAATGCGCTCACCGAAGGGACGGACGACGGCTCCCTGGACCAGGGCGCTGCCCACACCCATGCCACCGAACATGAACCCGATGGCGGCAACGCCCAGGCCCAGGGACTGGGCCGCGAGGAAGCCCAGCGTCATCTCAAGGCCACCAAACAGCAGCGTGTGGGTGAAGAACGCCAGGTTGACCGCATGCACCTGGGGCGGCAGGTCATTGCGGAATATGAGCAGCGGATTGGTCACCCGCACCGGCCCGCTACCCTGGCCACGCCGCTCGGGCGGCAGCGTCTCGCTGAACGACCATGCCACCCAGGCGAGATTGATGCCGGCCAGGACGCAGGCGAAGAGAGCCGGGGCGCTGAAGGGATTCAGTCCGATGGGTACAAGAGACGGTAGCCACAGGTCGAGCCGCACCGCTGCAAGCTGTCCGCCCAGCGCCGGACCAAGGATGAAGCCAAGACCGAAGGCCATGCCGACGGCAGCCATGCCTCGCGAACGGTTCTCGACCGTGGTCAGATCGGCGACCGCAGCGTTGGCCACCGCGACATTGCCGGTCATCGCCCCGGCAAGGAGACGCGACAGCACCAGCACCGCGAAGTCGCCGGCAAAGACCCAGATCAGGTTTGAGAGGAAACTGCCGGCCAGGGAGACGAGCAGAATCGGCCTACGGCCATAGCGATCCGACAGGCGGCCCCAGAACGGCGCAGCCACGAACTGTAGCATGGCGTACACCGCACCAAGCAGGCCACCGAACAGCGCCGCCCGCTGCCATGGATCGACCCCAGGGAAGAAGTGGTCCACCGGTCGCATCAGCCACGCGAGCAGACCGCCATCCTGATCTGCGTACCAGGTCAGCATCCCGGGAAAAAGCGGGAAGACGAGGCTGAAGCCAATCAGATCGACGAAGAGGACGAGGAATACCGCTCCCAGTCCACTCCCCTTGCGGTTCACCGTCATCGAGGGACCAGGGAGGGCATGACGCGGGCTGGAGGCCCGTATTCGACTGGATGCAGGCGTGGCTCTGCCGGCGCGAATCCTCCAGCCTCCAGCCTCCAGCCTCCAGCCGCATCGATCATGACAGCACGTAGATCGTGATGAAGAGCAGCACCCACACGATATCGACGAAATGCCAGTACCAGCTCGCTGCCGTCATCGTGAAGGTCCGTCCATCACGGTAGCCGCCCGCCTCCATGCGGAACCAGGCCATGCACAGCATGACCAGACCGATGGCGACGTGCAGGCCGTGGAAACCGGTGCCGGTATAGAAGGCGGCGGCAAAGCTCGAAACACCACCTTCAGGGATGTTGAGCGGATAGAATCCACGGGCGATGAACTCGCCCCACTCAAAGCCCTGGAAGCCGAGGAACACCGTTCCCAATGCGATGGTGAGGATGAGCATCCAGCGTGCGAAGACGAAACGGCCGTGTTCGACGCAATGATGGGCGAATTCGCAGGTCACCGAACTGGAGAGCAGGATAAAGGTCGCTATGGCCGCCAGCGGGCCGCCGAAATGGAAGCCCTCGGCGTGCGGTGGTCCGAAGGTCGGGTCGTAGAAATTGCGGTGGAAGATGAAGCCGAATACAGCGCCGAAGGCGGCCAGTTCACCGACCAGGAACAGGAGGATGAAGAGCTGGAGATCCTTCTGCTGCGCCGCGGTGTCGTGCGATATCTTCTTCTCGACGATGATCTGATGGCACCACCCCATCAGGCCGACCAGGAACACGGCGAAGCCACCCAGCATGAGCGTCAGACCGAAGCCGGAGTTGCCGAGCAAGGGCCAGTTCTTCAGGCCACCAAGGATGCTGACCACGCCGAACGGCACGACCGTCAGGCCGGCGGTGACCACCAGGGGCCAGATGCTCGGCGGCGGGACATGACTCATGGGGTCATCGTGGCCGTGGGCCTCGGCGGAGGCGGACGGAGGCGTATGCGGGTCGCTCATGGGGATTCCGTTGCGGAGCGCTGCTGCTCGATGCGGCGCCATTCCTTGGGGTCTTTGGGCAGGCCATGACGGCTGAAGGCCAGCATGAGGATGACGATCAGCACCAGGACTGCGGCGCCGAGGGCGAGACCGAGCTTCGCCGGATTGATGCGGGGTTCGCTCACGGCTTGCGTTCCTGGGCCTTGAGGCGTTCGATCTCGGCCTCGGTCATCACCTTGAAATTGGGCGACACCACGCCGCCCGCCGCCTCGATCTGCTTCTGGATGCGCAACTGCTCCTCCGAGCGCGGGGCGCCGGCGCGGATCTCGAACAGGCTGTAGCACACCGAGACGCTTGAGGTGCGCGGATCGAGTTCCGGAGAGAAGGTGAAGGCGACGGGGAATTCCTTCCTCTCGCCCGGCTGCAGCACCTGGTCGTTGAAGCAGAAGCAGATGCGCATGCCGAAATGCGGCGTGGCAGCGATCGGACTGACCTGGTGGATCGGACGGATGTGCAGCACCTGGGTGCCGGTGTTTTCCAGCCAATACATGTTGCTGGCCTCGCGACCGACCTCGACCTGCACGCTGGGCTCGGCGCAGCCGAAGCTGACCGGCAGTCCATCGTAGATCCGCGACTCGAAGAACACCTCGACGAAACGCCCGGTCGGCGCGTGCATCACGGCGACCTCGGCGTTGTTGGGATTCATCCCGGTCCCGGTCACCTTGCACCACAGCGAGTAGAGCGGCGGCATGACGAAGAAGGCCAGGACCGCCATGCCGACAGGCAGGCCAGCGACCAGTAGAGCAAGCTTCCAACGCGGTGCGGTGACGACACTCATACTGCCGCTCCGAAGACGAAGGCATCGACGATCAGCGCCAGGAACAACAAGGCGAGATGGATGATGGTGAAGCGGAACAGCGGCATCGTCGGCGGGACCGGTCGCCGCACATGCACCACGACGCACCAGGCGAGGAACACCGCCCCGAGCACGCAGGCCAGGCCGAGATAGATCCAACTGCGGCTGAACGGTGGCAACAGGGGCAGGGCCAGCGTGAAGGCGACCAGGATGACGCCGTAGATCAGCATCTGCCGGGTGGTCGCATCGATGCCGCGCACCACCGGCAGCATCGGGATGCCGGCCCGTGCATAGTCATCCTTCAGCCGGATGGCCAGCGCCCAGACGTGCGGTGGGGTCCATAGGAAGATGACCAGGAACAGGGCCCAGGCCGCCGGCGGCAAAGCGTTGTCCACCGCCGCCCAGGCGATCATCGGTCCCATCGCTCCTGGCACGCCGCCGATCACCGTCGCGATCCAATAGCGCGGCTTCAGCCACAGGGTGTAGATGAACGCATAATAGACGACCGTGACGACCGAGCACACGACGGCCAGCCAACTGCCATAGAAGGCTAATTCGAGGGCTATGGCGATGCCGAGCATGCACAGCGAGAAGGCCACCGCGGTGATCACGCCGATGCGCCCGGATGGCAAGGGCCGGCGCTGGCGGGTGCGCGCCATCGCCGCGTCCTTGTCGCGTTCGAACAACTGGTTCAAGGCGTTGGCCGAGGCGCCGGTGGTGAACAGGGCGATGATCAGCGGCCAGAGATACGCCAGGTCGGTGGCATAGGTGCCATGCACCGCGACGGCGGCGTAGCCGGTGAATACCGCGACCAGCGTGATGCGGAACTTCGCCAGCCGCAGCAGATCCATGAGGAAGCCGGGCAGGCTGAACGGCGGGTTCGGGGTGGCCACAGCGAGGTCGTTCATGCCGGCGCCATCCCGCTCTCGGCCGGCAGGTCCTGCGGACGGCGCAGGTCATGCCACGCCAGCACCAGCACCAGGAACAGCACATGGCCAAGGAAGAGATGGGCGAGCGGCACAGCGACCTCGCCCTTCGGCATGACCCCAGTGGCGATGCCCAGTACCGCCTGCAACGCAACGAAAGTTCCCGCCACACCAAGCGCGAGTCGCGCCCGCTCCGGAGCGCCCCGGCGGTGGGCAATGACCAGTCCGGCGATTATGAGGGCCGCCACCACCAAAGCACCGATGCGATGCGCGATGTGGTGCAGGCTGGCGTTATCAAGCAGGTTGGTGCCAACCGAGGCGATCGGCCACCACGCCGGTCCGGCATCGAGTCCGAGGAGACCACCAGCTGGCAGGTGGTGACGACTGGCGGCCAACAGGCCACCGAGCATCAACATGAGCCAGGTCGAGACAGCGGCCAGCAGCACGAGACGACGCGACAAGGTCTCACCCGAGGTGCGCGTCCGTTCACTGGGAGGCCCCAGCAACCGCACCACCGCGACCAGCACGCAGCCCAGGATCAGCGCAGCGTTGCCCTGATGCAGGAACAGCCAACGCGTCGAGGTGCCCTGGCCGATCAGCGCAGCTCCGAGTATGGCCTGTCCACCGATGAGGATCACAGCGGTGCCTACCGGCCAGCCCACCAGACGGCGCAGACCCCGGTCGGCGAGGACCGTGCCCAGACAGGCCAAGGCAAGGAGGCCTACGCCGGCCGCCAGGAGGCGGTGGAACCACTCGGTCAGGAACATGCCACGGAAGTCATCAATCGACTCGGGTTGACGGCCAAGCGCAGCTCCATGGATCTCGCCCGCGGAGATCTTCGCCCGCAACGCGTCCTGATGCGTCGCCCACGCCTGATGCGCCGCCTGCC
>JAIFND010000236.1 GCA_020047915.1 bacterium | reverse complement strand
CGTACCCGTCGGGCAAGCTGCACATGGGCCATGTGCGCAACTACTCGATCGGCGACGCGGTGGCGCGCTACAAGCGCATGCGCGGCCTGCATGTCCTGCACCCGATGGGCTGGGACAGCTTCGGCCTGCCCGCCGAGCAGGCGGCGATCGAACGCGGCGCCCATCCGGCGAAGTGGACCTACGAGAACATCGCCTACATGCGCGGTCAGCTCAAGCGCATGGGCTTCAGCTACGACTGGACGCGCGAGTTCGCGTGCAGCGACCCCGGCTACGGCGCACGCGAGCAGGACATCTTCCTCGACCTGGTCGAGAAGGGCCTGGTCTACCGCAAGAGCAGCCTGGTGAACTGGTCCACCGGTCTCAACTGCGTGCTCGCCAACGAGCAGGTGGTGGACGGCAAGTGCTGGCGCACCGGCATGCCGGTGGTGCAGAAGGAACTGCCGCAGTGGTACCTGCGCATCACGCATTACGCCGATGAACTGCTCGCCGGCCTCGACGGCCTGCAGGGCCAGTGGCCGGACGCGGTGACCATCCAGCAGCGCAACTGGATCGGCAAGAGCCAGGGCGCCGAGATCGACTTCCCGGTCGATGGCCACCCCGAGGTCAAGCTGACCGTATTCACCACCCGCCCGGACACCGTGTTCGGCGTCACCTTCCTGTCTATCGCTCCCGAGCACCGCCTGCTCGACCGCATCGTGCCGGCCAGCCACCGCGCCGCGGTCGAGGCGTTCAAGACCGAGACCAAGAACGTCCCGGCCAACGAACGCACCGGCGACACGGCCGAGAAGAAGGGTGTGTTCACCGGCGCCTACGTCGTGAACCCGGTCGATGGCCGCAAAGTGCCGCTCTACGCCGCCAACTTCGTGGTCGCCGACTACGGCACCGGCGCGGTCATGGCGGTGCCGGCGCATGACACGCGCGACTTCGCCTTCGCGAAGAAGTACGGCATCCCGGTCATCACCGTGATCCAGGCGACCGACCCCAAGCATCCCGAATGGGTCAAGCTGCAGGCTGGCGAGGACGCCTACACCACGCCCGGCACGCTGGTCGCCAGCGGCCAGTTCACCGGTCAGGACAGCGAGGCTGCCAAATCCGCGATCACCCAATGGCTGGCGACCAGCGGCACCGGCCGCGCCGTCACCACCTTCCGCCTGCGCGACTGGTGCCTGTCGCGGCAGCGCTACTGGGGCAACCCGATCCCCTACGCCTACACCGAAAAGCTCGGCGCCGTGCCGCTGCGTAAGCAGGACCTGCCGGTGACCCTGCCGCAGGACGTCGTATTCGACGGCAAGGGCAACCCGATCGAGAAGCACCCGACCTGGGCGGTCACCGCCAACGATGGCACGCCGCTGACCGTGCGCGGTCCGGCCGGCCCCGACCGACACCTGCGACACCTTCATGGAGTCGAGCTGGTACTTCGCGCGCTACACCTGCCACGACAACACCAAGGCCGACCTCGGCTGCGCCGCCCCGCTGGACAAGCGCCGCGTCGATCACTGGCTGCCGGTCGATCTGTACATCGGCGGCATCGAGCACGCGGTGATGCACCTGCTGTACGCCCGCTTCTTCCAGAAGGCGCTGTGCGACATCGGCTACACCACCAAGCGCGAGCCGTTCAAGCGCCTGCTCTGCCAGGGCATGGTGTGCATGGAGACGCTGTACCGCGAGAAGCCGGGCGAGAAGAAGACCTACTTCTACCCCGACGAGGTCGAGGTCGAGCGCGACGCCAAGGGCCGCGTGGTCAAGGCGACCGCCAAGAGCGACGGAGCGCCAGTGTCGATCGGCCGGGTCGAGAAGATGTCGAAGTCGAAGCGCAACACCGTCGATCCGCAGGCTCTGATCGACCAGTACGGCGCCGACAGCGCCCGCCTGTTCGTGCTGTCCAACGTCCCGCCTGAACTCGACGTGGTGTGGAGCGAGGACGGCATCCGCGGCAGCCACCGCTACCTCAAGCGCCTGTGGGTGCTGGTCACCGAGCACGCCGCGCGCCTGCGCAGCGTCGCCCCCTACGCCGGCAAGGCGGCCGGGGTGTCGGGCGCCGACCAGGCGGTGGTGCGCAAGGTGCACGCCGTGGTCAAGCGCTGCAGCGACGCCCTGGAGAAGGACTTCGCCTTCAACACTGCGGTGGCGCAGTGCATGGAGCTGACCAACGAGCTGAAGCCGGACGCGCTGCAGCCGGACATCCTCAAGCTCGGCCTGACCACCCTGGTGCGCCTGCTGGCGCCGATGGCTCCGCACATCTGCGAGGAGCTGTGGCGCGAACTGGGCGGCGAAGGCGGCGTCAGCGCCGCCGGCTGGCCGGCCTACGACCCGTCGGAGATTGACGGCGACACCGCCGAGTACCCGGTGCAGGTCAACGGCAAGGTGCGCGGCCGCATCGTCCTGTCACGAGCCCTGGCCGGCGCGGCCCTCGAGGACGCGGTCAAGGCGCACGAGACGGTCAAGACCGCCATCGAGGGCAAGACGATCCGCAAGCTGGTCATCGTCCCCGGCAAGATCGTCAACATCGTGGTGGGTTGACCAGGCGCGGCGTACATGATTCCCCCTGCACCTGTTGATCCCAGCGGGTGCCGGGTTATCGCTATGCATGCTCACCAAGCCTGAATTCCTCGCTGCCCTCAAGCGCGAAACCAAGATCCTCAGCCATCTCGCGGCCCAGCTGAAGCCCCGGCACCTCGCCTTCCGCTTCACTCCGCCGCAACGCTCGACGCTCGAACTGCTGCAGTACCTGACGATCAACGCCCAGGCCGGGGTCGGCTACTACCTCACCGGCAGCTGGGACCACTGGGACGACCTCGCGGCTGCGGCCAAGGGGGTCAACCTGAAGAACTTCCCGGCCGCGCTGAAAGTCCAGGTGAAATCCGTACAGCGGATGCTGGCGACGGTCAGCGACCAGGAGTGGAGTTCGCGCACGGTGCGCCCGATGAGCGGCAAAGGGCCGTCGATGACCCTGGATGTGGCCCTGTTCGAGTCCACCTTGACCACCTGCATCGGCTACCGCATGCAGCTGTTCCTGCAGGCCAAGGCGGCCGGCCTGTCCAAGCTCGGCTCATCCGACCTGTGGGCTGGCAAGCACTGATCCGCGGACCGCAGCGATGCCCCCTCCCACACCAGGCAGAACCCGCCGTCGCTGGTTGATCCTGCTGGCAGGATCGATCCTGGTCGTGGTCATTCCGGCCCTGGTGCTGGTTGTCGCCAGCAACCAGGCGCAACGCCTGGAGGAGGCCCGTGGCACGGCCATGGCCACCCGGATTTCCTCCACTCTCGACCGACGCCTGCAGAGCAATCTGCAGATCCTGCTGGGTGCCCGTGGACTGCTGCGTTCCAGCAGACTGCTCGATCGCGAGGAGTGGGGGACCTATGCCGGCGAGGTCCTTGACGGCCCGTTGGCGTCAGCCGTGGCGATCGGTTGGACCATGGGCGTACCGGCCGAGCAGCGTCGGCTGGTCGCCGAGCTCCTGCGCGCGACCGGGTATTCCGACGCACCGATCACCTCGACCCAGCCTGACGGCGGGATGGTCTTCCCAATCATCCATCTGCATGGCTTCAATAGCGATGCGGCCCTGATCGGACGCGATCTGGCCAATGATGCCGCAGCGAAGGCCGCCCTCGCACGCGCCTACGAACGCAATGCTCCGGTGATCAGCGGTGCGCTCGGCCAGCCGTGGGAGCACGGCAACGTGGTCCTGGTCCTCCCCCTGCCGAACCAGCCCGCCGGTTGGCCGGTCGGACGCCCTGACGACCCCTCGGCCAGCCATGCCGTGTTCATGATCCTCAATGTGCCAAGCCTGCTCCGCAGCCTGGATACGATTCTCGATGAGACGGCTGGAATCCGCGTCCTCGATGCGGATACCCTGCTTGCCGCCCTCGAGCCGACTCCCTCCGAGAATGCCCGAGGCACGCAGATCGAGGTCGCTCTCAGCGCCCTCGGGCGCAACTGGCGACTGCAGATAACCCCGCGCCGACCCGATGCGTCCTGGAGCACGGTCGTACCCTGGATGCTGGCCAGCTGTGCCGCTGCGCTCGGAGCGCTTGGATTGCTGCTGGCGGTGCAGCTCAGCCAGCGCCAGGAACGCGCCCATCGCCTGGCCCAGCGCATGACCGCCGAGCTGCGCACCACCGAAGAGGATCTGCGCACGGCGCTGGCTGCAGCCCAGGAGGCGGCCCGGACCAAGGATGAATTCCTCGCCGTGATGAGCCACGAACTGCGCACCCCGCTCAACGGCGTCATCGGCATGACCTCGCTGCTGCTCGACAGCGAGCTGGACCCGCAGTCACGCGACTTCGCCGAGACTGCACGCACCTGCGCCACCGGCCTGCTCGAGGTGATCAACGACATCCTCGATTACTCCAAGCTGGAGGCCGGGAAGATCGCGCTCGAGGAGATCCCCTTCGATCCCCGCGATCTGGTCGAGGAGGTCCTGCAGATCGTCGCCGACCGGGCCCAGGCGAAGGGCCTGGAACTGGTCGGGGTGGTCGAATCCGCGGTGGGGGAACGGCTGCGCGGCGATCCCGCCCGGCTGCGCCAGATCCTGCTCAACCTCGCCTCGAACGCGGTGAAGTTCACCGATCAGGGCTCGGTCGTGATGCGGGCCACCGTCAGCAACGAGCACCTCCTCTGTCCCACTATCAGGTTTGCCGTGCACGATACCGGCATCGGCATCGCTCCTGGCCAGCTCTCCAACCTGTTCGAGCCCTTCACCCAGGCGGACGGATCGATAAGCCGGCGTTTCGGCGGCACCGGCCTCGGTTTGGCGATCTGCAAACGTCTGGCCGAAGCGATGGGCGGACGGGTCTCCGCGGCGAGTTCCGCCGGTGCCGGCAGCACCTTCTTCGCCGAACTCCCCCTGCGCCGCGAAGAGCCGTCCTCGGCCTCCGCCCTGCCCCCGGAACTGGCCGGACGACTGGTGCTGCTGGTCGAGGACCACCCCGAGGCGGCCAACGCAGCCAGCCTGATACTGGCGACCTGCGGCTGCCAGGTGGTGCACGCCAGCCACCTCAGCGAGGGCATCCGCGCCCTGCATGGCAAGGCGGCCGACCTCGTCGTGCTCGATGCCAGCGCGCCTGGCGACGATCAGGCGGCGCTGATCGCCAGCGTGCGCAGCGAGGCGGGATGGGGCAGCATGCCCGTCGTCCTGCTCACCCATCTGGCCTCCCAATCGCGCATCGATCTGCCGCATGCCGCGATCGTCGGGAAACCGCTCCGCCGGCGGCACCTGCGCGAAGCCCTGCGCCGGGCCCTGGGCGGGGCCGAAGAACCGATAACCGGCCGGACCTCCCGGCGCTTCACCGGCATGCCGGTCCTGATCGCTGACCACCGCCTAGGCAACCTGCGCGTCCTGGGCGGAGTCCTGTCCGAACTCGGCTGTCGGGTCGATATGGCCGGAGACACCGACGAACTGGTCGCTGCCGCCCGCCGGGTGGGCCATCTCGCCGTGTTCGTGGCCTGCGATCTGCCCCCGCATGGCGCTGCCGCAGCCTTCACCCTGCTGCGCGCCGATCACCCCAAGGCTCTCTACATCGCCACCGGATCGACCTGCACCGCCGGACTGGACGGCTGCGATGCGGCGGTCGCCTCCCCGCCCCGCTCGTCTGAGGTGATGCGCCTCCTGGCCAGGGCCGCAGAGCAGGCATGAGCCAGGATGAGGCCGCGGTGCTCGTCCCGGCGGCTGGGCGATTCCTCGATCATGTCCGGCTGGCCCTGGCCTTGTCACCCAACACGGTGCGCGACTACCGCACCGCGCTGAATCACTTACAGGCGGCGATGTCCGCCCTGGAACTGGGCGGGCCTGAGCAACTCGGCCCCGACGAGGTCGCGGCCTGCATGGGCTGGCTGCGCGACCAACGCAAGCTCGCAGCCCCGACCCTGGCCCTCTGCCTGGTCGCCTGGCGCATGTGGGCTCGCTATCTGGTCGAAGAGGGCCTGCTCGTCCATGACCGCATCGCCCTGACCCCGTCGCCGAAGCTGTGGCGCTCGGTTCCCGAAGTGCTGAACCCCGAGGAGGTCGAGCGCCTGTTGGCCAACCCGCCGGAGGGCCCCTTGCGCGCCCGCGACAAGGCCGCCCTGGAACTGCTCTACGCGCTGGGCGGACGCGCTTCGGAGGTCGTGGGGCTTGGCGTCACCGACCTCAAGGAGCACGGTCGCCTGGCCCTGCTGCGCGGCAAAGGTTCGAAGGAGCGCCTGGTGCCGATCGGCGAGCGGGCCAACCGGGCGGTACGCGCCTATCGCGACGGCCTGCGCCGGGAACTCGATCCGCGCGGACGCCAGGAAGCCCTGCTGCTGGGCGCTGCTGGTGGTCCCTGGCACCGCCAGGGGCTGTGGCGGCTGGTGCGCGACGCTGCTCAGCTTGCCGGCATCACCAAGCCGGTCTGGCCGCATTTGCTGCGCCACAGTTTCGCCACCCATCTGCTGCACGGCGGCGCCGACCTGCGTGCGGTGCAGGCCCTGCTCGGCCACGCCAGCCTGACCACCACCGAACGCTACACCCATGTGGATGCGGCGCGCCTGCGCGACATCCATCGGCGATTCCACCCGCGCAGCGTCTAGGAGCCTGTCGGAGATAGAGTACGTCTATATGTGGTCGTGTGGGTGCGTTGCACTTTTGGCAGTAAGGGTGCAATT
>JAIFND010000097.1 GCA_020047915.1 bacterium | reverse complement strand
GCGAGTTCGCCGCGTCGCGCTTCCTTGCGCACATTCGGTTCGGGCAGGATGGCAAGGCCGAGGCCGGCCATGACCATCGACTTGATCACCTCGGTGCTCTCGTGCTCGAGGACGACCTTCAGCTCGACAAGGCGAAATAGCTTTGAGCTTGGAGCTTGGAGCTTGGAGCTTGGAGCCCGCAGGCCCTTTTCGTACTCTAAGCTCAAAGCTTTAAGCTCAAAGCTATGCGGCCCTACCGCCCGTAGCGCTGCAAGGCTTCGATAAGCGCGACCTCGGCCGGCCAGGGCTGGCGGCGGGCGTCGGCGATGGCGTAGATCGTGCGCGAGACCTTGAGGTCGGTCAGCGGCAGGACGGCGAGTTCGCCGCGCCGCGCTTCCTTGCGTACATTCGGTTCAGGCAGGATGGCGAGGCCGAGGCCGGCCATCACCATCGACTTGATCACCTCGGTGCTCTCGTGCTCGAGAACGACCTTCAGCTCGACATTGCGCTCGGCCAGGGCGCGGTCGAGGATGCGCCGCGTCTCGGTGCCGGGGGTCACCAGGATGAAATCATCGGTGATGTAGCTGGTGATGCTGCGGCTGCGGCCGGGGTGGTTGATCGGCAGCACGAGGACCATCTCCTCGTCCCACAGGCGGGTGCAGTTGATGCCCTCCTGCTGGTCCTGGTACTCGATCGGGCACACCGCGATGTCGAGTTCGCCGCTGCTGATCATATCCGGCAGGCGCTCGGAGGTGCGGCACACCAGGCGCAGCTGCACCCGGCGGTTGGCTTGCAGGTAGGCGCGCAGGATGGCGGGCAGGCTGTTGACCGCGACCGACTCGCTGGCGCCCAGGCGTACCCGGCCGGCGGCGGTGCCGCTGATCGTGGTCAGGTTGCCGGTGACCCGGCCGAGCTCTTCCAGCAGGGGGCCGGCACGGCCGACCAGCTCTTCGCCGGCCGGGGTCAGGCGCACGCTGCGGCCGACGCGCTCGAACAGCTTCACCCCGAGGGTGCGCTGCAGGCCGATGATCTGGCGTGACAGGGCGGGCTGGGACAGCTCCAGCTCGACGGCGGCTTTGGTGAACGACCCCAAGCGGGCCACCGTCACCAGGGCCAGGAGATGGTCGGTGGACGGGAGCTGCTGCTTGATCAGCCGGACGTTCGAGACTCTGCTGGCATCTGCCTGGGTCTGTTCGACCATGTTCCCTCGCGCGGGTAACAGGGTCGGACGACCCGGCACCGCGTCAAGGAGCCGACATGGCAAAGTACCACCGGGGCAAGGACAAGCCGAGCAAGGCTGGCAAGGGCCAGCAGCGGAGCGAGGGCGTCAGCCGGCGCTTTGAACGCAATACGCGTCCTGCCCCCCGCCTGGCCGAGGGGCCGAGCAACGAGGCGTTGCTCAAGGCGCTGCAGGCCAGTGAAGCGGGTGGCACCGCCAGCCAGCTTGCCAACGAACTGGGCGCTGATGCACGTTCTGTCTCGATTACCCTGAAACGGCTGGTGGAACAAGGCCAGGTGCTGGAAATCCGCCCCGGGCGCTACCGCACCAGCGGCAGCGGCGGTGAACACGCCGCTATCCTGGTCGAGGACGACGGCGCGCTGTTCGCCAAGACCAACGACGGCGTGCTGGTGCCGCTGCACCCCAAGTACCGGCTGGGCAGTAAGACCGGCGATGTGGTGCAGGTGATGATCGCCAGCGACGGCCAGGCCCTGGTCACGCGGGTGCTGCGGCGCGGTGGCCGCGCCGTGGTTGGCACGGTGTTCTTCGCCCCGGGCGGCCCGCGCCTCATCCCCGACAACCGTCGTGAAGGCCAGATGCCGGTCCTCACCACGTACCCGAAATTCCATGACGAGTACAGCGCCGGCGATCGCGTCGTCGGCAGCATCGAGGTCGATCCGCAGGGCCAGGCCGGCGTGCACATCGAACGCATCCTGCCTGAGGAGACGCCCGAGGTCGCCGACTTCCGCCACGTCTGCCTGATCCATGACCTGCCCGGCGAGTTCCCCAAGGATGTCGAGCGCGCGGTGGCCGGCATCGGCGACTCGTTCCCGCTGCACGGCGCGCGTGAGGACATCCGCGACAAGCAGGTGTTCACCATCGACCCAGCGACCGCCAAGGACTTCGATGATGCGTTGTCGCTGGAACCGCGCCCTGAGGGCGGCTGGATTCTCGGCGTGCACATCGCCGACGTGTCGCATTTCGTACGTCAGTTCTCCCCCATCGATGGCGAGGCGGCGGTGCGCGGCACCAGCGTGTACCTGATCAACCGCGTCATCCCGATGCTGCCCGAGCGCCTGTCCAACGGCCTGTGCAGCCTGGTGCCCGGCCAGGACCGCTACTGCCTGACCGCATGGCTTGAGCTCGACCGCAACTGCAAGCTGGTTGGCACGCGCCTCGCCGAGACCCTGATCCACAGCAAGCACCGCTTCAGCTACGAAGAGGCCCTTGCTGTGCTGGAAGGCCAGGACGAGCCCGGCAAGTGGCCGGCCGACATCCGCGAGACGCTGCTGCGCGTCTCCGGTGTGGCGCAGCGCCTGCGTGCCGAGCGTGTGCGCAGCGGTGCGCTCAACCTGTTCTCGGTCGAGCACCGCTTCCAGCTTGATGTCGAGGGCGAGCCGATCGAGGTCAGCCGCGAGGGCTCGGACATCAGCCACCAGCTGATCGAGGAGTGCATGCTGCTCGCCAACCGCGGGGTAGCGGCGTGGCTGAAGCAGAAGGGCTACGATTGCGTGTACCGCGTGCATGCCGAGCCGAGCGCTGAGAAGCTGACGTTGTTCGCCACCGCGCTGGAGAACCTGGGCCTGGACAGCAAGCGCGTGCAGGCCGGACGCTATGGTCTGCAGGGCTGCCTGCGCGACCTCGAAAGCCAGCCGCCGGCCACCCGCCTGGTGCTGAACTTCCTGTGCCTGCGCGCCTTCTCGAAGGCGATCTACCAGGTGGACAACATCGGCCATCACGCGCTGGCCTTCGACGACTACTGCCACTTCACCAGTCCGATCCGGCGCTATCCGGATCTGCTGGTGCATCGTTTGGTCAAGCACGCTCTTGGCCTGAACGGCTACAAGCAGGTCGAGATCCGTCGTGACTACTTGGAAGCCATGGCCAAGCAGAGCACGTGGCTGGAACAGCGCGCCGAGAACTCCGAGCGTGATCTGTTCGCGCGCAAGGCGGCGCGCTACTTCAGCAAGCGCATCGGCGAGGAGGTCGCCGGCGTGGTCACCGGTGCCAGCGGCGGCGGGGCCTTCGTGCAGATGCTGGAAACCGGCATCGACGGTTTCCTGCCGATGCGCGCCTTCGAGGACGACCGCTACGATTACGACGATCAGCGCATGTCGCTGGTCGGACGCAACTCCGGCCGCATCCTCGGGCCCGGCACCGAGCTGACGGTGCGCATCGACGCGGTGGACATCGAGCGCGGCGACATCGTGCTCGGCCTGCCGGCGCCGGAGATCGCGCTGCCGCCGCCCACGCCTGAACGCTTCCGTCAACGGACCGAGGAACGGCGCTGGAAGAAGCGGCGCGGCTGACACCATGCCGGTCATGCCCGCCGCCGCTCCCGTCGAGATGACCTTCCTCAAGTTCCTCCAGGGCCTCGTCATCGAGGCCCAGGTGCAGCTGGGGGTGCTGCCGCATCCGCTGACTGGCGAGCGGGCGGTGAACCTGCCCTACGCCAAGGCCACCATCCGCATCGTCGAGATGCTGCGCGAGAAGAGCCAGGGCAACCTCACTCCCGAGGAGGAGGACTACCTGCGCGGGGCGCTGATGGGACTGGGCAACCGGCTCAAGCAGGTCGAGGCGCAGGCGGAAGCGCTGAAGGCTTGAACGTAGCCGTTCGGCGTTCGGCGTTCGACGTTCGACGTTGCTCGCACGCGAGATACAGGGTCGATCTTCGGGCCTGCTAGAGATGTCCGAACGGGCCGCATATTTCGTGCAAGGCCCTGCGGAACGCCGAACGTCGAACGCCGAACCATGGGTCCAGGGTGCGGGTTGCCTTGGCGGATGCGCCTAGACACTCCCGCCCTCCCATGCGCTACGTCATCCTGCTGCTCGCCGCCGTCCTCTGCTGGGCCAGCGAATCCGCCCCTCTGCCGACCTATGACGAGGTCGTGATTGAGAACGCGGCCGCCCGTGCCGTACTGTCGACTAACCGTGGCAGCCTGCTGCGCCTTGAGTTGAAGACGTCCGCGCGCATCGACCTGCCCAAGCATCTCGCCAAGCTGGTCCAGCCGGTGCCAGAAGGCGCCCTGCCTGTGCTACGCGCCTACCAGCGGGCCGGGGCGCACAACTGGCTCGCCGATCATGATGCCGCCGCCAGCGGCCTGAATTCCAGCGACCGGGCTCCGTGGACGGTCAGCAAGCCGTCACCGGATGTGGCAACATTCAGCTACCAGCGCGAGGGTAAGCTGCGCTGGACCCTGACCTACCGCATGGATGCGATGCGTCCGACCGTGGGCGTCGAACTGGCCATCGCCAACCTGTCGGACGCGTCGGTGAACCTGGCACCACTGATCGTCCCGATCAACGGCGTGCATCAGGATTACGGCCCCGGCGAAGCCTACTACTGCGCGACCTTTGATCATACCGGCGGCATCAATGGGGCGCTGACCAACCACGGCATGCCGGCGGTCGGGGCGGGTCTGGATGTGACAACCAGCGATCGCGGGGTTGATTACCTCGGACTCAAGAGCCGCTTCTTCGCCGTGTGGTGGTCACCGCAATCTCTGGTCGCCACGCCTGCCGCCGCCCCTGTCGCACAGCCCGAGGCCGCGCCGGCAGCCGGTCCCAACGTGCCGAGCGGACCGGCCCTGGCTGCCGGCCCGAGCCAGAGCGCTCCCGCTGCCGGCGCCTGGAGCGCCAAGGCGTGGGGCTTCACCGGTCTTGATGCCGAGGCCCAGGCCTACGTCTCGGTCGCCTTCAGCCCGGCCGAGGTCGCCGCCGGCGGCACCTGGACGCGCGGTTGGTCGCTGTCGGCCAGCAGCATGACCAAGCAGGATCTGGCGATGTTCACCGAGGTCGAGCAGCAGGTCAAATACACCGACGGTTTCTACCGCTTCTTCAAGCTCCTGGCCAACGGCCTGACCTGGGTGCTGGACATGCTGGCCAAGGTCGTCGGCCACTACGGCATCGCCGTCATCCTGCTCACCATCCTGATCAAGGCGGTGCTCTACCGCACCACCTTCAAGCAGCAGGAGAGCATGCTGAAGATGCAGAAGATCGGGCCGGAACTGAAGTACCTGCAGGAGCAGTACAAGAACAACAAGCAGATGCTGGCGCAGAAGCAGATGGAGATGTTCAAGAAGCACGGCGTGAACCCGCT
>JAIFND010000107.1 GCA_020047915.1 bacterium | reverse complement strand
GCCTGCATTCGTCTCTCCATTTCTCCGTCTCCAGCTGTCCCCAACCGATGTGTCCACCATCGCCCTGGAACTCCGCGCTTCTCCGGGGAGATCGATCCAGGCAGGGCATGTGGACTGTGCCTGTCTGCGTATCGAAAGCCCGATCCCAGCCATCGTGGACGCCACAGGCAGGTGGACCCTACGCTTGCGCGTCACCGGCTTGCGTCCCGGCGTCGAGGACATCCTGGTCGCAACCGACGCAGGCATTGCCCGTGCCCAGATCCAGATCGTGGGGCCAGGGGCCGGGCGTGGACGCGATCAGTTGGCCGCCGCACTCACAACCGCACAGGCCAAAGGCTGGGCCGTCTGGGGCATCGTCCATGACCTTGCAGGCAGCATCCGGCAATGTGGCTGCAGTGCAGGCGCGCTCGGTGGCATCGATCGGCTTGCCGCCCTACCGGGGCTGGCGGGCAGCCTCGTACCGGGCGTCACAACCCGCTGGATTCTGAGCGGCAACAGCGATGGCGCGCACCCAGGCGTCGGCGTGGCGTTGGTTGCACGGGGTTGGTCCACGGAGGTGCCCGAGGTGCGGGTCAGCGCCGAGCCTCTACCCCTGCTCGGACAACCGGGCATCACCGCGATCATCCCCACCGAACCAGTGGCGGTGCAGCATCGCCGCATCGTGCGTCCGGTGCTGACCGGCGGTCTGGCCGTGGAACTGCTACTGGTCGATGCCCAAGGCCAGATCCAGGAGCGGCGTACCGCGCCGGTCGATGACTCGGTGCCCGCCGAATCCGCCGTCCTACCGTTGTTCCCCGACCGCCTGAGCAGCGTGCTTGATCACGAAGCCCAGCCGGCCACCGCGTGCGCCGGCTGCCACCCGACGGCCTACACGGCCTGGCAGCGCACCGCTCATGCCCGCGCCTTTGACAGCCTGAAGCCCGCCGACCGCACCGACGCCTGCATCGGCTGCCACACCACCGCCATCGCCGAGCGCGTGCTGGCCCCCGCCGTTTCATGCCAAAGCTGCCATACCGGATCAGGGCCGCACGTCGCCAGCGCCGGGGTCACCAAGACCACGGGGGCGGTGGACTGCCGCACATGCCACGACGCCAAGCATCACCCGGCCTTCCAGCGGGAACCGGGGTGGACGCTGATCGAGCATGGTCCCGAGCGTCGTACCTCGCCATGACGGGTGGGCCCTTGCCAAGCCTGGATCGCCCTGCACACTCCGCCCCGCTTTCAGATTGGGTAAAGTACTGGCCCGCGAGGGCATCCCCTGGCGGGGACGATGTGAAGGCTCTTTACAGATGGGCGGTTAGCTCAGTGGCTAGAGCATTCGCTTCACACGCGAGGGGTCGGGGGTTCAAATCCCTCACTGCCCACCATCCATAAACCCATGCAATCGCATGGGTTTATGCCTTTCTTGGTCATCCACATAAAGTCTTCTAGACTGGTTCAAATCCTGTACTGCCCACCATCACCAAACCCATGCAACCGCATGGGTTTGTTTTTTCGTGACCCGTTGAACCACAGGGAGGCGCTATGCGTTCCCCCTCCCGGAGGGGTTCGCCATGCGTCGTACACCCAAGGATTCGTTGGTGAGATCGACCTCGTTCCACTGATCGACTGCGTGTTCCTGATCCTGCTCTTCTTCCTGCTGTGCGGACGACTGAGCAACGATCAGCGTCCGGAACAGATCACCGTACCTCCCGCCCGTAGCGTCCAGAAGACGCCAAGCGTCTTGGAGCGGGTCGTCATCAGTCTGCGCGGGGGCGAGGTGCCCGCGATCCGCTTCGGCAGTGATCCGCAGTGGATCGATCTGCGGGCTGGCTGGTCAGGCGTGGATCGGCGTCTGGAAGGGATCTGGAATCGGGCAGCTAAGCGGCAGATGAATGGCCGGGAGGTCGCCGAGGCGGTGCTGGAATTGCGCGCCGACAGTGACGCCCCCTACAACCTGATCCAGATCCTGCAGCAGATCGCGTCCGGCAGCATCGATGCCCAGACCCTGCTGCCGCGCCGCGATCCTGGCCGGGCCTTCCGGCACCTGGATTTCGCAGCCATGCCGCTGGGCTGAAAGGCTCAACCCGCCAGCACGCCGCCCTGGCAGCGTGGGCAGGTCACCGACTCGCCGCGCTTCCGATGCGCAACACTGACCCACAGGCCGCATCCCGGGCAGGCTGAGGCAGCGGCCAGGCCGTCGATCGGCGGCAGGGCGGGATCGTCGGCATCGTCGCCAGCATCACTCTTCTTGCGGCTGGCCTGGACCTCCAGCGCCTCGACCTGGCTGATGTCGCTGTCATGGAAGGTCAGACGCACCGCCCCGGCCTTGATGACTTCCTTTTCAGCGAGCTTGCGCGGCGCAGCGAGCTTCTCCTTGCCGACGTAGGTGCCGTTCGAGGAGTTGAGGTCCTCGACGTACCAGCCGTCCTCCTTCTTGGTCACCAGGCAGTGCTCGCGCGAGATGTTCTGGGAGTTGATCGGCAGGTCGCAGGCCGAGGCGCGGCCGACGACGGTGCGATCCTTGCTCAGGTTGTGCCGGGTATAGCCTTCCGTCCCTTTCACACGCACGGTCAAGAATGCCATCGCGGATGCCTCCGGAAGGTGATACTTCCGACCGTCCGGAACGCTGCAAGGCCAAGGAGACACCCGTGGACGAACTGACCTCGATCGCCGACATGCGCACCTGGAGCCGCGAGCGGCTGAAAGCCGGGACGCGCGTCGCCTTCGTCCCGACCATGGGCGCCCTGCACCAGGGCCACCTCAGCCTGGTCGAGAAGGCCAGGACCCTGGCCGATGAGGTGGTGGTCTCGATCTACGTCAACCCGACCCAGTTCGACAACCCCGAGGACCTGGCCAAGTACCCGAAGACGCTGGAGGCGGATCTGGAGCTGTGCCGTGCGGCCGGTGCGGCGGCGGTGTGGACCCCGGACAGCGCCGAGATGTACCCCGACGGCTACTGCACCTTCGTCGAGGTGGTTGGCCCGCTCACCGACAAGCTGTGCGCCGTCGCCCGCCCCGGCCACTTCCGCGGCGTGTGCACCGTGGTCACCAAGCTGCTTGCCGTGGTGCGCCCCGATGTCGCGGTCTTCGGCCAGAAGGACCTGCAGCAGGCGTTGGTCATCTCGCGCATGAACGGCGACCTGAACCTGGGTACCGAGATCGTCGTGGCGCCCACCGTGCGCGACCCCGACGGCCTGGCGATGAGCAGTCGCAACAAGCGCCTGACCCCGGCGATGCGCGCCAAGGCCCTGGGCCTGCCGCGCGGGCTGGAACTCGCCCGCCGTGCCTACCGCGCCGGCCAGATCACCAGCCTCAAGCTGATCGAGATCGTCGCCGAGGAGCTGCTGGTCGAAGAAGGCGTCGATATGGACTACTGCGATGTGGTCAGCCTCAAGGGCTTCGCCGAGGCCGAGCATGCCGACGATGCGTGCGTGCTGGCAGCGGCGGTCTTTGTTGACGGCGTGCGCCTGATCGACCATGTGCCGTTGGCAGGCGCCGCAATTCCGGTGAAAGCCGACTAGTCGTGCCGGCGGTCGATGTCTTCAAGGGGCTGAATCCCGATCAGCAGGCCGCGGTCGGGCATGTCAAAGGCCCCCTGCTGGTCGTCGCCGGCGCTGGCTCGGGCAAGACCCGCGTCATCACGCACCGCATCGCCAACCTGATCCAGGCCGCCGGCACCCGTCCCGACCGCATCCTCGCCATCACCTTCACCAACAAGGCGGCGGGCGAGATGAAGGAGCGTCTGCACAAGCTGCTCGGCCTGCAGACGCCGTGGATCTGCACCTTCCACTCGGCCGGCTACCGCATGCTGCGCATGGAGCGTTCGCGCTCGGGTGACGAGGCCGAGTTCTCGATCTGCGACGACGAGGAGCCGGAGAAGTACGTGCGTCAGATCGTCAAGGACCTCGGGCGCAATCCCAAGGACTTCGACCCACGCCGCCTGTGCCACCGCATCTCCGAGTGGAAGAACCAGTTGGCGGATCTCGCCACGCTGACCCCCAAGGACGACTTCGACACCATCGCGCTGCAGGTGGCACAGGAATACACCCGCCGCCTCGACGCCGAGAACAAGCTCGGTGCGCATGCTGGAGAAGGACGCGGTGGCGCGGCGGCGCTGGCAGGAACGCTTCCCCTACATCCTGATCGACGAGTACCAGGACACCAACACGGCGCAGTACAAGCTGGTGCGCCTGCTCGGCGAGCACCGCAATGTCTGCGCCACCGGCGACCCCGACCAGGCGATCTACGGCTGGCGCGGCGCCGACATCAAGAACATCCTCAACTTCAAGACCGACTTCCACAAGGACGGCGATCCGGTCACCGAGATCAAGCTGGAGCAGAACTACCGTTCGACCCAGGTGATCCTGCGCGCCGCCCAGGGCGTGATCGAAAACAACACCGAACGCCTCGACAAGACCATCCGCACCGAGAACGCCGAGGGCAAGCCGATCACCATGCTGTCGGTCGATGACGAACTGGACGAGTCCTACGCCATCGCCGCCGCCATCGAACGCTTCCACCAGTCTGGCAAGCCCTACGGCGAGACCGCGGTGTTCTACCGCACCAACGCCATGAGCCGCGTGCTGGAGGATGCGCTGCGTCGCCGCGCCATCCCCTATCAACTGCACGGCGGGACGCGCTTCTACGACCGCGAGGAGGTGAAGCATGTCGTCGCCTACCTCAAGCTGCTGGTCAACCCACGCGACAGCGGCGCCCTGTCACGCATCATCAACGTGCCCAAGCGCGGCATCGGCGACACCACGCTCGACCAGTTGACCGGCTTCGCCGACGAGCAACTGGTCGCGCCGACCGAGGTGCTGGAACGCCCCGAACTGCTGCAGCAGGTCGCGGTCGGTCGCGCCGCCGGACCGCTCAATGACTTCTCGCGCCTGTGGCGGCTGCTCAAGACCCTGCCGCTGGGCGATCCACCGGCCTGTGTGCGCGGCGTCATCGACCTGACGAACCTGGGCAGCCACTACAAGGACCTGCCGCCGGCCGAGTGCGAGGACCGGGTCGGCAACATGCGCGAAGTGATCACCGCCGCCGAGCAGTACCGCGAAAGCGAACCATCCGGCGGCCTGGTCGGATTTCTCGAACAGGTCGGCCTCAACGCCGAGGTCGGCAAGCGTGAAGACCGCGAAGCCGGCCAGGACCGCGTGCAGATGATGACCCTGCATGCCGCCAAGGGCCTGGAATTCCCCCTGGTCTTCATCGCCGGTCTGGAAGAGGGGCTGCTGCCGCTGATCCGCGGCAAGCAGATCGAAGCGGACAAGCTCGAAGAAGAACGCCGGTTGATGTACGTCGGCATCACCCGCGCGATGAAGGAACTGTACCTGTCGCGCGCGCGCTGCCGTGGCCTCTACGGCCAGACCTTCCATTTCCCGCCCAGCCGCTTCCTGGAAGAGGTGCCGTCCACCTGCTTCACCAGCCGCGATGCGACCGGCAAGCATCCAGTGCCGGATCCGACGCCGCCGCCCGGTCAGCGCCGGCAGACGATGCAGCAGAGCCGCGACGAGGCCAAAGCCGCCGTCGCCGCCGCGCTCGACAGCGGATTGATCAAGAAGGGCAGCAACCTGCGCCCGACCACCCAGGTCGGCGACGACCGCCCGGCCGACGGCGACCAGTTGCAGCCGGGGCAGCGCATCATCCATGCCACCTTTGGACGCGGCACGGTGGCGGTGTTGCGTGGCCCCCCTGACGCACGCGTAGCGATCATCGAATTCGACAAGCACGGCGCCAAGGAACTGCAGCTGAATTTCGCCCTGCCCAAGATTACCCTGGCTGGAAGCTGAAGGCTGGAGGCTGGAGGCACGGTTTGGGGCGCGCCTGGAACTGCTGCATTGAATGACTGGCTGCGCATCCAGCATCTAGGACAACGGCAGCCCACTCTTCCAGCCTCCAGCCTCCAGCCTCCAGCCGCCCCCCCCGCCATGATCAAACGCCCCCTCGGCACCAGCGACATGAACATCACCGCGATCGGCGTCGGCGCCTTCGCCATCGGCGGATGGATGTGGGGCGGTCAGGATGATGCAGCCAGCGAGGCGGCGATCCGCGCGGCGCTGGATGCCGGGGTCAACTGGATCGACAGCGCGCCGATCTACGGCGAGGGCAAGGCCTCGGCGGTGATCGGCCGGGTGCTCAAGGGCATGCCTGCCGCCTCCCGTCCGCTGGTCTTCACCAAGTTCGGACATCATCTGGTCGATGGCCAGCGCCTCACCGACGGATCGGCCGCCCAGGTGCAGCGCGACTGCGAGGAAGAGCTGCAGCGTCTCGGCGTCGAACGCATCGACCTGTTTCAACTGCACTGGCCGGCCCCGCAGCCGGTCGAGGAGACCGCCGCCGCCTGCGCCGCGCTGCTCAAGGCCGGAAAGATCCGCGCCATCGGGGTCAGCAACTTCTCGGCCGAGCAACTGGCCGCCTGGCAGGCCACCGGCCTGCCGCTGCACAGCGTGCAGAACGGCTTCTCGCTGGTGAAGCCCGAGACCGGCACGGCGGTGCTGCCGTGGTGCGTGGACCACACGGTCGGCTTCCTCGCCTACTCGCCGTTGTTCCGTGGCCTGCTGTCGGGCACCTGGACGGCCGACAAGACCTTCCCGGCCGGCGATCATCGTGGCGAGCGTGACGATTTCCGCGGCCCGCGCCTGGCGCGCTGGCTGCAGGCGGTCGAGGAGATGCGTGTCCTCGGCGCAGAGGACGACCTCACCGTGCCGCAAATGGCGATCGGCTGGCTGCTGTGCCACGAGGGCGTCTCGGGCGTCATCGTCGGCGCCCGCACCGCCGCGCAGGGCGCAGCACTGGGCGACCTCGCCATGCCGCTCAAGCAGATCCAGGTCGATGCGATCGACGCGATCGTGGCGCGCTGCCGCGCCGAACTATAGGATCGGCGGCGGTCGAACTAGCCGTCGGCGGGCGGGCGCGGCTGCGGATTCCACAGGTCGCGGATCCGCTGGCCGGCGTAGTCGATCACCGTGACCAGGGCGAGGATGGCAAGCAGCACCACGCCGAAGCGGTCCCAATCACCGTATTCCTGGTAGGTCTGCAGCAGTAGTCCGACCCCGCCTGCCCCGACATAGCCGACGATCGCCGCCGAGCGCAGGTTGTACTCAAGCATCCACAGGACATGGCTGGCGAGCTGCGGCCGCAGCTGCGGCCAAGTCCCCCAGCGGAAGGCCTGCACCGGCCGTGCGCCCATCGCCTGCAGACTGCGTGCCGGCCACTGGTCGGCGGCGTCGATCGATTCGGAGAAGAACTTGGCGAGATAGCCGGCGCTGTAGCCGGAGAGAGCCAGGCATCCGGCGAGGGCGTTCGGCCCGGTGATCGCCACGGCGAGCACGGCCCACACCAGGGCGGGCACGCTGCGCACGGCGTTCAGCACCAGCCGGGCCGGGATGGCGATCCACCAGGGTGACACCGTGCGGGCCGCGGCGAGCGCCAGCGGCAGGCTGGCCAGCATCGCGATGGCGGTGGACACCAGCGCGATGCGCGCGGTCTCGAGCATGGCCCAGCCGACATCGGGCAGCACCGACCAGTCGGGCGGCAGGAAGCGCCCGGCGAAGGCCGTGAAATTGCCCCAGTAGTCGAGTTCGCGGCCGCTGCCGCGGATGCCCGAGGCGGCGACGCAGACCAGCACGACGAAGATCGCCATGCTCCAGTCCACACCATCCAGGCGCCGCCAGCCGGTCGGTCGGGACGGGCTCATCGCAGCGGGCTCCGCAGGCTCCAGGTCGCATCCGGACCGAAGGCCAGTTCACGGTCGGCGCAGGCGGCGACCAGCTGCGGCTGATGCACCACTGCCAGGATGGCGCGGCCGGTGGCAGCCGCCTCGTCGCGCAGGCGATCCATCACCAGTCGTCCCGAGGACTCGTCGAGTTGCGAGACCGGTTCATCGAGCAGCACGATGCGCCCGCCATGATGCAGGGCGCGGGCCACCGCCAGGCGCTGGCGTTCGCCGCCGCTCGCAGTGGCCACCGGGCGGTCGAGTAGATGGCCGACGCCCAGATCGGCGGCACGCCGCTCGGCCTGCGGCGCATCGCGCTCCGGCAGTCCCCACCAGCCGCGCCA
Organism: bacterium; assembly: GCA_020047915.1. GTDB lineage: Bacteria > Planctomycetota > UBA11346 > UBA11346 > UBA11346 > UBA11346. The sequence continues at coordinate 1,365 of JAIFND010000107.1, read as the reverse complement.
CCATGGCAGGGTGTGCAGCCGTCCGGTGAGGATGGCCTGGCGGCCGGCGATGGAGCCGGGCAGCCCGCTGTCCTGGAAGGCGACGGCGATAGCGCCGTGACGCGGCCCGGCGAGGGCCACCGAACCGTCCAACGGACGGTCCAGCCCGGCCAGCACGCGCAGCAGACTGCTCTTGCCGCAGCCCGATGGACCGGTGACCGCCAACAACTCGCCGGCCCGCAGATCGAGATCGAGATCGCGGATCAGGGTCGTGGATCCATGGCCTAGGCAGAGTCCCCGACAGGAGAGAAGCTGCTGCATCAGAGCTTCATCGCCTTGACCGCCGCGAGGGCGGCACGGATCGGCGCCATATGGGCCTGCTCATCGACCACGACCAGCGGACCGCCGAAGACGCGGTCGCGCAGGTTGGCCTCGAGTCCGGAGAGCGCAGCCACCAGCGCGTCCGCCTCGGCCGCCGGCAGTGCGCGGCGCACCGCCAGCACATGGGTCGGGACGGGGCCCTGGGTGGCGATCACCATCAGCCTGGACTTCTGCTCGGCAGTGAGGTGCTTGTCGCCCTCATACACGTAGTCGCTGACCGCCGCGGCCTCGGCGCTGCCATCCAACACCCGTTCGACCGCGCTGACATAGCCCGTGCCGTAGAAGACGTTGCCGACACCGAAGAAGTCGGCCGGCGATCCCCCGGCCGCAAGCAGGCCGCGCTGCTGGAGATCGAACAGGGGTATGATGCAGCCACTGGTCGAAGTGCGGCTGGCGAAGGCCACCGGCTTGCCGGCCAGCTGCGCGATTCCGCTGTACGGCTTGCCGGCACGGGTGAGCCAGATGCTGCGGTAGGAGGTCTGGCCCTTCACCTGCACCGCCAGAGCGATGCGAGCCGCGGACGGGGCGGCCGGATTGAGGGCCTCCTTGGCGAAGTCGGTCGAAGCGACATGGGCGGCATCGATCGTGCCGTTTGCCAGGCCGGTCGCGATCACCGCTGCCGAGGTCGGGACGATCACCTCTACCGGCCGGCCGGTTGCGGCGCCCAGCAGGCGCGACAGCTCGCCTCGTTCTGCTGTCATGACCTCCGGGTTCTTGTCTGGCTTCAGCGCCAGCACCAGTTTCGGCTGGTCGGCGGCGATGAGGCTGGTGACCAGGAGGATGAGGGCGAGCAGGCGGGTCATGTGGGCTCCTTCTTTAAAGGAGTTTGATAATCATTATCATTTAGCAAGAGGGCGCAGATAAGCCGGAAAGATCAACCCGACAGCCAAGGAAAATCGACTAGCGGGGCTCCACCCCAGCCCGAGGCTGATTATGGGCGTCGCCCCGCTAGCTGGCTGTTGCTGCAGGGGCTGCGCCCAATGGCGTAAAGGTAAGCCGGGGGTA
>JAIFND010000199.1 GCA_020047915.1 bacterium | reverse complement strand
CCGGGCCGACCAGCACCGCGTCACCGCGACCGCGCCAGGCCGCCAGCGCCGCCGGCGCGGCGATATCAGGGCCGAGCGTGCCTTCGGGCACCCCACGGAAGGTGACGACATCGAGACCGGTGGCGCAGCTCGACACCTGCACGAGGACGGGAACGACGGCGCGTACGCCAGGCACCGCGGCAATGGCCGCGCCATAGCGCTCGGGCAGGCGGCTGGTGCTGGGGCAGAAGCGCCCGGCGCGGAATACCACCAGCCGGTCATCACCCGGCACGGCGGCCGTCGCACGCTCTAGCCCACGATGCATCGCCTCGACGACGGTGAGCAGGAACAGGCCGCAGGCCACGCCCAAGACGGTGAGGCCGGTACGCAGCGGATGCCGACGCACCTGCAGTGCCGCGAGTTCGGCAAGATTGCAGGCGACGCGCATCACGCCGGCACCGTCCCCGGCTCGACCAGCCGGCCCTTCTCGCAGCAGCGGCGGCGCGCTGATCATGCGTGACCATGACGATCGTCTTGCCCAGTTCGGCGACCAGGCGGCGCAGCAGGGCGAGGATGGCGGTCGCGCTGTCGCGGTCGAGGTCGCCGGTCGGCTCGTCCGCGACCAGCAGCGGCGGATCGGCGACCAGGGCCCGGGCGATGGCGACGCGCTGCTCCTGGCCACCCGACAGTTGGCGCGGGAAGTGGTCGCCGCGATCCGCCAGGCCGACCAGGTCGAGGGTGAGACTGACACGGCGGGCGCGCTCGGCAGCAGGCATCGCATGCAGCAGCAGCGGCAGCTCGACGTTCTCCCAGGCGGTCAGCACGGGCAGCAGATGATAGAGCTGGAAGATGTAGCCGACATGGTCGCCGCGCCAGCGCGTCAGCTGCGAGCGCGACAGGCGCGTAAGGTCGGTGCCGGCGATGAGCAGCGAGCCGGCCGTCGGCTGGTCGATGCCGGCGAGGAGATTGAGCAGGGTGGTCTTGCCGCTGCCCGAAGGTCCCATCAGGGCGAGGAACTCGCCGCGTTGCACATCGAGGTCGAGGGATTCCAGCGGCACGACCTCGCCGCCGGCCTTGCGATAGGCCTTGCGGATGGCGCGCGCAGCGATCAGCGGAGCTGTCATGCTTGACGCCTCCGTTCGGCGTTCGGCGTTCGACGTTCGGCGTTTGAGAAAACGAAATTACATGAACCGTCGGGTTCACCCTCTGGGTGACATGATACAGATGCAGGAATCATAGCCCTTCTCTGCGACACACCGAACGGCGAACGCCGAACGGCGAACCCAAAGGTGCAATGTTGGGTCATGTCAGGGCCCCTTCGCGAACGAGGCCTGCACACGCCGGCCCTCGTGCAGGCCGTCCACCGTGCCGAGCACCAGCGGTTCGCCGAGGACCAGGCCCTCGGCCACCGGCGCCCAGGCGCCGCGATCGGGGCCGGCCAGGACGATGGCCCGTTGGCGCAGCCGTCCCTCGGCATCGACGGCCCAGGCCACGGCGCGATCGCCGCTGCGTTCGCGCAGGGTCGCGACCGGGGCAGCCAGGCCGGTATTGGTCGAACCTTTCCGTGCAGGTGCCGCGTCACCCAGGATACGCACCCGTGCCAGCATGTCGGGCCGTAGCGAGACAGGTGGATCGCTCAGGGCGATGTGCACCGCCAGGGTGTTGCGGGTGGCGTCGGCGAGGCCGGCGATGCCGACCACCGAACCGACCAGGGTGCGACCAGGCAGCAGTTCGCATTCGATCTCGACCCGCTGACCAGGCCGCACCGCCCCGGCGTCGGCGAGCGGGACATCGGCCCGCACCTGCACCCGCGCGGGGTCGAATAGTTCGGCGATCAAGGCGGTTTCGGCGCTATCGAGGCTGAGGTGCCGCCCGGGAACCGCAGCCAGACGCAGGATGACACCAGCCGTCGGGGCGACGATGCGGCCGCGTTCGACCTCCAGTGCAGCGCTGGCGCGACCGACCTGGGCGGCTTGCAGAGCGGCCTCCGCCTGACCGCGGGCCGTCGCCGCCACCGCCTTCTCGGCAGCGCGCACCGCAACCTCGTGGGCGGCCTGGGCAAGCAGATCGGCGCTGGCCGCCGCGTCGGCCCGGCGCAGGCGTTCATGGCGATCACGGGCCTGCGCCAGACGCGCCTCGGCGGCAGCGACTTCGGCCGCCGCCCGGTCACGATCGGCTTCCGCCCCGGCGATGGCGGCCTCGGCCCGACGCACTGCCAGGGCGGCATCGCGGCCATCCAGTTCGGCGATCACATCTCCCGCTGCGACGACCTGACCCGGCCTAACATGCACCGTCGCTATGCTGCCAGAGCGCTGCGCCGACAACGCGACCGGCAAGGGATCGGGATGAAACCAGCCGGAAGCGCGGGCCAGCACGGAGCCAGGTTCGGCGTGGGCGACCGGATCGGCCAGGGCGACGACCGGCGCTACGGTCACCGGCAGCGCTGGCACCAGCCGCTCACGCAGCAGCCAGATGGCGAGGATCACGCCAAGGCCGAGACCCAGCGCGAGGACGCGGGCGGCATGCGGACGGCGCGCTGGTGGCGTGGCGCTGCGATCGACGGCGAGGCCGGCGAGGGGATTGGACATGACTGATCCTGTTTGAAGCGGGTTTCCCGAGACGGGAACCGGGCTCAGCAGGTCAGGACGATGGAGCGCAGGGTGTTCAGGTGCGGTGGTGGCCGGCGCTCTGCAGGACGGGCTCCGTGGCGCACAGGCACAACCGGATCCAGCCGCAGCACGGGCTGCGCGGCGGCAGTCACAACAGGCAGCTGTGCTGCCGTCAGAGCAAGTTCGGTGATCGGTGCATCAACGATGGGCAGCCACTGGCAGTCACAGGGCGGATCAATCTGCGGTTCTGGCGTTCTGTCAGCACAATCCCCGCCACAGCAGTCTTCAGTCATGGCGGCAACAACCACATCAGCGCAAGCAGGATCGAGGCAGATCCGCGCCCCCGGTCCCAGGCCGATGGCCAAGGCCTGGAACAGCAGGAAGATCCCAGCGATGAGGGCGATGGGCAGATTGCGGACCCGGTAACGCATCTGGCCTGAATTTCCGCCGCGCCCGGTCATGGTCAAGCGTGGTCGGCGGCGGCTGGCTGGGCGACGATCTCACGCACCCGCTGATAGACCGCCTCGATCACATCCTGGGGCGTCGAGGTGCCGGCGGTGATGCCGACATGACGGCGGGTGACGAACCAACGCGGTTCGACCTCCTCGGGGCGTTCGACATGGAAGGCGGCGATGCCGCGGTCGGCGATCACCTCGCGCAGCTTGGCGGTGTTGGCGCTGTTGCGCCCGCCGACCACGATGCCCAGGTCGATGTCGGCTTCGAGCAGCGTGGCGATAGCGGCCTGGCGCTCCTTCACCGGCTGGCACACCGTGTCGATGAAGCGCACTTCGCGCACCCACGGCAGTTTGCGCATCGCGTCGAGGATGGTGTTCACCTTGTCGAGGCGGTTGGTGGTCTGGCTGACCACGCCCAGGCGCTCGTGGCCGCGCAACTGCTCAAGGTCGCGTTCGTGATAGACCACCGCCGAAGCCTTGAGATTGCCGACCACGCCCTTGACCTCGACATGGTCGGCCTTGCCGACGATGACCGGGAACCAACCCTCGCGTTCGAGGAAACGCGCCAGCTTGTGCAGGCGGATCACCAGCGGACAGGTGGCGTCATAGACGGTGAAGCCACGCTTCTGCAGATCTGCCTTGGTGCTGTCGCTGGCGCCATGTGCGGTGATCATCACCGCTTCCGTGGTGATGCTGTCGATCTGGTCACGCTCGACGATGCGCACGCCATTGGCAAGCAGGCGTTCGGTGACCTGGGGGTTGTGCACCAACTGGCCGACCACGGTCAGCTTGCCGCGATAGATCGGGTCGAGCGCCATGTCGATGGCGTCCTGAACCCCGAAGCAGGTGCCCATGGCCTGGGCGAGCGTGATCTTCACCGGCATGGCCCACCAGCATCGCCGCCTTTTCCGCCTGCGGAAGCTGGTAACACCCGAGGTCCGACAACGCTTCCCTACAACTGGTGAACCGGTATAAGCGCCGACGACATCTGCTGCGTTCGATACCCGGCCACATCCCCCTGGCCTTTCGTTATCACCGGGGGCCAATCTCCCGTCACGACCGTGGTCGTACGGGGCGGCCCCCACTCTGAACACCGGTTCAGGGTAGTCTGCTGGACCCGGCGCGAGTGGATGTCTTGTTTCTTGGGGACTTCGTCCCCACGGCCCTGAAGGGCCTGCCCCTCGCGCTGTGTCGGGGTTCGATTTCTCCGGCGGGGCCGTCGAAATCGTGGGCGGATGGCTGCGCCATTGTATCCGCCCACCACCCCTCGGCGCGCGGTCCTCGCCTACGGCTGCGGCCACGGGGCCCTGGACCCACCACTGACGCGGACACTGGCTAGGCCCAGACCCTTGCCCCGGCGTCCGGTTGATCAGCATGCGCAGACCTCTCCCGAAAGGACCTGCCATGGGCGCCGAAACCGCTCCAGCCGCCGCCATCGACCCCAAGGACCGCTTCCGCGCGGGCCTCAGCTACCCGAATCCGCTGGCCGGCAACCCGGGCGCCCCGAAGTATCCCGCGACGGTGAAGCGCGCCGACGGCTCGACCCTGCAGGTCGCCTGCCCGGTCGCGACCCGCCTGATGGTCGCCCTGATGGACATGGATGCGGTGGTCGGCGGCGCCGCCTGCCACTGGGGCGGACCCGCCGCCCTGGCCGAACTGATGAGCGCGATCCACGGCATCATGTTCAGCGCCTCGCCCTGGCACCAGTCGTTCAACTTCGTCAACGACGCCGGCCACACCGAGAACGGCGTGTACGCGCTGAAGGCCAACTACGGCTTCGCCGGCGTCACGGTCGGCGACCTGCGCGGCTTCCGCTCGATCACCTCGAAGCTGACCGGCCACGGTGAAGGCCACATCTTCCCCGAAGGCGTGATGATCTCGAACGGCCCGCTGGGCAGCGGCCTGCCGGTCGCCCAGGGCCTGGCGATGGCCGACCGCCTCGCCGACAGCAAGCGCACCACGGTCTGCGTGATCTCGGACGGCGCGCTCTACGAAGGTGAAGCCAAGGAAGCGGTCTCCGCCATCCCCGGCTTCGCCGCCAAGGGCCTGACCGCCCCCTTCGTCATGGTGGTCAGCGACAACAACACCAAGCTGAGCGGCCGCTGCGACGCCGACGCCTTCGCCCAGAAGGGCTACTTCGACGGCTTCGAGGCGCAGGGCTGGAAGGTCATCCGCTGCGACAAGGGCAACGATCTGCAGGCCGCGTTCAGCGCGGTCGAGGCGGCCATCGCCGCCGCCCAGGCCGATCCGACCAAGCCGGTCGTGGTGTGGGCCAAGACGGTCAAGGGCTTCGGCGTCGCCAGCACCGAGAAGAGCGCCTCGGGCGGCCACGGCTTCCCCATCTCCGACCCGGCCAAGCTGCGTCCCTTCGTCGCCGAGATCAACGGCGGCAAGCCGCTGGCCCCGCAATTCGAGGAATGGCTGCAGAGCCTAGAGAACGCCGCCAAGGCCAAGGCCGAGAAGGCCGCCGCTGCCGCACCTGCCGCCGCGCCCGCGGTCAAGAAGGACAAGATCCAGGGCGGCTTCCCCAAGGCGATGATCGCCGCCGCCAAGGCCGGCCTGCCGGTGGTCAGCGTCAGCGCCGACCTGCAGGGCTCGACCGGCGTCGCGCCCTTCCGCGCTGCCTTCCCGCAGCTCTCCTTCGAGGTCGGCATCGCCGAGGGGCTACATCCCGGTGGTCGACACCTTCGCCCAGTTCGGCGTGACCAAGGGCCTGCTGCCCCTGTGCATGGCCAACCTCAGCCAGGCGCCGGTCATCGCGGTGTACAGCCACACCGGCTTCCAGGACGCCGCTGACGGCGCCTCGCACCAGGGTCTGTCGTATCTGGCGATGACCGGTTCGATCCCGCACACCGTCACCTACTGCCCGGCCAGCGCCGAAGAGGCCGAGTGGGCGATGAGCGAGGCGATCAGCCGCTTCGCGGCGGCGCGCAAGGCGGGCAAGATGCCCGAAAGCGTGATGTTCTTCTGCGGCCGCGAAAACTTCCCGGTGTCGATCAAGCCCGAGGGCGCGTCCTATGCCTGGGGCAAGGCGATGATCGTCGGCGGCGGCGTCGAGAAGGCTACCTTCGGCGGCCAACTCGGGCCAATCAACCTCTCGCTGTCGATCACCAAGCCCGGCGTTGTGATCAGCGCCAACGGTTCGCTGGTCGCGGCGGCGGTGAAGGCGGCCGAGAAGCTGGTCGCTTCGGGCGTCAACTGCGTGGTCCTGAACAACGCCATCGCCAACCAACCGGACATCGAGACGCACAAGAAGCTGATCGAGCAGATGGGCGGCAAGCTGGTGACGGTCGAGGACCACCAGATGACTGGCGGCGCAGGCGAGGTGCTGGTCGCCAAGCTGGCCGCCGCCGGCTGCCGGCCCAAGGTCAAGATCCTGGGCGTGCACGGCGAGTTCGGCCAGAGCGCCTACTCCGCCGATGAGCTGTACAAGAAGCACGGCATCGGCGTGGACGGCATCATCGCCGCCGCGCAGTCGCTCGCTTGACCAGCCTACAGGCGGTCGGCGTCATCCTGCTGGTCTTCGCGGTGGCCAAGCTGGCCATCGCGGGGGCGGCGCTGCGCCGCCTGAACGCACACCGCGCCGGTGTCCCCGGTGCGGTGAACCCGATGACCGGGCACGCCAAACCATGGCTGTTCTGGGCCTGGTTCGGCTGGCGCATCGCCGCCGCGGGGCTGGCGCTGGTCGTGGGATTATGGCTGCTGGTGCGCTGAATTGCCCCAACCCATGGAAGGGACCCCGTCGCGCAGCGATGGGGCGGCCGCCGAGCAGCGGTGGACGGATACAATGGGCGTAGCCCATCCGTCCACGGTTTCGGAGCGGAGCGACGAAACCGAGCTGGGACAAAGGCCGGGGGGCAGGCCCGCAGGGCCGCGGGGGCGAAGCCCCTGAGCAAACAAGCCTACTCCAGGCCGCGGCTGCTGCGATATCCGGCGTAGTCACCGCGCCAGTCGGTGATCTTGGCGGGACCGCCAGCGGGGCCGTCTTCCATGATCCAGCAGCGGTTGGCGACGTTGTCGATGAACTCGCGGTCGTGGCTGACCACCACCAGCGTGCCCTGGAAATCTTCCAACGCCTCCTGCAGCGCCTCGATCGATTCCATGTCGAGGTGGCTGGTCGGCTCGTCGAGGATCAGGGTGTTGGCCTCCTGCAGCATGACCATCGACAGCAGGCAGCGCACGCGCTCGCCACCCGAGAGGACGCCGACGATCTTCTTCACGTCATCGCCGGAGAACAGCATGCGGCCGAGCATGGCACGCATATTGTTGATGTCCTGGTTCTCGGTGAACTGACGGATCCACTCGTAGATGTTCAGGTCCTTGTTCTTGAACAGGTCACCACCCTCCTGCGGGAAGTAGGCGCGGGTGGTGGTGTTCGACCAGGTGACCGTGCCCTTCTCGGGGGCCAGCTCGCCGAGGATCAGGCGGCACATCGTGCTCTTGCCGATGCCGTTGCGGCCGATGATCGCGATGCGGTCCTGGCGGTCGATGCGCGCCTCGAACTTGTCGCAGATCTTCGGTCCGCCGGGATGGGCGAAGCTCAGCTTCTCGATCTTGACCACGTCCTGGCCGCTCGGCTTCTGGAACTTGAAGTAGAGGCGCGGCGCGACGCGCGAGCTGGGCTGCACCTTCTGGCCCGACAGCTGGTCGATCAGTTTCTCGCGGCTGGTCGCCTGCTTCGAACGCGCGGCGTTCGACTTGAAGCGCTCGACGAAGCGGCGCAGCTTCAGCACCTGGCGCTCGACCCGGCCCGCCTCCTTGCTGCGGTGGGCGCGGGCCAGCTGCTCCTGGGCCTGGTACACATCGTAGGGGCCGGCGAAGGAACGGATGGTCTTGAAATCGACGTCGAGGGTGTGCGTGCAGGTACGATTGAGAAAGTGACGGTCGTGGCTGACCACGACGATCACGCCCTCGTAGTCGGCGAGGAACTGCTCGAGCCAGACGATAGCCGGGATGTCGAGGTTGTTGGTCGGCTCGTCGAGCAGCAGCACGTCGGGCTTGGAGAACAGCGCCTGGGCCAGGAACACGCGCACCTTCTTGGCGGTGTCGATGTCGCCGAGCAGCTTCTGATGCAGGGCTGGTTCGACACCCAGGTCGGTGAGCACCTCGGCGGCGGCCGACTCCTGGGTGTAGCCGTCGAGCTGCTCGAAGCGCTCCTGCAGCGTGCTCATGCGCGCCATGTCCTTGTCGTCCATGTCGCCCTTGGCGTAGAGCTTGTCGAGCTCGGCCTGGATCGCGTGGACCTCCTGGTGGCCGCGCAGGGCGACCGAGATCACGGTCTGGTCGTCGTAGCCGCTGATGTCCTGGCGCAGCCAGCCCATGCGCTTGCCGGGTTCGAGGATGACCTCGCCCAGGACCTGCTCGACCTCCTTGGTCAGGATCTTGATGAAGGTCGACTTGCCGGTGCCGTTGGCCCCGATGATGCCGTAGCAGTTCCCGGGGGTGAACTTGAGGCTGACGTTCTCGAACAGGACCTTCTGGCCGAAGTTCATCGACAGGCCGGCGACGCTGAGCATCTGATATCCCCTATTGGCGGGCGGCATGGTCTGGGGATCGGCGGGGGGGCAAGGGACCATCATTGCCCCAGGGGTTAGGGGTTAGGGACTGTCATTGCCCAGCGAGATCATTGCCCCAGGGGTTAGGGGTTAGGGTGGTCATTGCCCCAGGGGTTAGGGTTGACAGTCCATTCCCATCGGTCTGCCCCTAAACCCTGGGGCAATGGATCGAATCCCTAACCCCTAACCCCTAACCCCTAACCCCTGGGGCAATGATTATGGGGGGCAATGGGTTTGAGTGTTTTCCGCCCCTCCTATGCTGTCCGGCCATGCCCGCCCATATCCAGATCCGCATCATCTCCCTGCTGGAGGAGGCCGCCAACAGCTTCGAGCAGCTTGAAACCCTGGCCAACCGCACGCTGTCCGAGATCCCCGCCGAGGCCATCGACCAGGTCGATCTGCGCGCCATCGAGCGCGACTATGTGAACGATGAGAACGAGCCGGGCAGCGAGATGGACCACATCGTGTTCATCAAGTACCGGACCGACAAGGTCCAGGCCTAATGAGCTTTGAGCTTGCAGCTTTGAGCTTGGAGCCCGCACTGTATCCGCTGGCGTTTCGAGCTCAGAGCTCAAAGCTCTAAGCGCTAAGCTACCATGTCCCTCCTCTCCATCACCGGCGTCTCCAAAAGCTTCGGCAGCCTCAAGGCGGTCGATGATTTGACGCTGGCCATTCCGGCCGGCGAGGTGCATGCCTTTCTCGGCCCCAACGGCGCCGGCAAGACCACCACCATCCGCATGATCTCGGGCCTGCTGCGCCCGGATACCGGCACGATCAGCGTCGATGGCCATGACGTGGTCAGCGATGGCGTTGCGGCGCGCACCAAGCTGGCCTACGTGCCGGACGAGCCCTACCTGTTCGAACGCCTCACCGGCCGCGAGTTCCTCGACTTCACGGCGCGCATCTACGGCCTCGACCAGAAGATCTTCGCTGAGCGCCTGGCCGAGTGCGACGGCCTGTTCAACCTCTCCGGCTTCTGGGACCGCCTGGCCGAGGGCTACAGCCACGGCCAGCGTCAGCGCGTGGTGCTGGCCGCCGCCTGGCTGCACCGCCCCAAGCTGCTGGTGGTCGATGAACCGCTGGTCGGCCTCGACCCCAAGCACATCCGCGTCGCCCTCGATCTGTTCCGTCGCCTCGCCACCGAGGGCGGGGCGGTGCTGATGAGCACCCACACCCTGGCCACCGTCGAGGGCAGCTGCGACCGCGTAACCGTGATCGACAAGGGCAAGGTCATCGCGCACGGCACCGTCGCCGAGGTAGCGCAGGGCGGCGACCTCGAACGCCGCTTCCTGGAGATGACCTCGGGATGAACGGCTGGCTGGCGATCGACGGTTCGAACGTCGTGCACCAGGACGCCGAACTGCGCCGGCTCGCCAACCTCGATCCGGAGCGCGCCCGCGCCGAGCTTGAACGCCTGCTCGGCGGCCGGCGCAACACCGCGGTGTTCTGGGATGGCGGGCCGGGCGGCGAGCCGCGCACCTTCCAACGCAAAGGCCTGCGCGTCGATTACAGCGGATCGGGTGAAGCCGACGAGCGCCTCGTCACCTGGCTCAAACAGCACCGGCCACCGGGTCTGGTGGTGATCAGCGATGACGCGACCCTGGCACGACGCTGCCGGACCCTGGGCGCCAGAGTCGCCACCGCCCGCGGCTTCGCCGCCGGCTTCCGCACGCAGCGCGATGCCCCGCCCGAGCGGCCGCCTCCGTCGCCCGCCGAGGTGGAGTTCTGGATGCGCGAATTCAAGGTGCGGCCGGGCGAGTAACGCGTAATCGGCTTCCCCTGCACGCAGCAGGGCCACTATCCGGTCATGCCGCGCAGCGTCGTGATCCTGCTCCTGGTGCTGTGTGTCGGCGCCGCCGCGTTCGGCGGATGGCTGGCGATGCCGGCCACGCCCCATGCAGCCCCCCTGCTGCATGGCACCTGGGATGCCGCTGATCCCCAACT
>JAIFND010000011.1 GCA_020047915.1 bacterium | reverse complement strand
GGGGCCGGATCCAGGGCCTCGATCTGCTCCGACCAGACCTTGGCGATGACGCCGCCGTAGGCCAGACCGAGGGCGAGGGCACCCGCCGCCGGTCCCAGACCGATCACACGCACCAGGATCACCGCCCAGATCACCTCCGGCACGCTGGCGAGCAGCACGGCGGTGGTGCGCGCCAGCGCATGCACGCTGCGCGCTAGCCAGCCGAGACGCAGGTCATCGGTCAACAGCCTGGCCCCACCCAGTACGGTGCGGCTGGCGAAGGCCGCCAACGGCACGGCGATGAGCAGGGCGGTCACCGTGCCGACCACGGCCATCGCCAGGGTGTCGAGGGTCGGCCGTACCAGTCCGGCGAGGAACGCGGCATCGCTGCGCGGCGGGACGAAGCCGGCCAGGAATCCGAAGGCTTCGCGCCAGGCCTCGGGACGGCCGGCGCGCTCGGGCAGTCCGACGACCCAGAACGACCACAGCACCGGGATGGCCACGGCGGCCACGAGGCCCCATGGCCCCCAGTGCAACTCACCGGCGTGGCGGCGCTCAGGCATCGGTCGGAGCCGGGGATCCAGCGTACAGCGCCGCGAGCTGCTCGGCTGCGACCCGCTCTGCTGGCAGATCGAAGACGATGCGTCCGGCACGCATGCCGACGATGCGCGGGAAGCACTGCACGGCCAGAGTGGGCTGGTGCAAGCTGACCAGCAGGGTGCGACCGTCCTGGCGCGCGATGTCGCCAAGCAGCCTGAGCAGCGCGGCGCCCTGCACCGGATCGAGCGACGCGACCGGTTCGTCCGCGAGCAGCAGTTCGGCCCCCTGGAACAGCGCCCGGGCGACGGCCACGCGCTGCTGCTGGCCGCCAGACAGGCGGTCGGCGCGGTCACGCCAGCGGTCAGCCAGTCCGACGCGTCCGAGATCTGCGATCGCCTCGGCGACCTCAGCCTGGCGCGGCGCGATCATCGCGCGCAGGCTAGCCCACGCGCCCCAGCGGCCAAGGCGGCCAGCCAGGACATTGCGCAGGACATCGAGCCGACCGACCAGATCGTGGTGCTGATGCACCGTGGCGATGCGCGCGCGCAGGCTGCGCCGAGACGCACGGCCGAGCCCAGCCACCGCCACGCCGTGCAACGCCAGGGTGCCGGCATCAAGCTGACGACCGAGGTTGAGCACCGCCATCAGGCTGCTCTTGCCCGCGCCGCTCGGCCCGATGACCGCCACCTGCTCGCCAGCATCCAAGCGCAGGTCGATGCCGGCGAGGGCGTCGATGCGGCCGAGGCGCAGATGCGCCCCGGCCAGCGTGACAGCCGGAACCGCGGTCATGCTACTTGAACATGCCGGCGGCGCGCGCCGCCTCCTTGAGCTTGTCCCACTCGCCATCGACCGCCGGGATGTAGCGGGCGGCGCTGTGCGCGTCGAGGATGCGCTTGTGCTCCGGCTGTGCGGGATCGAGGGCGAGCAGCGCCGTCTTGAGCCGCTGCTGCAGGTCCTGGTCGAGATCCTTACGCACCGCCCAGCAGTAATCGACGAAGGGCGGGGTGGTGTGGAACGCAGCGACCTTGGTCGGATCGACGGCCTTCTCGGCGGTCATGCGCTTCCAGGTCGAAACGCTGACCGCGCCGGCCTGCGCCACGCCGCTCTCGACCAGCTTGATGGTCTTGTCGTGCGCGCCGGTGAAGGTGATCTTGCCGAGTTCGGCATCGACATCGATCTTCTCCTGCAGCATGAAGAAGCGCGGCATCAGGTGTCCGCTGGTCGAGCTCTGCGAACCGAAGGCGAAGGTCTTGCCGCGCAGATCCGCGAGCGTGGCGATGCCAGACTGCGGCGCGGCGATGAACACCGAGGTGAACTGCGCGTCGGATTCGCGCATCGCCAGGCGGGTGATGCCGCCGGCACAGGCGCGATCGGCCTGGATCGAGGTGTAGCCGCCCAGCCAAGCCAGTTCGAGCTGCTTGGCGGCCAGCGCCTCGACCACCAGTTCGTACTTGGTCACCGGGGTGAAGCGGACCGGACGGCCGACCGCCTGCGACAGGTAGGCGGCGAGCGGCTCGAACACCTGCAGCAGCTTGGTGGGATCGGCATCGGGGATGGCCGAGATGCGCAGCGGCGCCGGGTCGGCGGCACGCAGGTGAAGCAGGCCGCCAAGCAGCAGCAGGACACAGGGCAGGATGGGACTGGGCATGGGACTCTCCGGGAGGGCTGGCCCGCCGTCCACGGAGACCACGCGGTCAGCCGTTGGGGCGACGGATGGGGGTAGTGCCCGAAGCGTGCAGACCGGCAACCTGCCGAGCCTGGCGCTCGGGAATTCAGAGGCGGTTGGACGACAGCATCATGGTGCGGCAGGTTGCCCAGGTCCGACACCCCCGCAATCGCCAAGCCGCGACCACTCGCAAGGGCTGCGTCACTGAGGAACAAGCGGCGCATGTGGCACGGGCGTCTCGCCCGTGATCGACGATCCTGATGCCCATGGGCGGGACGCCCATGCTACATCATTGGCGCATCGCCGGTGGTTCGACCTCGGGCGGCAGCGTCTGCGGTTCGACCGGAATCTCCGCACCGTTGATCAGTACCTGCTCGCAGCGCACGCCGCGGGCATGCCGCAGCCACAGCGGTTGCTGCGCCTGGTCGATGACAATGCGCGACAGGACGACATCCTCGACCGGCTGCTCGGCATCGCCGTCGATGAACAGGCCGAATGCGTCCGCTGCACGGCATCGTACATCGGCGATGCGCACCCGGCGCATCGCCGGCGGATGACGTCCAGCACCCCGGCCCTTGTAGTTGGGCTCGAAGCGGATCACCGCCACCTCGGCCCGTCCGACCTCGATGCGGCGCATGTGCACGTCCTCGATCGCTCCGCCGCGATCACGGTTGCCCTTGAGATACAGCACCGAGGCGGCGGATGCGATCCGGCAGTCCTGCATGAACACCTCGGAGACCCCGCCGCTCATCTCGCTGCCGATGCATAGGCCATTGATGCGCGAGTTCAGCCGGCAGTTGCGCACCAGCACGCGCCGGGTGGGGCGGGCGACGCGCCAGGCGTCGGCGTCGCGCCCCGCCTTGATCGCCATCGCATCGTCGCCGGTGCTGAAGGTGCAGTCTTCGACCAGCACATCCTCGCACGAGTCGGGGTCGCAGCCGTCATTATTGTGGTTCAGGCTGTCCACCGTCACGCCCCGCACGATCACTTGGCGGCAGTAGGTTGGATGGATGACCCAGAACGGCGCGTCGCGCAGGGTGACGCCGGACAGCAGCACCCGCTCGCAACTGATCGGCTGGAACATGCTGGGACGCAGCAGGGTGCCGGCGCCGAACACGCGCTGCCCGACTGACACGCCGTCGCGACCGTAGGCGCGCAGCCGCTCCTGGTGCGGCCCCTGGTGCGGTTGCCACCCGGCGAAGACGCGGCTGCCCTGGCCGTCGATGATGCCGTCACCGGTCAGGGCGATGTCGGTGGCCCCCTGCGCGGTGATGAGCGGGGAATGCGACATCACCTCGGTCCCCTCCCAACGCTGAAAGACCGGCGGCAGGAAGTCGGCCGGTTCACCGCTGAAACGCAGGGTGCAGCCGCGTTCGAGGTGGACCTCGACCCGGCTGAGCAGCACCAGCGGGCCACGCAGGAGGTGCTCGCCGGGCGGCACCACTACGCGCCCGCCGCCGCCGGCGTGGCAGCGTTCGATGGTCGCGCGCAGCGCGGGCAGGGCGTCCTGTCCGGATCCGGGCAGCTGTGCCACCATGGCACCCGCAGGTATGCGCGGCCCGGACAGGGCGGCGAGCGGCCCGGCGATGGTCAGCCACGGATCCTCATGTACGGATGTCATGATCGCTGATCCTGGCGCAACGGGACCATCCGCAACACCACCCGTCTTGTAGGCCTACAGCTTACCTGCAAACCCTGGCGGCTCGTGTGCCATCCCACATCCAGAATGTGTTCAGGAAACACCTCGACGCCTGCCTACCAGGAATCCCAGGCTGCCCAGACCCAGGACGAGGAGTCCGATGCCGCCTCCACCGCATCCTCCACTGGCGGTCGATGCCAAAGGAGCGCTCGTGGCGCCCGGTGGGGCTGGAGGCTGGCCCATGGTTCCGGTGACCGGGACGATTTCCGTACCGCCGGAAGCCGGCCGGGCACGCACCTGCGGCGAAGGTGTGTACGCTTGAATTCCAGAACTCGCTCGAACCCCGGCGCTCAGGGCCTGTCTTCCAGGAACCAGATACAGCATGCGTGGATTCGCCCCGCTCAGGTTGTTCTTCAGAAAGAAACCTTGGCTGACAGCGATGGAGGTCAGTTCGACGAAGCTGGTGCCATTCCAGGTCTGGGGCCGTCCCATGACCTCGTCGAAGGCGGACCGCGCGATGGTGTTGCCGAACTCATCGTAAAGGTCCAGATCTGTGGCGCTGATCGAAGGCAGGACCGATCCGCCACCTTGCTGCAAGGGCGGCAAGGCGAGGACATTCCAGCCCGGATAGAGGGGGATGTAGGGCGGCACACCCATGGCCTCGACCGTCAGATTGAGATCATCGCCGGTCCGGTCGGCCAGATAGAAACCATCCCATGGCATTGGCCTGCCTTCACTGGGCAGGTTCGGCAGTTCGGACCAGGCCTTGGACCTCGGGCCATAGACGAAACCGCGTCGCACGAGGGGATTGGCTCCTGCGCCCTGGAATCGCGCCAGCAGGGCGTCCACCCCGCCAAAGCCCGCCGCACCAGCCAGGATGTAGACCGCCTCCTGCGTCGAAGAGGCTGGTACGACCACGGTGGCCGAGCCGCCGGCTCCGGCGGTCACTGGCATGCTGCTGTCTTGGATCTGGCCGAGACTATCGCTGATCCGGACGGTGATGGTGCCGGCCGCCCGAGGGACGATGGTGAACCATTGTCCGGTGTCGGCGTTTCCGTCCGAATCCCAGTCCACGGCCGCGGCGAACGGCTTCCATGGACGGATCTCCGCCGTGCCGGCCAGGATGGTCGCGGTGTAGGGAGGCGTGCCGTTCACAGCCACCAGGTTGAGATCCTGCGGTCCGCTGACGGCGGTGCCGAGGAGAGCCTGCTGCGTCACCGTATCCCCGGCCTGGACTGAGAACGCGCTCAGATTCTGACCGGCCACGTAATCTGACGCGGCGCCAGGCATGGGGGTGGTGCTGGCGGCCCGGATGACCACGGAGGAGGTCAGGCCTGACGTTATCAGGCCTTGGACCTCGGGACCGAAGGCGATCGTCATGGTGCCGCTGGCGCCGCTGGGAATGGTCAGCACCAGGGCCTGTTGGGTGACCCCAGCCGCAAGCCGCTGGTAGTACGTTGCGCCGATCAGCTCCAAGCTGGTGGTAATTCCGGCTGGCGAAGGCCAGTTGCCGTTGGCTGCATCCAAGCCTGCGAAAGGCCCGGTGATGACCACTGACGCCAGCAGTTCGAGACCCAGGTTGGGGCTGACCTGCACGGGAAGCGACAC
>JAIFND010000030.1 GCA_020047915.1 bacterium | reverse complement strand
GAAGCCGCTGCTGGAGCCGTTTGCCGAGCAGGTGGAGGCCCGCTACCTGACCTGGCTGGCCGAGCAGGCGGCAGCCGGCGTCACCTTCACCGCCGAGCAGCGCCAGTGGCTCGACGCCGTGCGCGATCACGTGGCCAGCAGCCTGCTGGTGGCGCGGGAGGACTTGCAGGAGTCGCCATTCGCCACGATGGGCGGGCTGGCAAAGGCGCGGCGGTTGTTTGGGGAGAAGTTGGAGACGCTGCTGGATGATCTCAATAGGAACTTGGTGGCGTGAGCGAGAACCCAAGAATCGCACTGCCTATGTCCTGGGTGATGTCTGAACTTGGGGAACTTGGAAAGTGGACGAGCGGTGGAACGCCGTCTCGCAGCAACGGTAAGTTCTACCAAGGCGAGATTCCCTGGATCAAGAGCGGTGATCTGCCAGATGGTGCTATCAGAAGGATTGACGAGTCGATCTCGAATGAGGCGATCCAAGGCAGTTCGGCCAAAGTCTATCCGGTTGGCTCGCTCCTGGTCGCGATGTACGGGGCGACTATTGGGAAGCTGGGCGTTACGACGTGTCCAGCCGCCAGCAATCAGGCTTGCGCTGCGCTTCAAGCCAGCGATCAGAATAGGGCGATCATCCCGTATGTGTTCTATTACCTGCTCTCGAAGAGGGACACGCTTATTGAACTCGGTCAAGGGGGCGCTCAGCCCAACATCAGTCAGACGATACTCAAAGCACTACCCATCCCGGTCGCGCCGTTGACGGAGCAGCAGCGCATCGTCGCCGCCCTCGACGAGCGCCTGTCCGAACTCGACGCTTCGGTGGCCTCCTTGGAGCGGGCCGAGCGCAACCTCGTCCGCTACCGGGCAGCGGTGCTGGCGGCGGCCTGTTCCGGCAAGCTGGTCCCCACCGAGGCCGACCTCGCCCGCCGCACTGGCCGCAGCTACGAACCCGCTGACCAGTTGCTGGCCCGCATTCTCGCCGAGCGCCGCAAAGCCAACACGAAGGCCAAGTACGAGGAACCGGCCCAGCCCGACACCAGCAAGCTGCCGAAGTTGCCGGAGGGGTGGGCATGGGCGACCGTGGAACAGGTTTCGTCTCAGGTAGTGGATTGCCCGCATAGCACAGCCAAGTTCGCTGCTTCTGGTCACCCCTGTTTGGACACCACCTGTATCAAGCCGGGTCGAGTTGTTCGAGAAAAGCTGCGCTATGTGTCCGCTGCCATCTACGAGGAACGGATCGCTAGATTGAAGCCGGCGACTCAAGACATCGTCTTTGCCCGAGAGGGAACCGTTGGCACGGCAGTCTCGATTCCAGCCGACATCTCGCCATGTCTCGGTCAGCGCGTGATGCTCATGAGAAGTTCAGCCTGCATTGCGCCGGCATACTACGAATGCGCTCTCAACTCGGATGTTATCAAGAACCAATACAGATCTAAGATCGTCGGTAGCACTGCCCCGCACTTGAACGTGGCTGATGTGCGGGTTCTTGCCATTCCACTGCCGCCTCTCGCCGAACAGGAGCGCATCGTCGCGGAAGTTGACCGCCACCTTTCCCGCGCCGACGCCCTCGCCGCCTCCATCGTGCAGTCCAAGCGCCGCGCCCAGCGCCTGCGCCGCGCCATCCTCGCCGCCGCCTTCCAGGGCCGCCTCGTCCCTCAGGACCCGAACGACGAGCCGGCCAGCGTCCTCCTCGACCGCATCCGCGCCCAGGCTGCCACCGCCGAGGCCGCGACGGCTTCCGTCTCGCGCCGTGGCCGTCCTCCAGCCCAGCCCGCCGCCCCGGTTGCCTCCGCCAGTCCGCCCGCCATGACGCCCAAGCGCCGTGGCCGCCCGCCCGGCTCGAAGAACAAGGCCAAGGCATGACGACGAGCTTCAAGCTGCTGCCCGGTGATGATCCACGCATTGCCGAGATCCTGGCTCTTCCCGAGAGTCCGAGCTTCGACTGCAAGCGGGTGGGCAGCGTGGATTCTGCGCTCAAGGCGGCAGTGGCCTTCGCCAATGGCGACGGCGGCGTGATCGCCATGGGCGTCGAGGATGCCAGCAAGGCCACGGGACGCGACCGCCTGTACGGCCTCGCTGAGAAGCCCGAGGCGCTGGCGGAACTGCAACGCCATCTGGCAGGCCGGGTCGTTCCGCCGCTGCCTGCCCCGCCCATCGTTGAACTGCCGTGCGTCCTGCGCGATGGCTCAGCCGGGCAGATCGCATTGGTCAGCATCGCGGCCAGCACAGCCGTCCATTCGATCCAGGATGGGGGCACCTATATCCGGGTGCGAAACATCAGCCGCCAACTGGCAGCGGCAGAGATCATCGAACTCGGGTTGAAGCGTGGCAGTGCGACCGTGGTCGAGGCCCCCGTCGCGATTCCCTTCGATCTGTTGGAGACAACTGCGTGGCGGGACTACCGCCGCCAGCGCGAGCTGACTCGGCCTATCGACGAGCAGTTGCGCCTGCTCGGATTAGCCAAGCAGGATGCAGCCGGCGCGTGGCGGCCGACTCTTGCCGCCATCCTGCTGTTCGCCGAGTTCCCCGGCGAACTGACCAACAGCAAGTACGCCATCCGGCTGTTCCACTACCGGGGTTTCCAGATCGAGTACACCGCCAACACCAATCTGGTGAAACCGCCCAAGACCATCACCGGCCCGATCCTTGCCCAGATCCGGGACGCCTCGCGGGCCGTGTTGGAAGAACTTGGCAGCGGCGTGCAGGTGACGCCGGCTGGTTTTGAACTGGCCCAGCAGTATCCGGTGCGCGTGATTCGCGAGGCGATCACCAACGCCGTGCTGCACCGCGACTACCGCCTCCAGTCCGACATCCACATCCGCATCTTCGCCAACCGCATCGAGATCGAGAGTCCGGGCAGCTTCATGGCCGGGGTCACGCCAGCCAACCTGCGCGAGGCCGGCTCGCGCCCGCGCAACCGCGTCCTGGTCGCCCACCTGCGCGAGTTTCCCGAGCCGCCCAACCTCGATGCCGGTGAGGGCGTCAGGATGATGTACGCGACCATGGAGCAGAACCTCCTGTACCCGCCGGTATACCAGACCGAGGCCGATCTCGGGCGCGAGGTGGTGGTGGTCAAGTTGCTCAACGAGGCGCGGGTGTCGGCGTGGAATCAGGTCGAGGTGTGGCTCCGCGAGCACGGCTCCATTGGCAATGTCGACTTGCGCTCAATCCTTCATACCGACAGCCACGCCAAGGCGTCCAAGATGCTGACCCGCTGGGTCGAGCAGGGCTCGTTGACCGTGGTCGATCCGACCGCCGGCAATCGCAACCGCCGCTATCGGCTCGCCAGCATCGGTGACCGGATGCAGACCCTCACCTCGTTATTTTCCCACCGTCCGGGAAAACAACCGTGACCCGATCTGTAAGTGACTGCTGCATCTCAATCTGTTGGGCCGGTTCTGTTCCCGGCCAACGACACAGGGTCCATACGAGCCCATGAACGCCCCTCAGATCGTCCAGAAGCTGTGGAACTACTGCGACGTCCTGCGCGACGACGGTCTCAGCTACGGCGACTATGTCGAGCAGCTCACCTTCCTGCTGTTCCTCAAGATGGCCCAGGAGCGGGTCGAACTCGGCGAGTCGGCGGTGGTGCCGAAGGGCCATGACTGGCCGGCGCTGATGAAGGAGCAGGGCGAGGCGCTGGAGGCCCGCTACCGCGACATCCTGGCGAACCTCGCCAGCAAGCCGGGCATGCTCGGCCTGATCTTCCGCAAGTCGCAGAACAAGATCCAGGACCCGGCCAAGCTGACGATGCTGGTCAAGGAACTGATCGGCCCCGAGTCGTGGCTGGAACTCGGCGCGGATGTGAAGGGCGACGCCTACGAGGGCCTGCTGGAGAAGAACGCCCAGGACGTGAAGGGTGGCGCGGGTCAGTACTTTACCCCGCGTCCGCTCATCCAGGCCATCGTGGCCGTCACCGCCCCCAAGCCCGGCGAGGTCATCCTCGATCCGGCCTGCGGCACCGGCGGCTTCCTGCTGGCAGCCTACGAGCACCTCGCGGCGCTGTCCCTCGACCGCGACCAGAAGAAGCACCTGCGCCTCAAGAGCCTGCGCGGCGTCGAGCTGGTCGACTCGGTGGTGCGCCTGTGCGCCATGAACCTCATGCTGCACGGCGTCGGCGGCATGGACTCCGAGAAGGACTTGCCGGTCGAACGCGCCGACAGCCTCGCCGGCCCGTACCGCCCGGCGGTCGATGTGGTGCTGACCAACCCGCCATTCGGGCGCTCATCGTCGGTCACCTTCACCACCGACGACGACGAGACCGGCAACGACGCGCTGACCGTGGTGCGCGAGGACTTCTGGGCCGAGACCCGCAACAAGCAGCTCAACTTCCTCCAGCACATCGTCTCCTGCCTCAAGATCCACGGCCGCGCCGCCGTCGTCCTGCCCGACAACGTCCTCTTCGAGGGCGGGGCCGGCGAGAAGATCCGCCGCAAGCTGCTCGCCACCTGCGACCTGCACACCATCCTGCGTCTGCCGACCGGCATCTTCTACGCCCAGGGCGTGAAGGCGAACGTGTTGTTCTTCGATCGCAAGCCGGCAGCCGAGACGGCGTGGACGAAGAAGGTGTGGTTCTACGACCTCCGCACCGGCTCGAACTTCACCCCGAAGCAGAACCCGCTGCGCCGCGCCCATCTCGATGAGTTCGTCGCCTGCTACAAGGCTGATGACCGCGCCGCCCGCACGCCGAACTGGAGCGAGAAGGACCCCAAGGGCCGATGGCGCTCCTACACCTACGACGAACTCGCCACCCGCGACAAGTGCAACCTCGACGTGACGTGGCTGGCCGAGGAGGGCGAGGGTGACGATGGCGCCGGCACCGATCCGGCAGGTATTGTCCGCGCCATCATCGACGACGTGCAGTCGGCGCTGGCAGGATTCGCCGAACTGGAAGCTGGGCTGGCTGGTATCCGCAAGGCCTGATCGCAACGGGGTCGGGGAGGAGACGGACGACATCGACGCCATCGGCCGGCAGATCGTATTGTGACTGGTAGGCCAGACGCATGCCAAGGGCTACGACGAGGTGGCGCAGAAGATCAAGGCGATCGCCGCCGAGCACAACATCCCGATGGTCGAGAACGTCCCCCTGGCCCGTGCCCTGGCGCGCGAAGTGCAGGTCGGCCGCGCAATCACCGCGAAGTGGTTCAAGCCGGTGGCGGAGATTTTGGCGGCGGTGTATCGGCTGCGGAGGGGCGCGGCGTAGGCGTCCAGATGTGGAATCTACAACCCGAACTTCGCGTCCATCCAGTCGAGGAGGTATGCCTGCGGTCGACCTAAACAGTGAACGGTTGCCGAATCGATCGTGTGAGTCAACGCCTTGAAACGATCACTACCGCCAGCAGTCGAGCGACACGCTGCACGAAGCGGCCTTGATCATCATCGTACGCTGTTGCTCATTGCCTAGCGGGGCTCCGCCCAATGCTATTCAGTCATAACTCAAGGTCGGCCCTTACCCTTGGTCCCCCGTGGTTTCCAGCCTCGGGGTGACGACTTTCGTTGTCGT
>JAIFND010000056.1 GCA_020047915.1 bacterium | reverse complement strand
CGGCGATGTTCAGCGAGCGCCCCTCGCTGGGAGCCGCACTGCGTGATGGCTGGCGACCGTGGCTGGCGCTGCTCACCGGCGGGGTGGTGCGCGGCTTCCTGGCAATTTTCCCGCTATTCATGCCCTTCTGGCCGGCGCATCTCCCCGAGGTGCTGGTCCTCGAACGCCAGCGTCTGCGTCCGGCCTGGCGGCGGGCCTCGGCCCTGCGCGGCGTAGCCGGAGGCTCGGCCGTCGTCCACCTGCTGGTCGCGGCAGTGGTCGCGGCGGCGGCGGTGTGGTGCCTGGTCGGCACCTACAGCGCCTTGGGCGGGCTGCTGCTGCACGCCGATCCCTGGACCTTCGAAGCCTGGCACCTGTATGTGCCGAGCCGATCGATCCTGCCGCATATCGCCGTGTGGCTGGCGGTTGGCTGGCTGACCGTGGTGCGCTTCCTGTGGTACATCGACCTGCGCACGCGCTGCGAAGGCTGGGCGGTCGATCTCGAACTGCGCGCCGCGGCGGTGCGGCTGGAGGGTCGCCCGTGAAGCGCGCCGTGATCCTGCTGCTGCCCACCCTGGCCTGCGCCGGCGAGGCCGAATCGGTGCGCGAGGCGCTGCGCCAGAACCGTCCGCCCTGGTACGATCCGTCCGCCGACTCGTGGCGGCGCATTGAGGTGAGCGAACCCGAGACGGCCTCGCGGATGTCTGGCGACCAGCTGCCCGGCCTGCAATTGATCGTGCTGCTGCTGGTCATCGGCCTGGTCGCGGCGGTGGGGTGGGCGCTGTGGCAGCTCGGCCGCCTGGGCCGGACCGGCCTCGTCGCCGAACCCGCGCCGGGCGCCAGCGGCCAGGCGCGGGCCGCCCCCGACCTCTCCCTCCTTCCGCTGCCCGACATCGGGCTGCCGCCCGACGAGGGCCTGCGCCGGGCCCTCGCCGCAGGCGATTGGCATCGTGCCGTGGTGTGGGCGCATGCCCGCCTGCTGACCCGCCTCGATGCCGCCGGGGCGTTGCGCCTCGAACGCGGCGCCACCGATCTGCGGCTGCTTGCCGAGGCGCAGACGTGGGCCGAGGCCAAGGCGTCGCGACGCCGCGCCAGCGCGGCCCTGGCGCAGACCGGAGCGGCCTTCGCCGCCGTGTACTTCGGCCACGCCACCGCCGACCGCACCCTGGTCGATGGTCTGCTGGCCGCGATCGCCGAAGCCGAACGCAGCCTCGCCGCGGAGGGCGCATGAGGCCGCCGCTCGTGCTCGCCTGCGTCCTGCTGCTCGCCGGCTGCGGAGAGGTCCTGGAGACGGACTACGGCCTGGAGAAGCCCGGCAGCGTGGACAGCTGCAGCGTCCTGGTGTCGCGCCTGGAAGAGCGCACCCGCCTGCGCCGGGCCAGCCTGCTCAGCCCGCGCCTCTCCGACGGCTGCGACCTCGTGGTGCATCTGGCGCGCGATCCCGGCCTGCCTTCCGATGAGGCCTGCACCTGGCTGCGCAGCTGGCTGGAGGCCGAGGACGGCCGCCAGGCGGTACTCATCCTGCGCGGCGATTCGCCGGCCCCGCAACTCTGCAGGCGCTGGGCGGCCGAGGCGCGCAGCGAGGGGCTGCGCGTCGGCGGCGCGACCGGCGAGGAGCTGCTTGCCCTCTCCGGACGCTTCGCCCGCGCTGCCACGTTGACCGAACCCCCGGCCTGGCCAAAGGCCGCGACCGGCGGCGAACTGCGCTGCCCCCTTTTCGTGGTACGGATGCACGAGACGTTGCAGCCCGATTATTGGGCCGTCGCCGATGGCTGGCCGCAAGCCGCTCCCGACACCCTGCGCCTCGCCCTGCTGCCCTCCGGTCTCGTGGAAGGGACTGAGACGCTGATCTCAGCGCGCAGCCAGGCCGCCGCCGACCGCCCCTGGTCGATCGCCATCCCCTTCGGCGGCAGCCGGCTGGTGATCGCGGCGAACGCCTCGCCGCTGCTCGACGGGGCGCTGCCCGACCCGCAGGCGCGTGCACTACTCGCCGCGTGGCTCGACGAGATCGTCGGCTGGCACGACCACGATGGTCTGCCGGCCTGCGCCTGGGTGGGCTCGCTGCGCGTCCGCGACGGCGAGCCGGAGGCGGCAAACCCGATGGCCCTGGTCTTCACCCGCTGGCCGCTCGCCCTCGCCAGCTGGCATCTGCTGGCCCTGGCCGCGTTGTGGCTCGCCGCCCGCGCCTGGTGGCTGGGCCGGCGCGAGGCTTCCGGCGACGGGCGCACCGCCTCGTTCGGCGCCCACGTCGATGCCTTGGCCGGCCAGCTCGCCGCCGAACGCCACCATCAGGCCGCCGCCCGCGCGATCGCCCGCGCCAGCGGCCTGCCCGCCCCGCCAACCCTGCGCGACGCCGACGCCGCCCGCGCCTGGCTGCGCGACCACGCCCGCGAGAACATCGAGGAACACCGATGAGCACCACCCCTCCTGACATCACCCAGGTGACCACCCTGGTCGGCAGCATCCGCACCCGCCTGGCGACCATCTTCGTCGGCCAGGAGGCGCTGGTCGACGGCGTGCTGGCGGCGGTGCTGGCGGGCGGCCACGTGCTGGTCGAAAGCGTGCCTGGCCTCGGCAAGACCCTGCTGGTCAAGGCGGTGGCGCGCGTCCTCGGCCTGGACAGCAGCCGCATCCAGTTCACCCCCGACCTGATGCCGTCCGACATCACCGGCAGCCATGTCTTCGACCTCGCCGAACGCCGCTTCGTCTTCCGACCCGGGCCGGTCTTCGCGCGCTACGTCCTCGCCGACGAACTGAACCGCGCCCCGGCCAAGACCCACGCCGCCCTGCTTGAGGCGATGCAGGAGCGCCAGGTGACGCTCGACGGCCACCGCTATCCGATCGATCCGCCCTTCCTGGTTGTGGCGACGCAGAATCCCATCGAAAGCGAGGGCACCTACGCCCTGCCCGAGGCCGCCCTCGACCGCTTCCTGCTCAAGCTGACCATCGCCTATCCCGACGAGGCCGAGGAACGCCGCATCTACGGCCTGCATCTCGCCGGTGGCACCCCCGACCGCGCCCTCGCCGAACTGCAGCCGGCCACCGACGTGGCTGGCGTCCTGGCGTTGCAGGAGGCGGTCGCCCGCGTCCTGGTCGATCCCGCCGTCGTCGCCTACGCCGCCCGCCTGGTCCGGCGCACCCGCGGCTATCCCGGCCTGCACCTCGGCGCCAGCCCGCGCGCCGGCGTCGCCGTCCTGGCCACCGCCCGCGCCCTCGCCGCGATGCGTGGTCGTGGCTACGTCATCCCGGACGACCTGGCCGACGCCTGGCTGCCCTGCCTGCGCCATCGCGTTGCACTCGCCCCCGAGGCCGAGGTCGAAGGACGCAGCGCCGACGACCTGCTGCGCGAACTGCTCAAGAGCGAACCCGTCCCGCGCGGGACCGCCGTGACCGGCTGAACGTGATCCACCCGACCCGTCGTCTGCTCTGTCTGGCCTTGGTGCCGGCCGCCTGTGCGGTCGCGGCGGTGGCATGGCCGGCGATGCTGCTGCCGCTGCTGGCGGCGGACGCGCTGGTCGTCGCCCTGCTGCTCGCCGATGCCACCCTGGCGCTGCTCGCCGGCCGCCGCCTCGAGGCCGAACTGGCCGGCCCTTCGACCTGGTCGGTCAACCGTGCCGAACGCCTGCTGGTCACCCTGCGCAACACCGGCCGCCTGCCGGTGCGCCTGCGCCTGCTGCCCGACCTGCCGGCGACGGTGCGGGTCGCCGGCGGCAGCCTCGCCCTGCGCCTGCCGCCCCGGGTCCGCGCCGAGCAGGAGTTCCAGTGCACCGCTCCACGCCGGGGCGGCATCACCTGCGCCGGGGTGCGCGTATCGGTGGACGGTCCGCTCGGCCTGGTGCGGCGCCTCATCCTGCTGCCCTGCCGACGCGAACTGCGCGTCTATCCCGACCTGCGCCAGGTCTCCGACTACGAGATGCTCGCTCGGCTCGACCGCCTGGAATGGATCGGCGTGCGGCGCGGACGGCGCTCGGGCGGCGACACCGAGTTCGACCGCCTGCGCGATTGGCGCAGCGGGGATCCCCTGGCACGCATGGACTGGAAGGCGACCGCACGCCGCGAGGCCTTCACCGTGCGCGACTACCGCACCAGCCAGGCGCAGCGCATCACCATCCTGGTCGATGCCGGGCGCATGATGGCGGCCGAGTCGGGCGAGGGCGGTCGCACCATGCTCGACGCCGCCGTCGATGCCGCCCTGCTGCTCGCCTGGGTGGCGGTGCGCCAGGGCGACCGGGTCGGACTGCTCGCCTATGCCGATGGCGTACAGCGCTGGGTGCCGCCGGGCGGCGGACGCGGCCAGGTCGCCCGGCTGGTGCACGCCCTGCACGACCTGCACGCCGAACGGGTCGAGAGCCGGCACGAGGACGCCTTCCTGCACCTCGACCGCCACGAGCGCAAACGCAGCCTGGTGGTGGTGCTCAGCAACCTGATCGACGAGGTCAATGCCGAGCACCTCGAGCGCCACTGTCGCCGCCTCGCCGGCCGCCACCTGCCCCTCGCCGTCCTGCTGCGCGATCCGGCCCTGCATGGCCGGCTGCCCCCCCGACACCTGCTGGGCGAGGCCCTCGGCAGCGATCCCGAATCGCTATGGCGGGCCGGCGCTGCCGCCGGCATCATCACCTGGCGCCGCCAGGTGATCGACCGCATGCGCCGGGCCGGCTCGCTGGTCCTCGACGCCGAACCCGCCCGCCTCACTCCCGACCTGATCAGCCGCTACCTGGAGATCAAGGCGCGCCACCTGCTGTGAATCCCCCCCCCGGGCACGGGTGTCCTGAAATCCGGACACAGCTGGCCCTGGCGGAGCCACCTGCGGCAAACATCATGCCACCCCATGAACGACACCGCGAATCCCTACGCCGCACCTGAACACGGGGCCGAGATCCAGCCGGTCCAGGCGGGCCAGGGCTGGGTCTATCTCAGCTTCTGGCAGCGCGTGGTCGCCTCGATCGCCGACAACATCATCCTCGGCATCCTCGGCTTCATCCTCGGCCTGGGCCTGGTCTACGTCATGAACAACGAGAAGCAGGCCGAGATGGTCTCCAACATCGCCGGCTGGATCCTCGGTGTGGTCTTCGTGCTCAGCTTCTGGATCGCCCGCAACGCCACCCCGGGCAAGATGATCTACGCCGCCGAGATCCGCGATGCCGTGACCTACGGCAAACCGACCACCGGCCAGTTCATCAAGCGCTACCTCGGCTACATCCCGGCCACGCTCTGCCTCGGTGTCGGACTGCTCTGGGTCGCCTTCGACAAGCGCAAGCGCGGCTGGCACGACATGATCGCCGGCACCGTGGTGGTGAAGCGCGGCACAGGCGCCACCAGGCCGGCGACCCGCCCGGTGCGCCGCGCACCACCGCCGGTGCGTCCGGGGGCCCGGCCTACCGAGGACCTCCCCGCCGCCGTCGCCGACCGCTGAGCCTTGATTCCGCAGTTGGATTCACAGCCCGGCATAGCCGGAACCAAAAGGTTCATTTTCGGCTACGCCGGGCTGTTCGGCCGTTGCTGCAGGGCTTCGCCCCGCACCCC
>JAIFND010000247.1 GCA_020047915.1 bacterium | reverse complement strand
GTGCTGGTCGCGCTGTCGGCCGGCGGCCACGCCCTGCTCGAAGGCGTGCCTGGCCTGGCCAAGACCCTGCTGATCTCGACCCTCGCCTCGGCCACCCGGCTGTCCTTCAACCGCATCCAGTTCACCCCCGACCTGATGCCCAGCGACATCACCGGCACCGAGGTGATCCGCGAGGACAAGGCCAGCGGCGCGCGCGAATTCGCCTTCCTGCCCGGCCCGATCTTCGCCTCGGTGATCCTCGC
Organism: bacterium; assembly: GCA_020047915.1. Classification (GTDB taxonomy): domain Bacteria; phylum Planctomycetota; class UBA11346; order UBA11346; family UBA11346; genus UBA11346. The sequence goes on along the minus strand of JAIFND010000247.1, from coordinate 5,291 downwards.
CGACGAGATCAACCGCACCCCGCCCAAGACCCAGGCGGCCCTTCTCGAAGCGATGCAGGAGCGCCAGGTGTCGGCCGGCGGCCAGCGCCGCCCGCTGCCCAAGCCCTTCTTCGTGCTCGCGACGCAGAACCCGATCGAGCAAGAGGGCACCTACCCGCTGCCCGAGGCGCAGCTCGACCGCTTCCTGCTGAAGGTCCAGGTCGGCTACCCGACCGAAGAGCAGGAGCTGGAGATCATCCGTCGCACCACCGGCACGACGGGTGGCAAGGTCGAGCCGGTGCTCGACGCCGAGGACCTGCTGGCGATCCAGCGCCTGGTGCGCGAGACTGCGATCGCCGACGGCGTGTCGCGCTACGCCCTGGCGCTGGTGCGCGCCACCCGCCCGCCCGCCGACGGCGGCGACCCGGCGCTGGCCCCGCTGATCCGCTTCGGTGCAGGCCCGCGCGCCGGCCAGTCGCTGGTCCTCGCCGCCAAGGCGCGCGCCACCCTGCATGGCCGCAGCTTCGTCGGTCTCGATGACATCCGCGCCATGGCCGCCCCGGTGCTGCGCCACCGTCTGGTGCCCAGCTACGAGGCCGAGGCGCGCGGCCTGGGCAGCGACGCGATCGTGGCCCAGGTCCTCGCGTCGGTGCAGCTGCCCGCCTCGGCGGTCGAGCGCGAGCCGGCCCTGGCCGCTGCGGCCGGCTGATCAGTTCCATGCCACGGTTCGCCGTTCGGCGTTCGGCGTTCGTCGTTTCGATGCATGTGCTTGGACAATACGCCGTTCGACCCCCTGTGGGAGAACCACGCCCCAACCGCGATTCCCTCGCAAGTTATTGCGGAACGGCGCACGCCGAACGCCGAACGCCGGACCTATCGCCGGATCTCGGTTCAACCCCACACAACCCTGCGGCGTAGCATCTCCGTGCGCACCCTCCTCGTCCCGGCCCCGCTGGCGGCCGGCGACCTGACCCTCGATGGCGACGAATCGCACCATGGCCTGCGCGTGCTGCGTCTGCGCCCCGGCGACGCCGTGCGCGTGGCCGACGGTGCAGGACGGCTTGGCGAAGGCGTCGTCGCCAGCACCACCGCGTCGCTGCTGACCGTCACGGTCGGCGTGGTCGAGAACCAGCCGCCCTGTCCCCTGCATGCGCTGCGCATCATCGTCGCGCCACCGAAAGGCGACCGCTGGACCGATCTGGTGCGCGGCCTGACCGAACTCGGGGTCGGCAGCATCGCCCCCCTGCGCTGCGCACGCGGCGAGCGCGAACCGGCCAGCCTGGACCGCGCCCGGCGGGTGGCGGCCGAGGCGCTCAAGCAATGCCGTCGCGGTCATCTGCCGGAGATCGGCGCGGCGCTCGGCATCGATGCGGTGGCGGCCCCGGGCCGGAGGCTTATCGTCGCCGACCGCGCAGGTGGCCCAGCCGCCCCCGGGCAGCCGCAACCGACCACCATCGTGATCGGACCGGAAGGCGGGCTGACCGACGACGAACTGGCCGCCCTCGACAGGGCAGGGGCGCACCGCGTGCGCCTGGCCGGGCCGATCCTGCGCATCGAGACCGCCGCCCTCGCCGCCGCCGCGGTGTGGGCATCCGCCTGGGAGCATGCTGCACCGTGACCGACGCCCTCGCCGCCCCACTTCCTGCCGCCGCACCCGTCGCCAAGCGCGCCTGGCTGCAGTTCACCGGCCCCGGCTGCCGCACCGAATTGCGCCTTGGCGCCTTCCTGGTGCTGACCGGCACCTTCCTGTGGAACTTCGCCGGCCCGTCCCTGGCGATGAAACTGGCCATCGTCGGGCTGCCGCTGCTGCTGGTCGGCACCGTGCTGCAGGCGTTGCGCGCCGGTCACGCCTATCCGTGGAAACTGGCCGTCGCCATGCTGCTGCTCGGCCTGCCGATGTGCTGGGACTTCCGCTACCGTGATGCCCCGGACGGGCCGCTGAACCTGCTGCTGGTCGGTCCGATCCTCGCCATCAGCGGGGCCTGGCTGGCGCTGTGGTGGCCGGTCGCGCTGCGCCAGGCCCGCCGCGCTGGAGTTGCGGCATGACCCCCGACCAGAAGCGTCTGGCCACCTGGGGCGGGGCCGGGGCTGCGGTCATCGCCGTCGCCTGGGTCGCCCTGCTGGTGCGCGACGGCACCAGCGGCGCGGTCGCCGCCGAAGCCGACAAGCTGCATGCAACCTACCTGAAACTCTACCATCCTGACAAGCCGGGCGGTTTCGCGATCGGCCAGGCCCAGGACGAACTACGTTCGATCAGCAAGGGCCAGGCCGAGGAGACCGCCACCGCCGAGGCCGCTCTGGCGCCTGCGCTGCCGGCCGCCTATCTCGTCGAAACGCTCAGCGAGGCCGCCGCCCAGGTCACCGCCGACCATGCCACCCTGCGCCAGCGCTCGGCGCGCACCCGCATCGCCCTGCCGACCACCCTGCCCTTCGAGAGCGGCCTCGACGCCGACCCGAAGGCGCGCAGCCGTCAATTGGCCAGCCTGGTCCTGATCCGACTCAGCGTGCAGGCGTGCATGGACGCCGGGGTGACGCGCATCGTCGCCATCAACCCTGGCCAGGCCAGCCTATCGCCCGGCGGCGAGTTCGCGGTGTTCACGTGCGATCTCGACATCGAGGCGGAATGGGGCGCCAACGCCCGCCTGCTCGCCTCGCTGGCGCAGGCCGACGGCCGCGGCCTGGGCATCCGCCAGCTTGAACTGGTCAACCAGCCCGATCGCACCCAACGCCTGCGTCTGAGCACCACCCTGACCGCCCCGAACCGTGAAGGCTGGGGCATCCTCGCATCTGGTGGCGGCTCGACCCCGGCAAGCAGCCCGGCAACCGGCGGCAGCGAAGGCGGACGCCTGCGCCGCCTGGGCGGAGCGAGGCCCTGATATGCGTCCCACCCCCCACGCCGTCATCTCTCTCGCGCTCGTCGCCGTGGCCGCGGCCATCGCCGTGCCCGCCCTGTTTGCCGCCGGGGCCACGCGGAACATCACCAGCACCCAGCTGACCGTGCCCAGCGAACGCGCCCGCCCGGCGCTGTTCACCGCCAACAGCGCAATGGGGCCGCTGGTGCAGACGCATGCCGGGCTGCCGCAAGGCAACCCCTTCTCGCTGCGTGAGCGCGGCCAGATCGCCAGCCTGCCCGTCCCCGAGCCGCCGCCGCCGCCGTTGACCCTGCCCGAACCGCCGCCGACCCCGTTCGCCCCGACCGCCCGGTAGGACCGCCATGCGCCGCGCACTTCCCATCGTCACCACCCTGTTGCTTGCGCTGGCGCTGCCGGCGGGCGAGGTCGAGCTGCGCGAGCAGCCCTGGGACATCGTGCTGCTGACCAATGGCCAGGAGATGCAGGGGACGGTGGAGGAGCAGCGCGGCGACGGCTCGCTGCTGTTCCGCCACAAGTCGTCGAAGGACCTGATCACCATTCCTTCCGGCACCTGGCGTGAACCGGTGCGCTGGCGTCTGAAGACCGCCAAGGTCGTCGAGGAGGCAGGCAAGGCGGCACTGAAGGCGAAGAACCAGCGCGACCTGATCGAGGCCGTGCGCTGGGGCGTCGAGAAGGGCGCTGCCGATGCGGCCCTGGCCAGCAGCCTGGCCTGGCTGGCGCAGATGCCCGGCGACCGCGAGGTGCTGGGTCTGGCCATGCCGCTGCTCAAGGCCAAGGCCGACTGGGCCGCGATCGAGAAGCTGGCACGCGCCGGCATCGCCACCGACCGCAACTGGGGCGAGGGCGATCAACTGGTGGTCGAGGCGCTGGGCGCACAGAGCAAGTCGGGCGAACTCGAGGCCTATGCCAAGCAGTGGCTGGGGCGCAATCCGACCGCACTGAACGCCAACCTGATCTGCGGCGCCTCCTTCGAAAAGGCCGGTGATCTGCGACCGGCCCGCGAGTGCTTCCGCAAGGCCTGGGAGCTGCACAAGAGCGAGATCGGCGCCCTCGGCTTCGCCCGCACCTCGCTGATGACCGGCAACTACGCCGACGCCCAGCGCGCCGCCGCGGCCCTGCCCGCCTCGGCCGAGGCCAAGGCCTATGGCGCCGCCGCCGCCGCCGCCGCCGGCGACCTCGACGCCGCCAAGCGTGGACTCGACGGTTTCACCCCCGACACCCTGCCCGGCCCCGCCGCGCAGGCCGGGACCTATGCCCTCGGCCTGGTCGCCTTCCGCGAAGGCCGCACCGCCGAGGCGGTGAAGCACTGGCAGGCCGTGCAGACCCCGTCGGCGCAATTCGCCCTGGCGATCGCCCAGCGCCGCGAGTTCGCCGGGATCGAACGCCTGACCGTCGAGCAGCGCGCTGCGGCCCGCCTGCTGAACGCCAGCATCCGGCTGGAGACGCGCCAGGCCGACAAGGCCCTGGAGCTGATCGACCAGCATCTCGATGGCCGGCATTCCTTCCTGCACCGGGTCGCCCAGGTGCTGACCAGCAGCGGCTCGGCCGAAGCGGTCCGCGCCCTCGCCGCCGTGCGCACCCCGGAATCGCAGCGCTGGCAGCTTTACGGCCATCTCGTCGGTGGCCGTTTCGACGAGGCCGAACAGCTTGCCCGCACCTTCCCGGCCAACGATGGCTACGCCCTCGCCTGCCGCGTGTTCCTGGCGGCGGCGCGCAGCGACCCGGAAGGTGCACGCATGCTCTATGAGGGCAGCGGCGGACTGCCCGGCGCGCCGGCTGACTACGCCCGCCGCTTGTCCGAGCTCTACAACACCGCTGATGATCAGGTCGTCACCGAAGCCTTCGATTGGCCCGATGGCGAGGTCCTGGCCTCCGGCTGGGAGCCGCTGATTCCCGGAACCGGCATCAGCGTGCGGGCCGGCGGCGGCAGGCTGGTGATGGAAGGCGTGCAGTCCGCTGTCACCGAGGATCCGATCACCCGCGCGTGCATCGCGGTGCCTGGCAGCCGCTTCCGCCTGGCCCGCCTGGCGGTGGACATCTCGGCCGCCGCCGGCGCCCAGGTCGGCCTCGAACTGCTCGATGGCGCGCGCAAGAACGGCGTCGCCATCGCGGCGATCGGCGGACAGCCGCGCTTGCAGTGGCGCCAACTGGCCAGCGGCCGGTGGGCGGAATGGCGCGAGCTGCCGTACGTCGTCGCCGGCACCACCGCGGTGATGGCCCTCGACTTCAGCGGTGGCCGCGTCTTCGCCGCCGATCCTGCCGACCCGCTGCAGCGCACCCAGCTCTCCGATGTGCTGGCCCGCGTGCAGGGCGACTGGAGCCTGGGCGTCTTCGGCACCGCCGCGCCTGGCACCGCCTGGAAGGCCTCGTTCGACGATCTGCGCTGGCGCCTGCGGCCGGACAAGAAGTGAAGTTAAACCTGGCGATAGGTTCGGCGTT
>JAIFND010000197.1 GCA_020047915.1 bacterium | reverse complement strand
CACGACAACGAAAGTCGTCACCCCGAGGCTGGAAACCACGGGGGACCAAGGGTAAGGGCCGACCTTGAGTTATGACTGAATAGCATTGGGCTGCGCCCCGCTAGAATACATGCTCTTGAAAGTGCATTATTAAGTCATAATCGCTCTTAAGAACATATTGATTGACAACGAAACAAGGTTTACATGCTCTTGGAAGCATATATAACTAATTTATATGCGCTTAAGGAACAATGGTAGCTCAGAATCGCCTTTTGCAGGCCCCGCCCTACCAGGTTGAACAGGCTCTCACGCTTCTGGGCAAAAACCTGCGCATCGCCCGTGCACGGCGCAAGCTCACGGTCCAGGAAGCCGCAGACAAGATCGGCACCGGACCCCGTGCCGTCATGGATGCCGAGAAGGGGAAACCGTCGACAAGCGTCAGCGTCTACCTCGCCCTGCTGTGGGCCTATGACCTGCTCGCGCCTGTGGGTGAACTGGCGGATCCGGACACGGATGAGCAGGGACTGGCGCTCGTCTCACACAAGGAGGTACAGCGCGTTCGCAAGAGCAAGGGGCTCAGCGGTGACTTCTAGGGTCTCGGCAAGCGAGTGCTTTGTCTACATCACCTTGCCCGGCGAGGTGTCCTCGATCACAGCAGGCCGCTTTGTGCTGACCAGCAACGCACGCGGCGATGGACTGGGGCAGTTCGTCTATCGCACCAAGTACATCGACGACCCCCGTGCAGTCGAGATCGATCCGGTTGAACTCAAGCTCAGCAAGCGCACATACGAGACAGGACAGTTGAACGGTGTGTTCGGTGCACTGCGCGACGCCGGTCCTGATTACTGGGGCCGACGCGTCATCGAAAAGCATGCCGGCAAGCCGCATCTGGGTGAACTTGATTACCTGCTGGAATCCCCTGACGACAGGGCTGGCGCGCTGGGCTTCGGACTGAACACCGAACCGCCTGCTCCGCAGCGGAAATTCAACAGCACGATCGATCTGGAGAAGTTGCAGTCACTGGCCGATGCTCTGGTCAAGGACGACCTGCCCGACGATCCGCAGGCACAGCAGGTTCAGGACCTGCTGCTGCTGGGCACCTCGATGGGTGGTGCCCGTCCAAAGGCGGTCGTGCAGGATGACGGCAACTTGTGGGTCGCAAAATTCAATCGGGCTGACGACCGTTGGAACAATACGCGCGTCGAGCACGCGATGCTCCGGCTTGCACGCGAATGCGGCATCACGACAGCGGACAGCCGGATACTGACCTGCGGCGGGAAAGACGTGCTGCTCGTCAAACGCTTCGATCGCGAGAAGACAACCAAGGGCTACACGCGTGCACGCATGGTCAGCGGCTTGACCCTGTTGCGCTCTGACGATGCCTCCGGTGGCAGGCGGAACTGGTCCTACCTGATCCTGGTCGAGGAGCTGCGCCGCATCGTCGAGGACGCCAAAAGGGATGCGAAGGAGCTCTTCCGGCGTATCTGCTTCAACGCGCTGATCTCGAATATCGATGACCATCCGCGCAATCACGCCGTCATCGCGAAGGACAGGAGCTGGAAGCTTTCGCCGGCCTATGACCTCACACCATCAGTGCCTGTCAGTCTGGAACGCCGTGACCTCGCACTCGAGTGCGGTGACCATGGGCGCTACGCCAACGCGAAGAACATCATCTCCCAACACGCTCGGTTTCTTCTCGCTCGTGATGAGGCCGAGCAGATGGCCGCCGAGATGAAGGCCCAGGTGGAGGCCACCTGGTACGATACGGTACGCGCCAGCGGCGTCTCGCTCAAGGACGCCGAGACCATACGCGGGGCGTTCGTCTATCCCGGATTCTCGCTGTAAGAATTTGGATACGGGCCGATGCCCGATAAGTAGCCCATGTGTCGCTGGCCAGACGGCATGCAGGCCGACACCATCTACGACTGCCACCTCGTTCAGGTGGCCAAGGACAAGGCGCGGGAGCGCCTAGGGGAAAAACTATGAAGACGCTCGACGCCTACATCAAGAAGCTGCCCACCGCCGAGCGCACCGCTATTATCGTTGGCGCACGGTGGAAGATCGCGGCAATCCTCCTCCAGCAGGCTCGCGAAGCCTCTGGTCTGACCCAGGAGGAGGTCGCCCAGCGCATGGGCGTTACCCAGGCGAGCCTGTCACGCATGGAGCACCGTCCTGATGTGAAGTTGAGCAACATCCTCAAATATGTTGAAGCCATCGGTGGTCGATTGGAGGTCAGCGTCGTGTTGCCGAGCCAGGCGAGGCGCCGTACGTCAACGACGAGTGGAAAGAAGGCGGCTGGCGGAGCGCGACTCTCTCCCCGCCGCATTTCGCTGGTTTCTACCTGACCATCGCGGCCGGGCCTGCCTGATGCAGGCCAAAGCGGATCGCTACTCCTTTCTTCGTGGGACTCTTTCATTCCCTATTTCACGTTGGTTAATCCCGGCGCACAATGTGAGATACGGGGCACCGGGGGACCTCGGCCCACATGTTCACGTATTGCGGCGACTGTGGACGCGCTCAAGGTCCGTCCAGGCGGCCTGGTCGAGGAGGAATCCGTCGCCGATCTCGGCGGTGATCCGCTCGTCGGGCATGCCCAGACGGTCCTGGCGGGACAGAGTGACGATCGCCCGCACCCGCCAGACCGGGGCCTCGGCGAATCGCTTGGGGAACTGCGACCACAGCCCCGTCTCCCAGATCGGGAAGGCATAGCCGGCGACGATCGGCCCGGCGAGGGTGATGATCTCGACTGGCGGCGGCGCGGGCGTCTCCTGGCCGGCGATCGCCGCCGGCCGCCGGACGCCCTTGGCGGAGGTCAGCGTCGCCAGGCCGGGCTTGCCGTCGATCAGCGGGGTCAGGTGGTAGGCGTAGGTCGCCGCCGGCCGCGTGAAGGCCTCCAGCGATATGCGCAGGGGCGCACCGGGGTTGTGCACCGTCACCGCCACGATGCCGGTCTCCGCGTCCAGTGCGGTGCGGGAGACGGGCTGCGGCGCCCCTTCGGCGGCAGCGAGGGCGGCGCAGCACAGGGCGGTCAGAAGACAGGACGGATGCATCATGCCGGCCGGATCATTGCTTGGGCGGATCGCCGAGAAGCGGAATGTCGCCGTCGATGGCGCAGCCCTCGGTCTTGCCGTGCTTGGTGTCCGCGTCGTACTTCTTCTGCTCTTTGTAGGTCGTATGCCATATAATTGCCTCTCACCAGGGAGAATAGCTGAACGTTTGGAGTGGTTAGCGGTAGGCGACCATCGGACAATGTTCATACGCTCGCTAAGCCAACTTAACGAACATTGACAACTCCAGGGGCCGACAACAGGATTCAGCCATGGCCAGCAAGCGGAAACTCGCTCGGACCAGCAAGATCCTCGGTGTGCCGATCACGAAGCTGGCGGCCGGCGCGGTACGCAATCGCGACGGGCGTCCACTCGTCGTCATCGAGGACCAGAAGCACCTGGCGGCCGTGCTCGAACGTCTGGGCAGCCGCATGGCTGCCGGGACCGCCCGGACCTACCGGCCGTTCATCACGGCCTGGTGGTCGCTGTGCGAACGTCGGGAGGCCGAACTGGGCGACGATGCGCTCCTGCGGGGCTGGCTCCTGGCCATGACCCGCGGCGCCCATGCCTGGTCGGCGTCCTCGGCACGCGTCGCGTTGGCTGCCGTGACCGCCCTGCGCGGCCTGCTCAATCTGCCGGCGCCGCTGTCCAACCACGCGTTCAGCACCTGGTTCGATGGCGAGTTGCTCGTGCCACTGGCGGCACCGCCGGCCCGCAAGGGACCGGTGCTGCGCAGGCATCTGCGGCAGGCCATGAAGATCCTGGAGCGGGCCGCCCTGGCCAAGGATTCCGCCCAGCGTCTGGCCGCACTCCGCGATCGCGCCATGATCCTGCTGGGATTCTCGGCGGCGCTGCGACGGAGCGAACTCGTCGCGGTGACGATCGATGATCTGCGTCGCTCCGCCGCCGGCAACTGGGTGCTCCACATCCGCCGGAGCAAGACCGATCAGCGCCAGGTCGGCCAACTGGTGCCCCTCTATGCCGCCGGCGATGCGCGGTTTGACGCCATGCGGGCCATCGCCGCCTGGCAGTCGGCCGCCGGAGTCGCGAAAGGTCCCGTCTTCCGGCGCATCGATCGCCACGGCTGCGTCGGCGACCGGCCGCTCCACCCCGCCTCGGTCGCGCCGATCCTGCGCAAACTCAACCTCGGCGACGACATCAGCCCGCACAGCCTACGCCGCGGCTTCATCACCGAGGCCCGTCTGGCCGGGGCTTCCAACGTGCAGATCCGGCGCGTCTCCCGCCACAAGAGCGACCAGATGCTGGACACCTACACCGCCGAGGTCGACTCGCACGCCCAGGGTCCTGGCGCCATCCTGTAGGAATCGGGACGGCGGACCTCGTCGGGTGAGTGTGAGTTCCACATGTTCGTGAGCCGACCCCGAGAAGGACTCACACTCCAGATGCGCATGGATGACCGGCTAGATCTGCACGGCCTTGGTCACCATCTTCACGCCCATATAGAGCCTGAGCGGATTGCCGGGCAGGGCCTTGAAGCCGAATCTGGTGTAGAACGGCACCACCTCGGCGTCGAAGGCATCGACGACGAAGAATCGCCACTTGATGCTGGGGGGAATGGCCAAGGCCTCCCGCATCGCCAGCAACAACAAGCGGGTGCCCAGACCCTTGCCGGCCACGTCGATGTGCACGGCCATCTTCGCCAACAGCACCCCGGGGACCGGGTATTTCGGCATCCCCTTCACCTCCTCAGACGGCAGTTCCGCGCACGTAACCGATACTGGGCAGAGACTGAAGTAACCGACGATGCGCCCGGCTGGCTCCACGGCGACCATGGTGCCGCTATAGCCCGTGGCGCTGTTCTGCAGCGCGTGCTTGCGTAGGTAGTCGTGGAGGGGCGGCTTTGAGCAAACGAAGGCCGCGACCGGATGTGTGGAGTTGAGGGGTTCGAACCGGAGGTCGTCGCTCATCCAGCACGGACCCTGTTCACCCGGTCATTCGCCGTCTCTGCAGCAGCGCTACGGAGCGCATCATTGGGTTCCGCGTTGCTGTCGATGACCTGCAGGAACTGCCCCCAGTCGGCGCGGTCGAGGACAATGGTGGCTTCCGCTGGTACCTCGACGGTGGGTCGTAGCAGCAGGGAGCCATCGTCATTCACCAGGACGTCGAAGCCGCTGACCACCGTTGAGAGCCGACGATTGATCGCCTCAATGGCCTTACCCAGCGCCAAACGACCGCGTGGGTCTGGCTTTACGCGCAAGATCGTCTGAATAGTGGCCATGTGGACTCCTGTGCAGGTGCAGCCCAAACTGTACCCATTGTGGGCAATGGGGCAAATGGGTTTCTACTGCAGCTTCGTATTACGTGCGTCAAGTTCGATTCGCTATGATGAATGTACGGTGACAAATGGCGCTTGCGCAGGAGGTCCGGTCAAACACAATTCGTTCTAATGAACGCCGCAGAGGTTGGGAGCCACATCCGCGCCCGTCGGTTGACGCTGGGTCTCGATCAGCAGTCGCTGGCTGAGATCGCCGGCGTGTCCATCCATGCACTCAGCGATATCGAATCCGGGAAGGGCAACCCGACCCTGAAGGTGCTCAACCGACTCGCCGCTGCGATTGGCATGGACGTCGTCTTGCGCGTGCGGCCGAGTCTGCTGGTTGAAGGAGCGCCCCCGTGAACGATCAGGTTCCAGCTATGCGCCGCGGCCGCGTGTTGCGACGGGATCGCGAAGCCGGGATCCTGGAAGAGACCACGATGGGCTTCCGCTTCACCTACACCGATGACTACCTGCGTGACCCCACGATGCCGGCGATCAGTCTGACCCTGCCCAAGCGGCCTGGTCCGTACCTGGCGACGAAGCTGTTCCCCTGCTTCATCGCCCTGCTGGCAGAAGGAGCCCTGGCGGAAATCCAATGCCGGACGCTGCGCCTGGATGAGCGTGACTATTTTGGGCGAGTACTGGCCACGTGCGGTGGTGACGTGATCGGCAGCCTCAGGGTCGAGGCACTACCATGAGCGGACGCTGCCGCTCGACATTGGCTCCGCTGCCCGCCGATGGATTCTCGTCAGCCGCGCTACGTCGCCTGATGGGTAGCCGCCGGCGTCTGCCCGTGCGGCTTGATTTCACCCGCGCCGAGGTGATGCGCTATCGCGGTGAAGTGGCCGATCGCATGTCGATCTCCGGCGTGCAGGACAAGCTCTCCGTGCGTGTCGTCGATGGCAAACTGGTGCCAACCGAGCGTGATGGCGAGTTCATCCTGAAGCCGATCCCGGGCACACCCTTGCCCCGCTTTACCGACCAGGTGCCGGCCAACGAGCATCTGACCATGCAGATGGCAGACCAGGTGTTCGGGATCGATACCGCGGCCAATGCCTTGCTTGAACTAGGTGATGGCGAACCGGCCTACCTCACGCGACGCTTCGATCGGCGCGACGGCCAGCGTCTCGACATGGAGGATTTCTGCGCCCTGGCCGAGCAGTCGCCCGAGACCCATGGCCGGAACTTCAAGTACATCGGCAGTTACGAGGGTGTCGGCCGACTCATGCGCACCTTTTGTCCGGCGTATCCGGTTGAGGTGGAGAAATTCTTCGCGCGCGTCGTGTTCAATTACGCCGTTGGGAATGGCGATGCCCATCTCAAGAACTTCAGCCTGTTGACCAGTCCGGACGGCGATCCCGTACTGACGCCGGCCTATGACCTGGTGAATACGAACCTGCATCTGCCACATGAGAGCCCGCTGGCCCTCGATCTCTTCGCCGGGGACTACATGACTCCGGCATTCCAGGCACTTGGCTTCCATGGCGCCAGCGACTTCCTGCTGCTTGCGGAGCGCCTCGGAATAGTAGCGGCTCGTGCTGAACGAATCGTGCTGTCGTTTACCGATCCCGGTACGAACCAAGCCGCTGACGCGCTGGTGCGACGTTCGTTCCTCTCGAGCGAGGCCCAGGACATCTACCTCGCCGTCCTCCAGGATCGTCGAGGGGCATTGCGACAGAAATACCCCGTCACATAGAGTCATGGTGCGAACCAAACGCCTCATCCGGAGACTCTGTGGGTTACCGGGGGTTCGGGCATCGCCCACGCCGCCGAACAGGCGGCGCCAGGGGAGATCGCCGCGCCAACACCAGACGGGTATTCGAGGCCGTCGCATACGCCATGAAGGCCCTTATCATGGCGTCGGTATCGACGGGTCAGACGGCGCGTCTGCTCATGTGCAGGGCCAATGAATCCGTAAAACGCATCGAACGGAGGGCGCAGACACGGCGACCGGGACGATCTGCGCCGCGCAAGACGCTTCATCCATACGCGCGGCCTACGGGGACATGACATCGCTTATGTCAATGCCATTGACCGTGTGCCGGGGACCATCCGGGCCTATGCCGCCGATCTGCGGGGCTTGGTGGCGCATGTGCGCACGCTGGTGCCGGGGGCGCTGCCACCGGATGGCGAGGCTGCCCACGCAACAGGCGCGGCCGCACGGCCTGCGCCATGCCGCGATCACGGCCGGGTTCGATCGCACCGGCGGCGACACCCGCGCGGTGCAGGCCTTCGCGCGGTTGCGAGATGCCAACACCATCCGCCATTATGATGACAGCCGCGCGGATCTTGGTGGTGCGGTGGCGGGGCATGTGGCGGATGGGGTAGGCATTTGATGGCAGGTAAAGGCGCGCTGAAAAACGACGCGCTTTCCTCGTGGGCAGCAAGTGGCACAGTTCGCTAAGTCAGGTGCCATTGTGGCGTCTGGGGGCGGGGATAGCCAAGCGATAGCGGATTGGGGAAAGGATATCTGATCTCCTACGGCTTAGCGAGTTGCTGCCTTTGAGCAACGCGCACCATTTCGCCACGCAATAGACTGATTTGCGTCATAAGAGTTTCCTGTCCAGAGACAGAATCACCGTCAATGCTGCCGGATAACGCAGTGATGAATAGAGGTCCGTCGCTATTTCGTGTGGGTAGGAATCCGAATAGAAAAGTCGAGTTTGGCCCCAATGAGGTACATCATGTCAATGAAGTATTCCACG
>JAIFND010000226.1:6211-18320 GCA_020047915.1 bacterium | reverse complement strand
TCTCTTGCCTCCAGGTCGCCTTCGGCCCGACCCGGGTCGTCCACGGACTAAGCTTCGATATCGCGCCCGGTCAGGTCGTGGCGCTGGTCGGTGAGTCGGGGTCTGGCAAGAGCGTCAGCGCGATGAGCGTGCTGCGGCTGCTGCAGGAGCCGCCGGCAAACTATCCCGGCGGTCGCATCCTGTGGCGCGGTGAGGATGTCCTGCGCATGGACGCCGCACGCCTGCGGCGGTTGCGTGGTGGCGAGGTCGGCATGGTGTTCCAGGAGCCGATGACCGCGCTCAATCCGACCATGACGGTGGGCGCGCAGGTCGGCGAGGCGCTGGAGATCCATACCCGGCTCGATGCGGCCGGTCGCCTGGCGCGCACCATCGAACTGTTCCGCGCGGTCGGCATCCCGCAGCCGGAAGGGCGGGTCAGCGCCTACCCGCACGAGATGAGCGGCGGCCAGCGCCAGCGTGTGTGCATCGCCATGGCCCTGGCCTGCGAGCCGCAGCTGCTCATCGCGCCCTCGATGTGACGATCCAGGCGCAGATCCTCGATCTGCTCAAGAGCCTGCAGACCTCGCGCGGGCTGTCGGTGCTGTTCATCACGCACGATCTCGGCCTGGTACGCGAGATCGCCGACCGCGTCGTGGTCATGCGCCACGGCGAGGCGGTCGAGCAAGGCCCGGTCGCCGAGGTCTTCGCCGCCCCCAAGCATCCCTACACGCGCGGCCTGCTGACCTGCAAGCCGATCCTGGGCAAGCGGGTGGCGCGCCTGAGCACGGTCGCGGACGCGATCGCGCAGGGCTGACCGTTCGGACGCTGGAAGCTGGAAGCTGGAAGCTGGAGGCTGGAGGCCCGAAACAGACTAAGGGTACACACCGGTCTCGGTCAGCGGAAGGTGACAGCAGCATAACCCGCAGGTTGGCTTGCCGAGCCTTCAGCTTCCAGCCTCCAGCCTCCAGCTTCCAGCCAGGTTCAGACCGTCACCAGCCCGGCGGTGTCGAGGGCGATGACCAGTTCCTCGTTGGTCGGTACGACCAGCGCCGCCACCGAGGCGTCGGTGGTGATGCGGCCGTTGCTGTCGCGACCGTTGGCTGCGTTGCGCGCCGGATCGAGGACCAGGCCGAGGACGCGCAGATGCTCGACGACCTTGGCGCGCACCGGTACCGAGTTCTCGCCGATGCCGCCGGTGAAGGCCAAGGCATCGAGGCGGCCGAGCGGCACCGCCAGGGCGGCGATCTGCTTAGCCAGGCGGTAGCAGAACACCTCGACCGCGAGCTTGGCGCGCTCGTTGCCCTTGTCGCACTCGGCGAGCAGTGAGCGCATGTCGTTGCTGACCCCGGACAAGCCGATCAGGCCGCTCTTCTTGTTGAGCAGGTCGGTGATCGCGGCGGCGTCCTTACCCAGGCGTTCGGCCATGAAGGCGACCAGGGCGGGATCGACATCGCCGGAGCGCGTGCCCATGACCAGGCCTTCGAGCGGCGTGAGGCCCATCGTCGTATCGACACTCTTGCCGTTGCGGATCGCGGTGGCGCTGCAGCCGTTGCCGAGGTGGGCGACGATCACCGCGTGGTCGTCGCCGCGCAGGTTCAGCATGCCGACGGTGCGCGCGCTGACGAAGCGGTGGCTGGTGCCGTGGAAGCCGTACTTCCGCACCGCGTGCTTCTCGTACCACTCGTAGGGCACCGGGTAGAGGTAGGCGTGGCGCGGCATGGTCTGGTGGAAGGCGGTGTCGAACACCGCGACCTGGCGCAGACCGGGGAACAACTCCTTGCAGATGCGGATGCCGAGCAGGTTGGGCGGGTTGTGGAGGGGGCCGAGGGCGAAGCAGGCCTCGATGCCCTTCTCGACCTGTTCATCGATCACCACCGAGGCCGAGAACAACTGGCCGCCATGCACCACACGATGGCCGATGCCGGCGATGCTGCCGGCCAGTCCACGGGCCTTCAGCCCTTCGTACACCTCGCGCATCGCCTTGGCGTGGTCGCCGCCGGGAATCATGTCCTCGTGCTTGCGGCCGCTGGCGTCCTTCCAGGTGATCGACGCGTCCTGTCCGCCCAGGCGCTGGGCCAGGCCCGAGACCACCTCGGTGCGGGCCGCCGGGTCGATGACCGCGAACTTGAGGGAGGATGAGCCGCAATTGACGACGAGGATCTGCATGGTCATCCCAGCTTAGCCAGCGGGGCAGGCACCGGAAGACCCCGGCGCGCGCATTGTTGAACCACCGTTTCATGCATGGATGGAGCGGCTTCCGCCAGGCTGTACGCGGCCATGCTTAGGACATGCCCGCCGCCCTGCTGCTCGACCTCGATGGAACACTGCTCGACACCGAACCGCTCCACTTCGAGGCCCACCGCCGCTTTCTGGCCACGGTCGGCATCGTCCCCAGCGAGGCCGATCTGATCGGCAACATCGGCAAAGGCGATGTGACCTTCTACCGCGATCTGATGGTGCGCGAAGGCAAGACCGGCGATCCGGTGGCCTGGGTGGCGCGCAAGACCGCAATGCTCATGGATCTCTATGCCGAGCGGCCGGTGCCGATGCGCGCCGGCACCGTCGAACTGCTCGATGCAGCCCAGGTCCAGGGCATCACCTGCCTGGTCGTCACCTCCTCGGAGCGGACCTTGGCTGCAGCCGCGCTGGCTTCGGCAGGCCTCTCGGCCCGTTTGCCCATGCGGGTGGCCCACGAGGATACATTGCGGCACAAGCCCCATCCCGAGCCGTACCTGCTGGCAGCGGTGCGCCTTGCCCTGTCGCCGCAGCGCTGCCTGGCGGTCGAGGACAGCGCCACCGGTGTGGCCTCGGCACGCACCGCCGGTTGCCGCGTGGTCGGGGTCGATGGCCACATTCCCGCGACGGTCCTGCGGCAAGCCGGAGCCAGCCGGATCATCGCCCGTCTTGACGCCTTGCTGCCATTGGATGACGCATGACGTCTGGGTGGTGGACCGAGGCCTTCCGTTCGGCATATCTTGAGGTGTACCACCATCGCACTGATGAGCAGGCGGCTGGGGAGATCGCCGGCCTGCTGCCGCGGCTGCGCCAGGCTCCGGGTCCGCTGGTGGATGCGGGGTGCGGAGCGGGCCGTCACCTCCAGGCGCTGCGGGCGGCGGGCCTGCCGGTATTCGGCTTCGACCTTTCCCCTGACCTGCTTGGTGTCGCCGCCCAGCGCCCCGCTGTGACCGGGCGCCTGGCGCGGGCCGACCTGCGGGCTCCGCCGTGCGCCGCTGGCTGTGGGGCGGTGCTCTGCCTGTTCACCGCCTTCGGCTATTTCGACGACGCGGCGAACGCCGCCTGCCTGTCAAGCTTGGCTGGGCTGCTGGCGCCGGGCGGGTGGCTGGTGCTCGACCTGCCGGATCCCGAGCGCCTGCGCGCCGGTCTGCAGCCTGTTTCAGAGCGTCGGACTCCACGTGGCTGGGTGGTCCGCGAGCAGCGTCGCCTGGTCGGAGCCCGGGTCGAGAAAACCGTCGAAGCGACGCCTCCGCAGGCCACCCCGATCCGCTGGCAGGAGAGTGTTCGGCTCTATGACCGCTCGGAGATCCGTGGGCTGGGAACCGCCGCGGGATTGGTCGATGACGGCATGTGGACCTCCCTGGCGGGCGCCGACCAGCCTGGTGAACGCATTGTAGCGTGGTTGCGCCGACCTGCGTTGACATGAACCGGCTCGGGGGGATGCTGGAGCTCCGCGATCATGTCCTCTGACTACACCTTGATCCTGCGTGCCTGCCCGGAAGGCCACCGCGAAGCCGCGGCGGTCTTCCTCGGCAAGTTGTTTTCGCTCAAGGAACATACCTGTCAGCAGATCGTCGGATCATGCCCGATCATTCTGCTCTCCGGGCTGGCGCGCGAGGAAGCGGGGGCGATCCATCTGCTGGTGCACGGGCTGGCTGCGAGCGGGGCGCAGGTCGAGGTGACTGCGCATCCGATAGGCGAACTGCCCAAGATCGACTGGCCACGCCGTCCGCAGGTATTCAAGCGCGAACTGACCGAATGGGTCGCTGATTTCCAGTACCCCATACAGATGGCTCAGGGCTCCAACCGGCTGATCGAACTGCTGGTGGCCGGGGTCGAAGGCCGCAAGACGGAGTTCAAGGGCGTGGCCCTGCCCGAGGTCACCCCGTTCTCCACGCCGGCGCTTCCTGCCGAACCGCGTCCGCCGACCCTCCGCACGCCGCGTCCCCCCGAGGCCCGGCCGCTGACCACGCGCACGCCGTTGCCCCCCCCGCCCACCGGCCGGACCACCCCGCTACCGGCATCCGCCGGCGGCGAAGACGATCCGATGTCCCGCCTGAACGAGCTATTCCCTGACGAGGAAGGCGGCGGCTTCCTGCCTGGGAAGGAAGACATCACCAACATCCTCAACCGCATCCTGCCCGACGAGCAGCCGAGCACCGGAAATAGCGGCAGCGGACGCAGCGCGGTTGCCGTCGGCGGGGGTTTCTCGGTGTTCCTGGCCAAGATCGCCGACGAGGACCGTCGCAAGAAGGCGAGTGCCCTGATCGCGGAACTGGGCAAGATCCCACCCGAAGAGGCGGATGCGCTGTCCAAGAAGATGATCATCCCTGTCCTCAAGGGCGTATCCAAGGACGAGGCCGAGGCGGCGAAGGCCCAGTTCGGCAAGATCGGTATTCTGGCGCGCGTCAAAGAGGGCTAGCGGGGCTCCACCCCAGCCCGAGGCTGATTATGGGCGTCGCCCCGCTAGCTGGCTGTTGCTGCGGGGGCTGCGCCCCCGCACCCCCGAGTCCTCAAGGGCAGCGACTTTGCCGACTTTGACTTGGCCTAGTATGCATCTGGGGCTTTGCCGGCAGAGCCCCAAAGCAAAATGGCGGGAGCGCATAGGAGTCGAACCCACCTGAGAGGTTACCCCCTCACCGAGGCTTTGAAGGCCTGGGGCCGCACCGGCGACCACCCGTTCCCGGGGCCATTCTAGTCTGACGACGACGGTCGTGCAACCGCCTGCGCTCAGGGCGGGTCGCCGATCAGCGGTTGACCGATGCTCGGATGCGGACCGGCCAAGCGTACGTCGCCCTGCCGCCTGGTGACGCCGATGGCATCGAGCCAGTCGAGGCATTCGACCAGGCGGCGGCGACTGAGGCCGAGCCGGTCGCGGGCGATCGGCAGGGTCAGGGGGGCGGTGGCGAGCAGCGCGTGCACGGTCGCGATCAGCGTCTCGGCCTGCTGGCGATGCACGAAGGTGCGGGCATTCACCCGGATCAGCCAGCCACGTCCGGCGAGCCAGCGCTGCGCCCGGGCGGCGAGGGCCGGATCGGGCTCGGCCTCGCAGGCGGCCTGCTCGTAGGGCGGTTCGAGACCGGCCGCCTGGTACATCGCCAGCAGCCGTCGCGCCGCAGCCGCCAGTGCAGGAGGGGGTGGCGGCAGACGACCAGGGGCGGCCAGCCGACCGTCGTGGCGCAGCAGCGTCGGACCGGCCAAGCTGTCGAGCAGATCGATCCAAACCGGTTCGGGCAGGCGCGGGGCCAGCGCCTGGCGGGCGTCCTCCTGGCCGTGCCAGATGCGTTCCGGCTCGGCGGCGGTGCGGCGTTCGAGCCAGGTCAGCAGGGCTTCGCCCAAGCGCTGATGCTCGGACGCCAGCCACAGCCGGTCGGCGGCTCCGACCGTGCGCCACAGGCAGGCGGGGCCGGCGGCGGCCAGCACCGCGGCGAGCGGGGCCGGACCACCGGCCCAGCCCTCGGCGTCGGCGCGGGTCGGCGGCGACGGGCAACCGGTCAGCCAGGCGGCCAGGGCCTCGACGCTACGGCCGCTGCGTGCCGCGAACCAGTCGCGCGCCTCCTGGCTGAAACGGGCGTGGTGCGGTGGAGCGGTATCGACCACGATCGCGCCAGCGAGATTGGCCGGCGGACTCGGGCGGCGCAGCACCAGGCGGTCGCCGGGACGCAGCCACAGCGGGGCGTCGAGGCGCAACTGCGCCTCGTGCTCGCCGGAGACTGCCTCGTCGAGATGCAGCAGATGCAGCCGACCGGTGGCATGCGTCGCGCCGTGATAGGCCTCGATCGCGATGCGGTGGCGCACACCGGTCGGCAGCACCTCCAGCCGCACATCGACCGTGGTGGTCGGCTGCAGGCTGCCGGGGGTGGCGAGCCAGGCCCCGCGCGGGATCGCGTCTCGTTCGATGCCGGTCAGGTTGATCGCCGTGCGCTGGCCAGCCAGTGCGCGATCGACCGGCTGGTGGTTGACCTGCAGCGAGCGGATGCGCGCCGGTCCACCGGGGAACAGTTCGATCTCGGCACCGGGACTGAGTTCGCCGGACAGCAGCGTGCCGGTGACCACGGTGCCATGGCCGGCGAGGCTGAAGACGCGATCGACCGGCAGGCGGGGATGCACCCCGGCAGTCTGCCGGCGGCACTCGGCGGCGCGATCCAGCAGCCATGAGCGTAGTTCGGGCAGCCCGGCTCCGCTGCGCGCACTGACCGCGATCGGTGCCTCGGCGGCGAAGGGCGTGCCGCGCACCAGATCGAGCGCCAGTTCAGCGGCCGCGGCGAGGCCGGCGGGATCGACCAGATCGCTCTTGGTCAGCACCACCCGGCCCCAGCGCAGGTCGAGCAGGCGGAGGATCTCCAGGTGCTCGCGGGTCTGCGCGCACGGTCCCTCGTCGGCGGCGATGATCAGCAGGCAGCCATCCATCGAACCGGCCCCGGCGACCATGTGGTGCACGAAGCGTTCGTGGCCGGGACAGTCGATGAAGGCGAGGTCGAGGCCGGCGGGTCCGCGCAGGAAGGCGAAGCCCAGCTCGATGGTCATCCCGCGCCGCTTCTCCTCCGGCAGGCGGTCGGGATCGGTGCCGGTGAGGGCGATGACCAGCGAGCTCTTGCCGTGATCGACATGGCCGGCGGTGCCGACCACGACCTGGATGGCGGCGGTGCGGGCGGGCATCTGCTGCTGCCTGGTCGGGTCAGGCCTGGCCGAGGTACGAGCGCAGCAGGAAGGTGGTGGCCGGATTGAAGCCCGACACCGCCGCGTTGGCGCTGCGCGACTTCTGCAACTGGCCGCGCACCGCCTTGGCCAGCACCTTGCCCAGCTCGACGCCCCACTGGTCGAAGCTGTTGACGCCCCAGACGAAGCCCTGCACCGCGGTGCGGTGCTCGTACAGCGCCAGCAGCTGGCCGGTGCTGTAGGGGGTCAGCTGGTCGAGCAGCAGGACGTTGCTCGGGCGGTTGCCGGCGAAGACCTTGTGCGGGACGAGCGCGGGCGCGACGCCCTCCTTCTGCAGCTCGGCTTCGCTCTTGCCGTAGGCCAGGGCGTCGGGCTGGGCGAAGAAGTTGCTCATCAGCTCGTCGTGGTTGTCCACCGGCTCGCCGGGCAGTGCGACCGGGGTCTGGCTGCGGCGGAAGCCGATGAAGTCGCAGGGGACGACGCGACCCTGGTGGATCAGCTGGTAGAACGAGTGCTGGCCGTTGGTGCCGGGCTCGCCGAAATCGACCTCGCCGGCCTCGAAGGGCAGCACTTGGCCGTCGGCGGTGACGCGCTTGCCGTTCGACTCCATGTCGACCTGCTGGATGTGCGGCGCCAGCTTGAGCAGCGACTGGCAGTAGGGCAGCAGGGCGCGCGACGGGCGGCCGAGGAAGCTGCTCTGCCACACGCCGAACAGGCCGAGCAGGGCGGGGATGTTGCGTTCGGGCGGGGCGGCGAGGAAGTGGCGGTCCATGGCGTGGGCGCCGTTGAGGAATTCTTGCACCGGCTTGTAGCCGAAGTGCAGCGCCAGCGGCAGCACGCCGACCGCGCTGCACACGCTGTAGCGGCCGCCGACCCAGTCCCAGAAGCCGAAGGCGTTGGCCGGATCGATGCCGAACTCGCGCACCGCCTCGAGGTTGGTCGAGACTGCGATCATGTGCTTGGCGACGGCCTCGGTGCCCAGCGCGTCGCTGATCCACTTGCGCACCGTGCGCGCGTTGAGCATGGTCTCGGCGGTGGTGAAGGTTTTCGACACCACGATCACCAAGGTGCGCTCGGGGTCGAGGTCGGCGAGGGCGCGGGTGACGTCGATCGGATCGACGTTGGCGAGGAAGCGCAGGGTGCGGCGCTTGGCCGCCTTGGCGCAGCCGGGGTCGGTGCGCATCGCCTCGAAGACGAATTCGGGGCCGAGGTAGCTGCCGCCGATGCCGATCGAGACGATCTGGGTCAGCTTCTTGCCGGTCGCGCCCTTCCACTGCCCACCACGCACCGCCTTGCTGAAAGCCTTGATGCGCTCAAGCACGGCGTGGACGTCGGGCACGACATCGTGGCCATCGACCAGGATGCTCTTGCGGCGCGGGGCGCGCAGGGCCATGTGCAGCACGGCGCGGTTCTCGGTGCCGTTGATCTTCTCGCCGTTGGCCATCGCCTTGATCTTGCGCGTCAGCCCGGCGTCGCGCGCCAGATCGACCAGCAGATCGACGGTCTGGCGGGTGGCGTTCTGGCGGCTGCCGTCGAGCAGCACCCCATCGACCTCCCAGCGCAGTCCGGCGCAGCGCGCCTCGTCCTGCAGCAGCTCGCGCAGGTG
The DNA here is from genome assembly GCA_020047915.1 of bacterium. Taxonomy (GTDB): domain Bacteria; phylum Planctomycetota; class UBA11346; order UBA11346; family UBA11346; genus UBA11346. Next base: position 9,841 of record JAIFND010000226.1, on the reverse strand, counting down.
GGTGCCGCGGATCTGCTGGGCGTGCTCGGAAAGGGCCTTCCAGGCCGGCGTATCGCTGATGAGCATGGGGAACTCCGTGATGGGGCGGGAAGACTAGCCGGCGGGTTCCGGCTGGCAAACAGGGTGGCCGGGTGGAGTCGGACCTATACCGTCCCGACATGTCCCGGGTGATCATTGTCGGTGCTGGAGCCATCGGCCAGTTCTACGGCGCCCAGCTCATCCTGGCTGGCCACGAGGTCTGCTTCGTCGCGCGGCGTGATCTGACGGCTCTGCGGATGCGTGGTCTGGTGCTGCATCAGGAGCCCAGCACATATGTCGCCTCAACCCGCCTGCATCGCACGCTGGTGCTGCCGCCTTCAGCCTTCCGCGCCACTGCCGATCCGGCTGAAGCCGCCGCAGGTGGCGTCGACTGGTGCCTGCTGGCAACCAAGGCCTCGGCCTTGGCCGAGGCGCAGCGCCTGTGCGCTCCGGCGGTGGCGGCCGGAGCCCGGATGGCAGCCCTGCTCAATGGTCTGGGAGTCGAGGATGCCTTGGCGCAGTGGTGCCCACCGCAGCGGGTGTTTGGCGTCCTGTGCTTCATCTGCGTGAATCGTGATGCTGATGGCACGATCCGCCACATTGCCCACGGCCAGGTCGGCGTCGGCCACCTTCTCGACCAACCGGAGGAAAGCGCCACCCTGGCGGCGTTGTGGCGCTCGGCCGGCATCGCCGTGCTGGAACCGCCCTGCCTGCTGGAGGCCCGCTGGCGCAAGCTGGCGTGGAACATCCCGTTCAACGGCCTGAGCGTCGCTGGCGGCCTGCCGGGCCGGGGGACGCGGGCCATCCTCGGCGATCCCGCCCTGCGCAGTCGCAGCGAACGGCTGATGCGCGAGACCATCCGCATCGGCAACGCCGACCTCGCAGCGCATGGCCGGGCCGAGCGCATCGACGAGGACGCGTGGACTGCCGAGCAGTTCCGCCTGACCACCGAGATGGGGGACTACCTGACCAGCACGCTGCTTGACCTGCGCGGCGGTCTGCCGCTGGAGACCGGGCCGATATTCCACGAACCGCTGCGCCGGGCCAAAGCGCTCGGGGTCGCCGCTCCGGAACTGGCGCGGTTGGTGGCCGAGATCCGGGAGTAGCACGGGCGTCCCGCCCGTGTTGAGTGGCAGAAGCACGGGCGAGACGCCCGTGCCACCAGTTCAGGGCGCTGCCGTCTCAGGTTCCTCGGCTTCGGCCTCGCTCTCCGACTTCTTGGTCAGCTTCTCCGGCTTCTCGGTCTCGTCGCCGACGGTGTTGCGCACCACCTCTTCCAGGGTGGTGATGCCGCGCATGACGTTGAGCAGGCCGGCGCGACGCAGCGAGATCATGCCGGTCTCCAGCGCCACCTTGCGGATCTCTATGTCGGTGCCGCCGCCAATGATGATCTTGCGCAGGCGATCGTTCATCTCCAGGCATTCGACCAGCGCGAAGCGGCCCTTGTAGCCGTTGCTGCACAGGCTGCAGCCGACCGCTTTCTTGAGGTTCAACCCTTCGAGGTCCTCGGGCTTGAATCCCATGTGCAGCAACTGCGCCTTGTCCGGATACTCGTCCTTGGCCAGGTCGGTCTTGCAGTTGCTGCACAGGCGGCGGCCGAGGCGCTGGGCCAGCACCACGTTGAGGGTCGAGGCGACCATCAGCGGCTCGATGCCCATGTCGATGATGCGCGTGATCGTCGAGGGCGCGTCGTTGGTGTGCAGGGTGGACAGCACGAGGTGACCGCCTGGTCGCGGATCTCACCGATCATCACCGTGTCGGGGTCCTGGCGCAGCAGGGCGCGCAGGGCGCTGGCGAAGGTCAGGCCGCGCTTCGGGTTCACGTGGCACTGGTTGATGCCTTCGAGTTCGTATTCGACCGGGTCCTCCACCGTGTTCACATTCTCTTCCGGCGTCATCACCGTCTTGAGACAGGAATACAGCGTGGTCGATTTGCCCGAACCGGTCGGGCCGGTGACCAGCACCATGCCCTGCGGGGCGGAGAGGCCGCGCGAGAGGATGTCGAAGACCTGGGGTTCCAGGTTCAGTTCCTTCATGTCCTTGAGGTTGCCCTTGGCGAGCAGACGCATGCATATCTTCTCACCCCACACCAGCGGCAGCGAGTTGACGCGGATGTCGCACTTCTTGCCTTCCATGCTCACCGAGATGCGCCCGTCCTGCGGCTTGCCGCGCTCGGCGATGTTCATGGTGTCGGTCATGATCTTGACGCGCGAGCACAGGGCGCGTTCCAGCTTCTTGGGCAGATCCATGACCTCGAGCAGCACGCCGTCGATGCGCAGGCGGACGCGCACCTTCTTCTCGTAGGGCTCGATGTGGATGTCGGAGGCGCCGCGCTTGATCGCCATCGACAGGATCGCCTTCACCGCCTTCACCGCCGGGGCGTCGTCGCCGGCGCTTTCCAGGGCCGCGTCGTCCTTCTCGTCCGGCTCCTGCTTCTTCTTGTCTAGATCGACGTCGTCGTCGATGCCCTTCATGTCCTCCATCATCTGTTCCATCGCCTTGTCCTGGGCGTGGAAGGCCTGGTCGATGGCCTTGAGGATGGCGCGTTCGCTGGACACCACCGGGATGACCTGGCGGCCGATTTGCAGCTTGAGGTTGTCGAGGGCGACCACGTCGTAGGGGTTGACCACCGCGACCGTGGCGTGGTCGCCGGCGATGGCGATGGGCAGCACGCCGTGGAACTTGCAGGCGTCCTCGGCGAGCAGGTCGTTGCCCTTGTTCATCGAGCGCAGTTCGTCCATGTCGATCTTGAGCTTGTCGAGGTCGAGGGGCGGCCAGCCGCTGTCCTCGGAGACCAAGCCGATCAGGGTCAACTCGTCGAGCAGCTTCTCGCCGACCACCAGGCTGGCGAGCAGGGCGCTCTCCTTGTTGGCCTTCTCGACCAGGGGCAGGAACGAGGCTTCGTCGACCAAGCCGGCCTTGCGCAGCAGGGAGGCCAGTTTCCGGTTGTAGCCAGTGACGTTGGACATGGTTGTTTCGCTACGGAGGTGTTAGAGGCCGTTGGCCTTGAGGACGACGTCGATCTCGCTCATCTTGGTGAGATAGACCTGCAGGCTGCAGCCGGTCTGCGTCTCGATCTCCTTGAATACGTCCTCGGAAATCAGGCCGGCAATCGCGATGACCAGGACGTTTCCGATCGAATCCATCGGCACGAACTGGAATTTCCGCATCATCTGCGGCTCGAAGATCTCGAGCAGCTCCTTGGGGATCTTGTAGTTGCTCGGCTTGATGTAGGGGATGCCGAACTGGGCGACCAGCACGGCGACGATCTTCTCCTCGGTGATCAGCTTGTTCTGCACCAGCGTTTCACCGAACATCAATCCGGTCTGGTGCTGCATGCGCAGGGTGTCCTGCACCTGCTCGGCGGAGAGCAGGTTCTGTTCGACGAGGATTTCGCCGAGCTTCTTCTTGGTCAGGCGGTTGAGGGCGACCATGGTTAGCTTTGAGCTTTGAGCTTTGAGCTTTGAGCTTCGCAAGGCGGATTGCGATAATTGCAGTCTGTTTGTGCCATGTGGCTGTGCCTGTGATGCGTTGGGTGTGTGCTGCGGACTCAAAGCTCAAAGCTCAAAGCTCCAAGCTTGGGGCAATGCTACATGCCAGCGCCGTCGCGCTG
>JAIFND010000226.1:0-6150 GCA_020047915.1 bacterium | reverse complement strand
CTGGTTCATGGTCTTCATGCCGACCTTGCCGCCAGTCTGGATGTGCGACAGGATCTGGTGGCACTTGTCGTCGCGAATCAGCGCGCGGATCGCCGAGTTGGGCAGCATGATCTCGCCGGCCATGGCGCGACCCTTGCCCGAGGCCTTGGCCAGCAGCTGCTGGCAGAACACACCTTCCAGCACGAAGGACAGCTGGGTGCGGATCTGGTTCTGCTGGTTGGCCGGGAACACGTCGATGATGCGGTTGATCGTCTCGACCGTCGAGGAGGTGTGCAGAGTGGCGAAGGTCAGGTGGCCGGTCTCGGCCAGGGTCAGGCCGGCCTCGACCGTCTCGCGGTCGCGCATCTCGCCGATCAGTACGACATCGGGGTCCTGGCGCAGCACACGCTTGAGCGACTGGTGGAAGCCGAGTGTGTCGGTGCCGACCTCACGCTGGTTGACCAGGCACATCTTGTTGCGGTGCACGAACTCGATCGGGTCTTCGATGGTGATGATGTGGTCGGGCCGGGTCTGGTTGATCAGGTCGATCATCGACGCCAGCGAGGTCGATTTGCCCGAGCCGGTCGCGCCGGTGACCAGCACCAGCCCCTGCGACAGCCCGCACAGCCGGGTGCACACCTCGATCGGCAGGCCGAGCTGCTCGAAGCTGAAGATCTCGTAGGGGATCGTACGCATGACCGTGCCGACCGCGCCGCGCTGGTAGAACACGTTGACGCGGAAGCGGCCCACACCCTGCAGGCCGAAGCTCATGTCGAGCTCCAGTTCCTGCTCAAAGCGGGCGATCTGCTGGTTGTCGAGTACCGAGTAAATCAGTTTCTTGGTCTGTTCAGGTCCCAGCACCTCGGAGCCGGGCAGCTCGACCAGCGCGCCATCGACGCGGATGCGTGGCGCCGAGCCGGCCGAGATGTGCAGATCCGAACCGCCCCGTTCGACCATCGTGCGCAGCAGTTCTTCCATCGTGAGCATGGAGTTTCCCCTTGGGGAGGGATGGTGCCGGCCTACGGCTCGCTGCGCAAGGACCGAGCACGCGGCCGGCCGGAGGTGGCGTGGACGCCCTACGCCCTACCCTCTGGCGTATGCGCGTGCTGCCGCGGACGGTCCTGCGCGAATCCCTGGCCCTGGTGGGGTTCTACGCCGCGGTCTATCTCGGCCTGATCCTGACCGGGGTGGCCACGCCGCTGATCAAACAGGGCGCACCTATCGGGGCGGTGCTCGCCTTCCTGCCCGAACAGGCCGTGCTGCTCGGCATGGTCGCCCTGCCCCTGGCCATGGTCACGGCTTTCCTCGCCGCGATCGGCCGGATGCGTGAGGACGGTGAGCTGACCGCGCTGCAGGCCGCCGGGGTCGGCACCTGGCAGGTTGCCAAGGCGACCCTGCCGGTTGCCCTGGTCCTCGCCCTGTGGATCGGGCTTGCCGCCCACCTCATCCTGCCGGCCCTGACCCTGCGCATGTTCGAAGGTCGCAGCCAACTGCTGCGCCAGGCTCTCGCTGCCCAGGTCGAACGGCGCAAGCCGGTGTTCCAGCAGGATCAGTTGGTTCTGGCGGCGCATGGGGCGGAGGAGGACCGCCTGCTTGGCCTGTTCGGAGTCCAGATCGACCCACAGGGCGGGATGGCGGCGGTCTATGCCCCCGAGGCGCGCTGGGTCGTCGATCCGGGCGACGACGACGAGGCGCCTGCCCTTGGGCTGGAGATGCGCTCGGCCCGCATGGTTGTGCGCGAGGCCGGGACCGAGCCGCGCATCGCCACCGCCGTGCTGCCCAACTGGTCGGTGCGCATACCCACCGCCCGGCGCAACTACTCCGACAAGGCAGACGCGCTGTCCACTGCCGAGCTGCTGCGGCGCATCCGCACCGCCCCGGAGACGAACGACCGCGAGCACCGCACCATGCGCGGTTACGAGCGTGCCTGGCACACCCGGCTGATGCTGCCGGTGGCGGTGATTGCCTTCTGGGCCTTCGCCTGCGGCCTGGGGCTCGCCGCCGGGCGCGGCAACCGCATGCTGGCGGTGTGCATCGGGGTTGTCACCGTCGTCGCCACCCTGTTCCCGGCTATGATCCTGGCCAAGGAGATCGGCGAAGGTCTGCGCATCGGTTCGGCGGTGTGGGTGTGGCCACCGCCCCTGATCATCGGTGCGCTCGGCGGCTGGCTGTTGTGGAGGCACCGGTGATCCCGACCCTCGACCGCCATCTCGCGGTGCATTTCGCCCGCAACCTCGCCCTCGTCGCCTGCGCTGTCGTCGTCGTGTTCATGGCCCTGGACGTGCTGTTGTCCTTCCACCTGCTGGCCAGGCAGGGGGCCAGCCCGTGGCTGAAAATCGAGCTGTTCGCCTCCCGGCTGCCCGCCTTGCTCAACTTCGCCATACCGGTCGCGGCGATCATCGCCGTGCTGGCGACGGCCGCCCCGATGCTGCGGCGTGGCGAGTTCACCGCCCTGGGTGGGGCTGGCATCGGCCTGCGCCGCTCGACCCGCGCCCTGCTCGTCGGCTGCCTGCTCGCCGGGATCATCGACGCGGTGATCGCCGATACTGCCGCCCCGCCAGCCACCGCCCATGCCATGGCCCTGCAGGACGAACTGGAAGGCCAGAGCCGCGAGGGCCGCGTGTGGCGGACCGAGGAAGGCACCACCTGGTTCGCCGGTGGCGCCCGCCTTGTGGCCACGCCCGAGCCGCACCTGTCGCGGGTGGTGGCCGCGACCCGCGACAGCCTGCTGCTGATCGATCGACTGGTCTGGGATGGAGCGTCCTGGCAGGCGGCCTCCGGTTGCGCCGTGATGGTCGTCAGGGATGGCGGCCAGCGCCTGGATCGCCTGCCGCCCGGAGCCTTGCCGGCCACAGCCCGCCTCGACCTCTCTCCGTCCGAGCTCTACCGCCGTCTGCTGCCGCGCCACACCATGTCGGGAGCGGAGTTGCTCGATCGCGGTGAGCGGGCCGACATGGCCATGTTCTGGGCGCGCTGGACCCGTGTTCTCCTGCCGGTGCTCGCCGGCATGGCCGCGCTCGCGGTGTTCGTGCGTTTCAGCAATCGCGACCGCGTGGTGGTCGCCACGGTCGAGGCCTCGCTCGCTGCGCTGGTGCCGGTCGCGATCCTCACCGTCTCGGGCATCGCCGCCGACACCGCGCCCGGCCCGCCGGGGCTGGGTGTCGTGGTCGGCGTCGTGCTTGCAGCAGCGTTGCCGTTAACCCTCTGGCTGCGCTGGCGGCTGTAGGCGTCAAGGCAGCAGTTCGGCGTTCGGCGTTCGATGTTCCGCAAGGTGTTTCGCAGAATGCCCAATCTGATTGGTCACGCTCAGGGTAACGAACAATGCGTTGTGTAAGGACTTGGCTCGACACGCCGAACGTCGAACGTCGAACCAACGACATCAGCCTTCGCTGCGTACACTGCTGCCGTAGAGCGCGGCGTAGCGTCCGCCGGCGGCCATCAGCTGGTCGTGGGTGCCCTGCTCGGCGATGCGGCCCTCGTGGATCACGACGATGCGGTCGGCGTCGCGGATGGTCGCCAGGCGGTGCGCGACGATCACCGCAGTGCGGCCGGCGACCAGGCGCTTGAGGGCGCGCTGGATGCGGCGCTCGGTGTGGATGTCCACCGCGCTGGTCGCCTCGTCGAGGACCAGTACGCGCGGGTCGGCCAGCGAGGCGCGGACCAGGCAGACGAGCTGCCGCTGGCCATGGCTGAGATGGCTACCGCCCGGTCCGCACTCGGTCGCCAAGCCGCGCGGCAGTGCCATCAGCACCTCGTCGGCACCCAGAGCCGCGACTGCGGCGTCAAGCTGCGCATCCGTCGCCTCTGGCCGCGCCAGGCGCAAATTGTCGCGGATCGAGCCGCTGAACAGGACATTGTCCTGCGGCACCACGGCGACCTGGCGGCGCAGGCTCTGCTGCGTCACGCCGCGCAGGTCGTGGCCGTCGATGGCGACCACGCCCTCGACCGGATCGTAGAAGCGGGTCAGCAACTGGACCAGGGTGCTCTTGCCGTGGCCGGTTGGCCCGACCACGGCGACGGTCTCGCCGGCCGCGATTTTCAGGTCGATGCCGCGCAGCACCGGCTTGTCGGGCAGATAGGCGAAGCTGACGCCGCTCAAGGTCACCTCGCCGGTGACCGGCGGCAGCGCCGTGGCGGCGGCCGCGTCGTTGATCTCGGCCCGGGTGTCGAGCAGCAGGAAGACGCGTTGCGCGGCGGCGCTGGAGGAGGCCAGCCGTTCGATCAGGTCGCCCAGTTCCTGCAGCGGACCTAGGAACAGAAAGACGTAGAACACGCACTGCGCCAACTGGCCGACCGTGATGCGCCCATCATCCGCGAGGTGGTGGCCGCCGACCAGCAGCAGGGCGGCGATACCGATGGTCGAGAGCAGGGCGGTGAAGGGCTGGAACCAGCCCCAGGCGTAGGAGGCGCGGATGGCGGTGCCGTCGAGGTCGGTCAGCAGCCGGCCGTAGCGCTCGCGATTGCCGTCCTCGGCGGCGCACTGCTGCAACACGCCGACGCCGGTGATCGTCTCGCACAAGTGCGCGGTCACCCGGCTCTTGGCCTCGGCGACCTGGCCCCAGCGCTTCTGCCCGGCCTTGCGGAAGAGCATCGCGGTGATGATCAGCACCGGCAGCAGCGGGGCGAGCACGGCGCACATCCACGGGTCGATGAGCAGCATCGCGGTGGCGGCACCGAGGAAGCGCAGCAGCACACCCAGGGTCTCGGGTACCGCATTGACCAGCGCCGGTTGCAGCGCCTCGACATCGCGATCGACGCGGGCGACGATGCGTCCGGCCCGCGTGCTGTCGAAATAGCGCATCGACAGGCTGTGGACATGATCGTAGAGCCGGCGCCGCAGGTCGGAGAGCACACGCAGGGCGATGCGTCCGGCCAGCCAGTGGGCGACCCCGGCTCCGCCGAAGCGTACCAGCCAGGTGGCCATCAGGCCGCCGAGAGCGAGGACGAAGACCGCCGCCGTCGCGGTGCCGGCCAGGCTGTGGTCGATGATGTCGGCGAGGAACCACGGGCGCAGCACGATCGACACGACCATGAACGCTTCGAGGCCGGCGAGGGCGAGCAGTGGTCCGCGCGCGCCGCGGGTCAGCTCCCACAGGCGGGTTGCGGTCGCACGGTCGAGCGGGGCGCGGGCCTGCTCTTCTTCGTCCCGAAGGTCGTTGCTGCCGCTCATGCCGCGCCCCGGTCGAGGCCAAGCAGGTCGCGGTAGAGCGGATCGCGCTCGGCCAGTTCCGCATGCGTGCCGAGCGCCGCGATGCGGCCGTCGCGCAGCATGGCCACGCGGTCGGCGGCGGCGCAGCTCGCCGGCTTCGAGCAGATCATCAGGACGGTGGTGTCGGGCAGGCCGCGGCGCAGTCCGTCGAGCACGCGCGCCTCGGTCAGCGCGTCGAGGGCGCTGGTCGCGTCGTCGAGCACCAGGACGGCGGGACGGGCGAGCAGGGCGCGGGCCAGGCACACGCGCTGGCGCTGCCCGCCGGACAGGGTGACACCGCGCTCGCCGATGCGGCCATGCAACCCGTCGCTGATCGCGGCGGCGACCTCGTCGGCGGCTGCCAGGCGCAGGGCCTCGGCCAGTTCGGCGGCGGTGGCCTGTGGGCGCACCAGGCGCAGATTCGCCTCCAGGGTGTCGGAGAACAGGAAGGCTTCCTGGAAGGCGAGCTGGCAGCGCCGCCGCCACGCCGCCGGATCGAGGTCGCGCAGCGCCATCCATGTTCCGCCGGGACGGCGCATCTCGACGCTTCCGGAGTCGGGGTCGCGCAGGCGCGGGACGAGTTGCGCCAAGGTGGTCTTGCCCGAACCGGTCGCGCCGACCAGGGCGGTGATGGTGCCAGGGTGCAGGGTGAGATCGATGCCATCGATGACTGGACGTCCGTCGACCCGCACGGTCGCGGCGGCCAGGCGCAGTTCGAGTGGGCCATCGGGAATGGCCGGCGCGCTCGCGGGACGCCTGATCGCCGGGTTGGCGTCGAGGATCTCCATGATGCGCCCAGCCGACGAGGATGCGTCGGCGAAGAGCCGCACCAGGTAACCGATAGCCTCGACGCGGAAGACCAGACCTTGGATCACCATCATCGCGGCGATCAGGTCGCCGGGCGTGATCAGGCCATGCATCATCAGCCAGCCGCCACAGCCCAGCACCCAGACATGGCCGGTGGCGACGATCAACTGCGGCAG
>JAIFND010000240.1:9391-28216 GCA_020047915.1 bacterium | reverse complement strand
CGTTTGCGCAGGCCGGCGGTGTCGATCAGCGAGAAGGCGATGCCGTCCTTCTCCAACTGGACGTCCACCGCGTCGCGCGTGGTGCCGGGCAGGTCGGCGACGATGACGCGCTGGTCGCCACACAGGGCGTTGGTCAGCGACGACTTGCCGACGTTGCGCCGGCCGACCAGGGCGAGGCGCACGCGGCCGTCATCCTGTTCCTCGTCCGGGGCGCCGTCATCCTTCATCGCCGGCAGGTTCTCACCGAGACGCTCCAGCAGGCCATGCAGGCCCGAGGCCTGCGCGGCACTGATCGTCACCGGATCGCCGAGTCCCAGGCGCAGGAACTGGTGCGCGTCGTTCTCCAGGCCGTCATGGTCGACCTTGTTGACCACCAGCACGACGCGGTCGTGGATGCGGCGCAGGGTGTTGGCGATGTCGATGTCGAGGGGCAGGACGCCGTCGCGCACATCGACCATGAAGATGATGCGGTCGGCGGTGGCGATGGCGCGCTCGACCTGCTTGTACACATCCGATTCCAGCTTGCGCTCATCGACCACGCCGATGCCGCCGGTATCGACCAGGTCGAAACGCAGGCCATCGCGCCGCACCGCATGCAGGATGCGGTCGCGGGTGGTACCCGGCGTCGGATCGACGATGGCGATGGGCTGGCCCACCAACCTGTTGAACAGGCTGGACTTGCCGACATTCGGCCGTCCGACGATAGCGACGATGGGACGCATGGGAGGGGTAGCACTCTAGGTCGCAGCGGGCAAAGGCCAGCGGCGTATGCCGCCGGCCTGGGCTTCACGGCGAGCGCAGCAGCCGATCCAGTTCGGCACGCTGCGCCTGCGCCTCGGGCAGATCCAGTCCGTCGAGCTGCATGCGCGCGGCGCGCAGCGCGGCGATCCGCTCGGCGGGCGGCAGCCGGCCTTCGCGCTCGGCGGTCAGGACCAGTCCGGCCAGGACGATCCGGCCATCACGCGTGGCCAGGTCGGCGGCCCGCGCGCGGCGTGCGGGCGCGGCATCCTGACGGGCGGCCAGCGGGACCTCGGCCAGATGGTTGGCTGCTGGCGTGGCCAGGGCTTCGTGACGTTCCTGCTCGGCTGGCGCCTCGCTTCCGAGCGCCTTGGCCATGGTGGCCTCCGGGACCGCGAAAGATCCTCCGACGGCATCTACCATGCTTGCACCGGCCGGTGCGGGTGGCGGAGCAGCGGCAGGCAGGACCACCGGCACGCTCTGCGCCGCCGTCATGGCTGGGCCGGTCGGCAGCGGCGTTTCCGAGACGACGCGCAATGACCAGCCAGCGACCCCGGCCGCCAGGCAGGCGGCAGCGGCGGTGGCCAGGAAGGTCCGTCGCCGGCGTCCCTGGGCGCGGAACCAGGCCTGACGCGCCTCGTGCAGCACGGCCTGGCGATGCGCCTCGTCGAGCGCCATCGGGGCGGACGGGGCACGGCGCAGCAGCTCGGCGAGACGGGGATCGAGATCGTCGCTCATGGGCTGATCCCGGCGAGACGGGCGTCGGAGCGCAGCCGCGTGACCGCCTGGTTGAGGATGACGCCGACATGGTTGGAGGTCTTGCCCAGTCGCTCGGCGATGGCGTCGTAGGCCAGGCCGTCGCGGTAGCGCAAGACGATCGCGGCGCGTTCGAGCTCGGGCAGGCGGGCGACGGCGGCCCACAGCAGGCCGGCCTCGTCGGCCGGGGTGCCCTGCGGCGGGGTCGGCTGACGTACCTGCTCGGGCAGCGGGGCATGACGCTTGCGGCGCACGGCATCGAGGGCGCAGTTGCGCGCCACCGTACACAGCCAGCCGCCTACCGAACTGCGCGTCCCCGCTGCGCCGACCAGGGTCGCGGCGTCGCGGCACAGGCGCACGAAGGCCTCTTGCACCGCATCCTGCGCCGCCTGCGCCTCGCCGGTGATGGCGTGGGCGGTACGCAGCAGGTCGGCCTGGTGGCGGTCCACCAGGGTCGCCACCGCCGCCTCGTCGCCCTGTCGCAGATAGCGCCCCAGTAGCTGCATGTCGTCCTCTGCTATCTCTACGGGCGGAGGCATGCGGGCTTAGCCTGTTCCTATCACCAGGCGTCGGAACGGAACGGCGAGGCGGGCAGCCCCTCGGCGTTCACCAGGTTGCAGCCCTCGGGATTGTCGGCCCAGGCATAGCGTACCGCCACCGGCTGGGCGATGTCCTTGTGCCACACCACCAGGGTGTCGCCTTCGATGCGCGCCTCGGCCCACATGAACAGGCGGTCCCAACCCGCGATCGCGACGCGGTACGGAGGCTTGCCGTCCTTGGTGCGCAGGCCGGCTGCATGCGCGAAGCGGCAGCGCAGCCGGCTATCGGCCTCGACCGTGAGACATTGGAACAGCGGACCGCACGGCACGCCGCCGCGTGCGTAGGTGCGGCTAAGCGCCCAACGCGCCAGCCGCTCGCCGACCGTGCGCTTGTCGGTCGGGTGGATGTCGTTCGCGTCGCCGACGTCGATGGCCACCGCCATGCCGGTCTCAGGCACGGCCAGGGTGGCGGTCTGGGCGTCGCGCAGCTCGGCCCAGTCGCTGGGTCGTGGCCCGTCGGCGGCGGGCATGTAGTTGGCGAGCTGGACTTGCAGGAAGGCGAAATCGCCCTGTCCCCAGGCCCGCCGCCAGTCGTGGATCATCGCCGGCAGCAGCCGCTTGTAGACCTTGGGTTCACCGGCATTGCTCTCGCCCTGGTACCAGATCGCGCCGCGGATCGCATAGGGGATGAGCGGGGCGAGGCGGCTGTCGAAGAGGGTGTAGGGGGCGTTCGGGTTGCTGGCCGCCATCTGTCCGGCGGGCTGGGTGTTGAGACCCCAGTCCTGCTCGCGCCGGGCGCGCCAGTCGCCTGCCAGAGGCACCGCGCCTGCGGTCGTGCCAACAGGGTGGAGCTGCATGGCGGTTGACGGACCGATCAGGCCACCGTGATAGATGTGCGACCTGGCGCGCACCGCCACGGTCAGACGGCCGTCTGCTCCGATCAGGCGGGCCGGGATGGGATAGACGCGCGGGGCGCACCAGCTGTTGAGCCCGGCGTTCCAGGACAGGCCGCCGACCCGCTCGCCGTTCACGTAGGTGTCGTCGTGCTTGTCCACCGCCCCGAGGTGGAGTTCGAGGTCCTGGCCGCGCCAGGCGGCGGGGACACTGACCGTGCGGCGGTACCACCACACGCCGCTGGTGGCGTGGCCGAAGTCCTGCCAGCGCGAGGGCACGGGCATCGCCTCCCAGGCGGCATCGTCGAACCCGGGTCCGGCCCAGCCTTGGGCCAGACCGGCGTTGCCGGTGTCAAGAGCCTGCATCTCCTGCTCCCAGTCGGCCTGCGACTTCACCCCGCCGCTCTTCGGCATGCCATAGGCGAAGCCTTCGTAACCGAGGACTTCGCCCCGACCGAATTCCTCGACCATCAGCGCCTCGCGGCTCATCCAGGCCTGGACCCGGGTGCCGCCCCAGGCGTTGCAGATCAGGCCGACCGGGACGCCGAGTTCACGGTGCAGGATGCGGCCGAACCAGCCGCCGATCGCGGAGAATGCCGCCAGCGAGGCGTGGTCGGCCAGGGTCCAACGGCCATCGATCTCGCTCTGCCGACCCTGGCGCGCCGGGGTCGCGACGGTGAGCAGGCGGATCGCGGGATGGTGGCAGGCGGCCGGGTCGAGCTGCTGCGGCGTCTGCTGCAGCTTCCACTCCATGTTGGACTGTCCCGAGCAGACCCACACCTCGCCGATCAGGATGTCGCGCACGCGGACCTCGCCCGAGGCGCTGCGGGCGACCAGTTCATGCGGTCCGCCAGCCGGCAGGGCGGGCAGGCGCAGCAGCCAGCTGCCGTCGGGTCCGGCGGTCACGCGGGCCTGGCGTCCGGCAAGTTCCACGATCACCGCCTCGCCCGGTCCGGTGAGGCCCCAGATCGGCAGGCTGAGGTCGCGCTGCAGGACGGCGTGGTCGTGGAAGATCGGGGCGAGGCGCATGGTGGTCCTGGCAAGGAGAGGGAGCGCAGCATGCCTGCGCCGCCGGCCTGTCGAGTGATCAGCGCACCCTGGAGTCGTCCGCCTGATGACGCTGGACCTGGTTGCGCGAAAGTGAAACTGCGGCCATGTCCCTGACCCGCCTCGCCTGCTGCATCTGCGCCCTTGCAACCCTCGTGGCAGCAGATCCGTGGAGCGGCGAACTGGTCCTCGCCCAGCCCGCCGACGGACTGCGCGCCGGTGGCGCGGTGCGCCTGGTGCTCAGCGCCCAGGAGCAGGGCAAGGCGAAGCCGGGCGTGATCGCCGACCGGGCCGCCAGCTTCCGCCTGCTGCCCTACCGCTGGAACCTGTTCGAGCCGGCGGCCCGCGTCCTGGCCGCCGAGCGTGCCGCCCCTGACGCCTTCACTGCGCATCTGCCCAAGGACCTGCCGAGCGGCCACTATCTGCTCGTCGCCACGGCGGCTGATGACGACGGCCGTCTGCCCGGCGCGGGCGACCGCTTCGTCGCGCGCCGCGCCGTGACGGTGCGCGGCGCCGATGCCGGCGGGCCATTCCTGCGCGTGCATGCCGAGCGCGGCCGCTGCGTGTTCTCGCCCGGCGAACGCCTGCGCCTGTTCGTGTCGGCGCGTGGTGCGGCCGGGGTCAAGGGCGAGGCGGCGATCGCCTGGCAGGGCGCTGGTGGCAGCCTGCGCCTGGCTGCCGGGGCCGTGAACGCCGGGGCCGGGGTCGAGCAGGTCCTCGCCTTCGACATCGAACCCCAGGTCAGCAGCGCGATCCCGCCCGGCGATGGCGAACTGGTCGCCAGCCTCGATGGCAAGGTGCTCGACCGGGTGCGCGTCCGCCTGGTCACGGCCGAGCGGCCGGCCGGCGGCGGACGTTGGGCACACACCTTCCCGCATGGCAACTCGCCGGGCTTCGATCGGGGTCTGGTCCTGCCCGAGCGTCTCGCCGAGGGCAACAACGGCGGCCACGCCGAGCAGGTGCTGCGCTCGATCCATGGGGCCAACCTGTGGGTCAACTTCTTCGCCAACGCCTGGCCGATCATCGGGCCGGTGCAGGAGCTGCCCGAGGCAGCCGCTCCCGACCTGCCGCCGGTGGCCGGCTGCTACCGGCCGTCGCTCACCCATGCGTTCTATCAGAAGCTGATGGCCGAGGGTGTCGCGCTGGGCATCTTCATGGGCTACGGCGAGGACTACAAAGCCGAGGTGTATATGCCGCTGCCCACGGTCGATCGCGGCCAGCAGGCGATCCTGGCGCGCAAGTACCTGGCCGGTTCGCTGGCGGCAGCCTCGCTGCCCAACTTCGTCGCCGCCTACACTGACGCCTATGGCCACATGGACTGGGCCGGGGGCGGCGAGCTGAGCAGCGCCCAGCTTGCCCAGACCCGCGAGACCAACTGGCGCGAGGCGGCCAAGGCGGCTGGCATCACGGTATCGGCCAAGCCGCTCGCCATCTCTTTCGACCAGGACGACTGGTCGAAGGAGGCGCGCGAGGCGCTGCGCAAGCGCGACGGCAAGGCCCGCCAGGCCTTCGAGCAGGTGTGGAAGGCGAAGCAGGAATCGGCCGGTGGCGGCAAGAACTGGTTGACCGAGTCCTGCCCCACCGAAGCCGACCAGCAGGCGCTGTGGAATGCCTGCTTCGCTGCGGCCGGCATCACCCCGGCCCCCGCACCCCCACGTCGCGAGCCGCTGCCGACTCTCGATGCGGCCACCACCGCGACGGTGGGCCGCGATGCCGCCTACCGCTACGCCAGCTTCGTGCTGCGCGGCATCGAGCGCTGCTACGGCGCCATCACCCGCATGGTCGAGGGCGAGCTGCCGGCGGTGTTCACCATCCACAACCAGGGGACGATGAACCACAGTTCGGCGCCGCACGCCTGGACCGGCTGGCGTACGCCCAACATCGATCCGGCCTACCTGGTGGACGGGGCCAGCGCGGTGTCGGTGTCCGAGTGGAACCTGGACGCGGTGCCCAAGCCCTACTTCCTGCCGACCTTCCACGTGCAGAATCTGGTCGATCGCGGCGTTCCGGTGTACCAGTGCGGCCTGTGGAAGCAGATGGGCTCGCCGTCGCGCTTCATGCGCGATGCGATCTTCTGGATGGGGCGCGGCATCCAGACCTACTTCGACCAGGCTGAGAACATGACCTGGTCGCACCTCGGCGCCGACCAGACCACCTTCGCCAGCAACGAGCGCCTGCAGTCGGTCGCCGGCTTGTTGACCGCCTACGGCGATCTGGTGCCGCGCCTCGAAGCGCTGCGCGAGGTCGGCATCTACGTCCCGCCGATCGGTGATCCGTGGGGTCATGCCACGACGCGTGGTTCGACCATCGCCACCCTGGCCTCGCTGATGACCGGCTACCAGACGCATCTGGTGTCGCATGGCGACCTCGCCACGCCGCAGGGTCTGGCCCGCTACCCAGTGATCTATGCGGCCTCCATCGGTTCTGACAGTTCCTACCCCTTCGAGCAGGAAGCGTTCAAGCGCTACGTCGCCGGTGGCGGCAAGGTGGTGGTCAGCCAGGCGCCGAACTACTACCACGCGCCCGAGGTCTATGGCCGCTACGGCATCAGCATGCGCGAGGAGCAGGCGCGCGATGACCAGGGCCAGTTGCGCACCAACAAGGATGGCACGCCGCGTATGGAAAAGGTGTGGACGGAGACACCAGCGGCCTGGGCCAAGCTCACGCGCGAGACGGTGTGGGGCTGGTTGGCGCAGGGGGTCGAGGCGGCCCCGATCGACGTCAACCTGCTGTTCACGCATCGCGATGCCGCCGGCAAGCCGGCGACCTGGGCAGGCAGCCACTGGACCGGCCACCACGAGTGGGCGCGTTATCGTGGCTCGGCCCTCGATCAGCGGGCCGCCCTGGCCAAGGCCTTCGCCGCCGTGCGCGAACCGCTCGCCAGCAGCGATCAGCCCGAGGTCTTCGTCGCGGTCACCAAGCCGCGTGGCGGCGGCGCCGGCTGGTGGGTCTTCGCCAGCAACTGGACCATCCCCGACGAAGCCGATCTCTACACCCAGCGCGTGCCGCAGGGCTTCTTCAACAGCTCGGTCAAGCCGGTGACGGCACGCCTCGGGCTGAAGCTCGATGGGGCCGGGGCGGTCTATGATGTGCTGTCCGCCAGCCGCGTGGCGACGCGCAGCGAAGGCGGCCGGCTGGTCTTCTCGACCACCTTTGGCGAGGTCGAAGGACGCATCTTCGCCGTGCTGCCCGAGGCGGTAGCAAGCGCGGTGCTGTCGGCCCCGGCGCAGGTCGTGGCCGGTACGCCGCTGAACGCCCGCTTCGAACTGCGCGGTGCCAGCGGCAAGGCGCTTGGCGTGCTTGGTGCTGTGCGCATCGAACTGCTCGATGGCGCCGGCACGGTGCTGTCCACGGCCTATCGTGCCCTTCCTGCTGATGGCGTGCTGCCGGCCCAGGTGCTGCCGGCGGCTGGATCGTCGGTGGTCCTGCGTGTCACCGATCTGATCGCCGGCTTCACCGCCTCGGCCACCGTGCGGCTAAGCGCACCGACCGTCGTCGCCGCCCCTGCCGCGGCCGTCACCGTCCATCGCGGTGATCGGGTGCATGGAGTGCTGACGGCCCAGGGCCTGGTCATCGCCTGGGATGCCGGCCGGATGGGTTTCGAGGATGGCGGCGCCAAGCTGGCGGCGCCGAATCCCCAGGTGGCGCGCGATCGCGCCTGGGCCGAGAAGCTGGCCGAGGCGCTGCGCGCCGCCGGCCTCACCGTGCGGACCGCCGCCAGCGACAGCGTGATCAGCGGTCCGCTGCGCGCCCATCCCTGGGAAGGCGAGATGGCGCGCTACCGCACCCGCTCGACCGTGCCGGATGTGCGCATCGACGCGCCGGTGATCCTGGTCGGCGATCCGGCGAGCAGTCCGCTGCTCGCTGATCTCGAACGCGCATGGGTGGCCGGACGCAGCCTCGGGCGCGACAACGTCGGTGCCGGCCGGGCGGTGGTGTCCTTCCAGCCGCGCGCCTTCTCGCCCGAAGCCGATGCGGTGGTGGTGGCCGTGGGCGACGACGCCGGTCTGCAGGTGGCGGCGGCGCAACTGGCCACTATCGCCAAGACCAAGCCGGCCGCCGATGCCACCTACCTGGCGCGCGAGGCGGTGCGCTTCGCCTGGCTGCCCAGCGAGGTCGCCCTGGTCAAGTCGGCGCGTGGCTTGGCGCCGCCGGTCGCGGCTCCGGCTGCTGGCGCCCTGGTCGAGACGCCGGCCGTGGCGGGATGGCCAGGCCTGGCCTCCAGCCTCGGCCAGGCGGTGGTGGCGATCGACGCCTCACCGGCTGGCGTCGTCGTGGGCACCAAGTCGTGGCATGCCCCGACCACCTTGATCAGCGCCGAGGGCAAGATCATCGGTTCCTGGGGCGGTGGGGCCGAGGTCACGCCGCGCGATGTCGGGATCAGCGCCGATGGTGCCGTGGCCTGGGCCGGCTACAGCCTGATGGGCCGGGTGGCCGCGTATCGCAGCGATGGCAGCCGGGTGCTCGGCCTGAAGACCCCGGTCGTGTGCAAGGACAACCCCTTCGAATGGGACAGCTTCAAGGATACCGACCGCCACCTCGCCATGTCGCCGGACAAGCAGGTCGCGATCAGCCCGACCGAGGGTGGCATCACCGCCTATGAACCGGCCACCGGCAAGCCGCTGTGGAAGGTGGCGGGACAGGTCTCGCCGGAAGCGCCGCGCGGGCAGTCCATGCCCGAAGTCGGATTCTCGCCTGACGGCCGCTTCGCGCTGATCGCCCCGACCGTCATCGATGGCGAGCGTCAGGTGCGCTACACCGTCAAGCGCCAGGTCTGGGATGCCGCCGCGAAACGCTACGACCGCAAGTCGGGTGTGGACGCCGAGGTGTCCGTGGCCGCCCGACTGCTGCGCAGCGAGGTGCGTCTGGTCGAGACGCGCAGCGGCAAGCCGGTATGGACGCGCATCACCGGGGTACGCCTGGTGGCGGCTGCGGATGGCGCCTTCCTGTGGTCGCCGGGCCGTGCGCCCGAGCAGACCGTGACTGATCCGGCGACCGACAACCGGCCGCGCACCTGGAAGGGGGCCGAGGACGCGGTGCCGCTTGACGCCGGCACCGGCAAGGCGCTCGTGCTTCCCGAGATCACCGATCTGGGCATGTGGCATCTGTACAGCGCGGTCGGCCCCGAGGGCCGCTGGAGCGCGGCCGGCACGCGCGACGCGCTGTTCGTGATCTTCGACGAGCGCGGCGTCCCGCTGCGCCGCTTCGAACCGCGCCAGCTACCCCCGGAACTTGACCCGGGATCGATGATTCCGCCGGTGCTGCTGCCCAGCCGCGATCCCAGCCGCATCCTGCTCTACGCCCCGCAGGCCAAGGTCGCCTTCCTCTCCACCCTGGTGATCGGCAGCGCCGAGCAGCGCCGCCGTGCCGACGAACTCGGCACTGAGAACCGCCAACTGCTCGCGCGCATCCGCGACGTGATCGACGACCGCAAGCAGCATGGCCGTTTCACCGACCAGGCCTGGATGGCCGGGTTCAGCCGCGAGATCACGGCGGTGCCGGCGGAATTGCGCGAGGCGCTGACCAGTCAGATGGGCCGGCTGCAGAACGAGGCGAAGGCCGGACGCAAGCGTGGGCCGGAATGGTTCAATGGCATCATCGAACGGATCGAGCGGCGGCTATGGGAGGACGACGCGGCAGCCCTCGATGCGGCGGTTGCGCTGAAGGTGGCCAGGCGTCTTGAGCTGCCGGCGATGATCAGCGATCTGCGCAGCGATGCCGATCTGGCGACGGTCTATGTCGGCTTGTGGGACGGCACGGTGCGCGCCATCGCCACCGCCGATGGCGCCGAACGCTGGCGCACAACCGTCCACGGCGGTTCGCGCCTGGCCACGGTCAATGATGCGGCCGGCAAGATCATAGCCCTCTACGCAGGCGGTTCCCGCGGGGCGGTGACGCGTCTCGATCCGGCAACCGGCGCTGTGCAATGGACGGTGCAGACCGGCGCAACGCGCTGAGCGGTTCAGTTCGGCCGGTCGCCCGGCTGCGGGGTGCGGCAGAGGAAACTGGCGTGGATGCAGCGCGCTCCGGCCCGGTGCAGTTCGGCAGCTGCGGCGCTGGCGGTGGCGCCACTGGTCAGGATGTCATCGACCAGCAGCAAGCTGGGCGGCACGCCGGGCTGGCAGCGGAACAGGCCGACGACATTGCGCGCGCGTTCCGCTCGTGACAGGCGGTGCTGCTCGCTGGCGTGGCGGACGCAGTGCAGAGGTGCGATCAGCGGTACGCCCAGCCTGTGCGCCGCGTGCCGGGCGCAGGCGGTGGCGAGGTGCGGTCCGGGGCGGCGGCCGGGCGACGGAGGCACGGCGACCACGGCATCGACCGCATCCACGGGCAGCGGCAGCATTCCGGCGAGCGCCTGCACCGTGGCCGCGCGCGCCCCGGCCTTGGCGTCGCCGATCAGGCGTTTCATCGTGCCGGTGTAGGCGAAGCCGGCGCGGGCCGAGGCGATGTGGGCCAGACCGTTGCCGCGACAGACCGGGCAGGGGATCTCGGATCCCGGCGCGCAGCAGCGCGGGCAGCTGGCGGGGAGTCGTGGCAGCAGTCCGTGGCACTCCGCGCAGACATCAGGTCCGGGTTGTGCCCGGCAGGCCGGGCAGACGGCGGGCAGCAACAGGTCGAGGAGGGGGCCGACGACCTGTCCGGCGCTCATCCCACCGACCATTCGCGCTTCACCTCGGACAGGTCCTTGAGCTTGGCGGCCAGGGTGTTGCGGGTGATGCCGAGCAGTTGGGCGGCCTTCGACTTGTTGTTGCCGCAGGCGTCGAGCACCGCCTCGAAGAGGTGTCGCTCCCACTTGGCGCGCACCACCTCGTAGAGATCGACGGCCCCGCGCTGCACGGCAGCCAGCGTTTCGCTGCGCATCTCGGCGGACAGGCGGCTCTCGAAGCTGGCCAGGCCGTGCACCTTGTCGTTCTCGGCGTGCGGGTCGAAGGCGAGCACGGCGAAGGGCAGCAGGTCGGGGGTCAGCTCGCTGGTCGGTGCCATCACCACCATCTTCTCGACACAGTTCTCGAGTTCGCGCACGTTGCCCGGCCACGGGTAGCGCTTCATCGCGTCCATCACCTCGCGCGAGATCGACGTGATGTATTTGACGTTGCGCTGGGCGTACTGGTTGACGAAGTGCTCGACCAGGTGGGGCACATCCTCGGAACGCCCGCGCAGCGCCGGGATCTGCAGGTACACCACGTTGAGGCGGTAGAACAGGTCGGCGCGGAAACGGCCCTGTTCGACCTCCTTCTCCAGCACCCGGTTGGTCGCGGCGATGACCCGCACGTCGAGTTTGCGTATGCGCGTGTCGCCGACCCGTTCGATCTCCATTTCCTGCAGCACGCGCAGCAGGCGCACCTGCATGCCTTGGCTGACCTCGCCGATCTCGTCGAGGAAGATGGTGCCGCCGTTGGCCGCCTCGAAGCGGCCCTTGCGGTCGGCGACCGCTCCGGTGAAGGCACCCTTGACGTGACCGAACAGCTCGGATTCCAGCAGGCTTTCCGACAGCGCGCCGCAGTTGACCGGGATGAAGGGGCCGTTGGCGCGTGGACTGTGCTCGTGGATGATGCGCGCGATCATCTCCTTGCCGGTGCCGGTCTCGCCGTGGATCAGCACCGTCGCGGTCGAGGCGGCGACGCGGTGCGCCTGCTCGACGACGCGGCGGAAAGCCCCCGAGACGCCGACCAGGTTGCGGTCGCTGAATTGTGTTTTCAGCTCCTCGCGCAACTGGTGGTTCTCGTCGATCAGCTCGGCCTTCTCCTGGTGGGCGACCTCGGCGATGACGCACCACTGCAGGAACAGGTCGGCGAGCAGGTTGCCGGCGGCCGGATCGGCCAGGCCTTCGAGGATGAGCACGGCGTGCACGCGCTTGGCTTTGCCCAGCGGCAGGGCGGTGCATGCGCCGTGCGAGCTGGGCGCATGCGCATCGCGCACCGTGGCCATCAGCGCCAGGTCGGCCTCCTCGTTCTGTCCGGCCTCGCCATGCGCGATGATCTCGCGCAGGCCGCCGTCGAAACGCAGCATCATCAGGCGGCCAGCGGTCAGCAGGCCGGCCCCGCCGGCCAGGCGGAGGGCGGCATGGACGCTGGCCTTCATCGTCGGATTGGCGACCCGGGCATCGGTGATCGCGTCGAGGAGCTCGATGAGGCTGGCCGTCATTGGCCGGGAACGTTAGGCCCACCCGCAGGCTGCACAACGTGCCAGCGGGACGGGCGGCCGGCGTTGCGACCGCAGGAGGGGGCGCATGATCGCCCCTGTGCGACTCCTCCTGCTGCTGCTGATCGGATGCCTGCTGGGCGCAGGAGAAGGGGTGCCGACCGAGTTCACGTTCGTCGAGACGATTGCGGGACGACCGGTATCGGGCATCGACCCCGAGGTGGTGGCGGCGCTGACCGCCAGCCACAAGCAGCGTCTGGTCCAGGCGCGCGCAGAACTGTCCAGTGCGACGCCTCTGCTCGCCCGGCAGATCCGCGCGGATATCGGCGCCTACGATGCCGAGATCGCCCGCCTGGCGGTCGCAGTCGGTGGCACCATCGAGATCGGCCGGCGCACCTACACGGTCGGGCCAGAACGCATCATCGTGCTGACCGAAGGGGTTCGCCTTGAAGTCACGCTGGCGAGTGGTGCCGCCCTGGCCTTTTCCAGCCAGGATGCCGATGGGGCACCGGTCGCCCTGGCCCGCCCCCCGACGCCGCTGCCGCTCGCCGAGGGAAAGCCCGGCCCGGCGATGTTCGGCCTTCCCACCCTGGTGTTCGCCTTCGCCGCCGACGGCCGGGATTACCTGGCGACGGTCGCGCCCGGATTGGCCAACCCCTTCGCCCATCTCGTGCCGCTTGAAGGCGAGGACGCCCGGGTCATGGGCGAGCTCGGACGTATGCCGGGCATGCTCCTGGATCTGCGCTTCACGGTCGGCGAGGCCGAACGTCGTCTGACCTGCGTGGACATCCGGTGAGCGAACTGTTTCGCAATCATCCGCGCACGTGGCGTGATTCGCGCTTCTGCTATCCGGTGGTCAGCCGCCGCTCGCGCGGACTGTCCCTTGGGGTCAACCTCAACCCCGACATGGCGTGCAATTTCGACTGCGCCTACTGCTCGGTCGATCGCAGCCTGCCGCCCGTGGCCGAGTCGGTCGATGAGGCGGAATTAGAGCGCGAACTGGGCGAACTGATCGACCTGGCCGAGTCGGGGGCGATCTGGCGAGAGGAACCCTTCGACCGCACGCCGGAGGCGTTGCGCCGGCTCAACGACATCGCCTTCAGCGGCGACGGCGAGCCGACCAGCTATCCCGGTTTTCCGCGCATGCTGGCCCTGGCCGGCAGGCTGCTTGATGCCCGGCGCAGCCAGGCCCGCATCGTGGTGATCACCAATGCGACGCTGTTCCAGAAGCCGGCGGTCAGCGAGGCCCTGGTCGCGTTGGCCGCGCGACCCAGCGAGGTGTGGGCCAAGCTCGATGCGGGGACCGAGGATTGGTACAGGCAGGTCGATCGTTCGGATGTACCGCTGGCCAGGGTGCTGGGCAATCTGCGTGATCTTGGCCGACGGCGCAGTTTGGTCATTCAAGCGCTGTGGTGCCGGCTGCACGGCCAGGCTCCGCCGGCGCATGAGATTGCGGCGTGGATCGAGCGGTTGCGCTGGCTACGCGACGAGGGGGCCTGTATTGAGCGGGTGCAGGTGTATACCACGGCGCGGAAGACGGCGGAAAGCTGGGCGACGGGGCTAGATGAGGCGGAACTGGAACGGATTGCGGAGGGGGTGCGAGCCATCGGGTTGGGGGTCGAGGTGCACGGGTAGCGCTAGTTTGCGTGCTGAAAGTTGGGATTCACATCGAACTCCCATTCCGACGAGGACCAGAATACATTGAAGCTGAGAGAAACATTGTTGCATTTCAGCGTTTCCCACGGTCTGACTGGGTGATTCCAATCTTGATGCCACCAGCATCGGATGATCGGAAACTTGGACGGAGGGAACGGTTTGCCGAAGTTCCCGTTCAATTGCTGATTCAATTTTGCATCGGCCCAACTGATGGTGTTGGCGTCTGGGACTGAGGACGAGTAGAAGAGGGCAGCTATGGCTGGTGTCATGCGCCCGATACCAACGGCACCACTCATCTCATTCGAGTAGCTGCATCCGATCTGGGTCTGTCCGGCAGGGGGGACGGGTGCGAAGGGAGAGGTCGGGGTCTCCCCGAGGTATTGCGACCAGTTGGTCGTCCCGCTGTCCCAGGATGACCTGCGGTTGAGGCCGGGGTCCGTGCCTTTCAGCGGGTCAAAGGGGCACAGCAGCGATTTTGCGGGGAGTCCGTAACTGGTGTCGTAGACGAGGCCCACCAGGGAATACGGGAATTTGTCTTCGTGTTCCTGCCTATACCCCTCGATGATCATCGCCACCTGCCGTAAATTATTAATGCACTGCACATCCTTCACCTTGTTCCGCACCATCCCCACCGCCGGCAGCAGCAGGCCCGAGAGGGTGGCGATGATCGCGATGACGACCAGCAGTTCGATCAGGGTGAAGCCGCGATGGCGGGAGGCAGGCATGGGTTGTAATGGATACGGTCGCGGTGGGCAGGCGTTGGCAACCGTCGGCGGGGGCGCCGACGGCCCCGGATGCCGGCGGGGGCGCCGGCGCTCCGGCGCTCCCTCGCAAGCTCGCGTTGACGGCATTCCCGGTGCATCTACTGTCCCACCATGGGCTTTGCAGGCAACCTACGTACACTGGCACTGCCTGAGGTGCTCCAGACCCTGAACCGCATCAAGGCGACCGGGGTGCTGCGCCTCGCTTCGGCCGAGGGCGGACGCGATGTGGTCTTCGCCGATGGTGCCCTGATCGGCATCGCCTTCCGGCGTGGTGAGGAACGCCAGGCGCTGCTCAAGCGTCTGATCCTCGATGGTCGGCTTGATGCCACCACCGCGGCGCAGATCTCGTCCTCGGGACGCGAGTCGCAGGTCGTGGCGCGGCTCATCGAAGGCGGTTCGATCGATCAGGCGACGGTGAACGAGGCGGTGCAACGCCAGGCCGAGGAAGAGCTGCAGAGCCTGTTCACCTGGGACTATGCCGACTTCGTGTTCCACGATGCCGGCCCCGAGGCCGAGGAGATCAACCAGTCGGTCGAGCGGGCGCGCGCCGACGGTCTGGCCTTCAATATCAATTCACTGCTCATGGAATCGGCGCGGCGGCAGGATGAATGGGAGAAGGTGCGCCAGGTCTTTCCCGATGGCGGACTGGTGCTCGGCCCGCGCGAGGGCCTCGAGGCCCAGCTGCAGGAGGCGGCGCGCGAGTACCCGGCCTCGGCGGTGTTGCCGCTGGTCGATGCGGTGCGCGCACTCGATGACATCGTGCGCGACAGCGTGGTCACCCGGCTTGACGCCTGGACCTGCCTGGCCGCGCTGATGGAACGCGGCCTGGTCGTGCCGCTGACCCGCGACGACATCATCTATCACGGCGACTATCTCGCTTCGAAGAACGACAACCTGCGCGCCAGTTCGCTGTACCGCCGGGCGCTGTCGGCCCGGCCGAGCGATACCGAGACGGCGCGCAAGCTGGCCGACTGCCTGGCCAAGCTCGGCGACAGCCCCGAGGCCGCCGCCAGCTTCGCCCAGCTGGCGCTCGGGGCGCTCAACGCCCAGGACCCCGACCAGGCGGTGACCCATGCGCGCAAGGCGGTCGGTCTGGCGCCCAAGGATCCGGTCGTGCGCCAGACCATGGTCCGCTGCCTGCTCGCCCAGGATCCCCGGCGCAATGCCGGCGAGGCGGTCGGGGAACTGCTGCAACTGGTCGAACTGTACGGCCTGGCCGACCGGCTCGAGGATGCCCGTTCGACCTGCCTGCAGGTGCTTGAGCTGGACAAGGCCAACGAACCGGCCCGGCGCCAGCTGGCGCGCATCTTCTCGGCGGCGGCGCGTGACGAGCAGAGCGAGGACGTCGTCGTCTGCGTGCAGTGCGGCCACATCAACCATCGTGAGGCGGCCGAGTGCGAGAAGTGCAAGGCGTCGCTGCAACTGACCTGCCTCGCCTGCGGTCGCCCGGTCGGCGTCTCCGACCGGCTGTGCATCTTCTGCGGCGCTGATCCGCATCGTGGTTCGCAGAGCCGGCGTTCGGGCGGCAGTCCGGCGACCAGCCGCATCGTCAATCCCGACAAGATCAAGGCTGGGGTGATTTCCGGCGGTCCGCAGGCCGTCGCCGACAAGCTCGATGCGTTGGTCGCCGTGGCCCGCGCGAAGGAGGAGGCGCAGGACTGGGAGGGCGCGCTGACCGCCTGGCGCGAAGTGTCGTCGATCCAGGTGGACAACCCTGATCTGATCACCCACATCCGCAGCCTCGAAACCCTGGTCCATGACACCTTCGTCGAACAGCAGATCGAGAAGGGCCATCAGTTGCGCCGGGTGCGCCGCTACTGGTCAGCGATCCGCTGCTACAAGGCGGCGCTGCGCACCATGCCCAGCGACGATCCGCGCACCCAGCGCCTGGTCGAGATCCTCGCCTCGACGACCCGGGTCGGCCAGCGCATCGCCCTGCTCTATGCCGCCGCCTTCCTGATCATCATCCTCGGGGCGGCGATGGCCCTGCAGCCGTGGCTGAAGCAACGGCGGGTGGACAGCGAGATCGCCATGCTTGCCGCCCAGGTTGATGACCTGGCCGCCAATCCCAGCGGCGTGCAACTGGTCTCGCTCAAGCCGGAGATCGACGCCCTCAACCGGCGGATCGAGGAATTGGGCGATGGCCGGCGCTGGCAAGGAGCCCGCACCAGGGTCCTTGAACTGGGTGGCGCCTGGGCCGTCGCCTGGCAGCGGGCCGGCTCCAGGGAGATCGAGCAGATCGCCGGCTTGGTCGATCAGGGCGACCTCAAGCGGGCGCGTGAGCGCATGGCCGCGTTCCACACCCTCTACCAGGAGCGCTCGCCGCGCGTCGTCGCCATCGACCTGCGGCTTGACGAGGCCCAGAAGCAGCGCGACGCGCTCAACACCCGGATCCAGGACGCTCCGCGGTTGTTCGCAGGTGCCGAGGCCGAAGAAGCCGGCGGCCGGTTGGGCGTGGCCCTTGGCCTGTACCGCAGCCTGGCGGAAAGCCCCAATGCCGAGGTCGTCGCCAAGGCCAAGGCGGCGGTAGCGCGCCTTGCTCCGCGTGCGGACGCGGCCACAGCCACAGTGCAGAACGCATTGGATCTGGCGCAGACCACCATGACCACCGACCTGCCGCGCGCGGACGGTGTCCTTGCCGCCATCGAGGCCGAAGCCGGAACCTGGGCCCTGGGCGAGCGCGTCCGGACCGTGCGCGGCCAGATCGCCCAAGCCATGGCCGCTGGTCGCGCCGCCGCCGCCCAGCTCGGCGCCGACGCCAGCGTCGAGGCGATGGCGGCTTTCCTGCAGCGCCATCCGGGAGTGCCCGAGGCGGGTCCGATCCGCCAACGTCACGTCGCCCTGCTGCGCGCCCAGGCAGCCCGGACCCAGGCGGTCGAACGCTACCGCTCTCTGATGGCCGAGCAGCGCTACGAGCAGGCCTGGTCGGCCGGCCGTGACCTGGTCGCCGGCTATGGTCCGGGCGACATTCGTCTGCCTCTGTGGGTCGAAGCGCAGCTCGCCGGGTCGGTGGTCAAGCTGGACGGACGTGTGCTCGGCCCAGCCCCTCTGCTGGTGACCTACGCACCCGGGCAGCGTGGTGAACTGGTCATCGAGGCGAGCGGTTTCCAGCCCATCGTCGGGCGTCTCGAAACGCTGTCGGCAGCCTGGAACTGGTCGCCCCGGCCCACCCGTGCGGTGCTGTGGCGGACCCAGATCGGCAAGTCGGTCGGCGGCCTGGCCGCCCTGACCTCGCAGGATCTCGCCGTGCTGGCTGGCGATGGCATCGCCGTGATCGGTCCGCGTGGGCAGATCCGTTGGCGGGTCGCGGTCGGAGGCGATGATCTGGGCAGTGGCCGGGGCCGCAGCGAGGCCCCCGTCGCCCTGCCCGGGGGCGGGCTCGCCGCGGGGCTGGCTGGCAGCGGCACCATCATCCTCGATGAGCGCGGCGCGGCCCAGCGCCTGCAGACCACGGCCGAGGTGCGTGGCAGGCCGCTCAGCTACGTCAACGAGGTGCTTGGCGTCGCGGCGCGGGTCGCCTTCGCCGGCGAGGCGCTGTATAGCGGAGAACCCGGCAAGGCCTTCGGCCGCATCCCGCTGCCGGCGCCTGCGATCAGCGGGCCGGTCGCCATCGGCAAGGACATCGACCGCATCCTGATCATCGCGGACACCCGCGGCAGGCTGGTCGCCATCGAGGAGTCGGCCCGGCGCGTGATCTGGGAGCAGGACGTCCAGGCCGCCGATATCGGCCAGCTCATCCCGATCTCGGACGGCGAGGTGGTCAGCGTGCTGGATGGTTCGCGGCTGGCCTGCTTCTCGGTTTCCCCGACCGGAGCCGCGCTGCGCTGGACACACCAGCTGGAGACCCAGGCAGTCGGTGACCCGGTGGTCAGCGGTGGCATCATCACCATCGCCAGCGGGGTCCAGCTGGTCAGGATCGGCGCCGAGGGCACCGTCCATCAGGCCTTGGCCCTGCCGGCGCCCGCCTCCACGGCGGTGGCCGCCTTCGCTGACCGCCTGGCGGTCGGCACCGCAGACGGCTCCCTGCACCTGTTCCGGGCTGGAACCCTGGCCTGGTCCACCCCCCTGGGGGCCGTGCCCACCGCCGTGGTGATGGGTGCCGACAGCGTGTGCGTCGCCGACGTCAACGGCCAGATATCCAGTTACGTACCCTAGGAGCCTTTCGGAGATAGGCTCCTAGGGGGTTGAAGGGGGCTTGCCCCAATGGCGTAAAGGTAAGCCGGGGGTATGTGGTTCTGCGTCGAAATCCGTAGGTTGGATGGAATCAAGGCGGAAGGAGGAAGGCGGAAG
>JAIFND010000240.1:0-9366 GCA_020047915.1 bacterium | reverse complement strand
GCGCGGGGCATCGGCATGTGCAACCCGCGCCCGTCGGCACCACCTGGCATTTCTTCCGCCTTCGGCCTTCCGCCTTCGGCCTTCCGCCTTCGGCCTTCCGCTACAAATCTGGGATAAACCGAGAGATACCCATGCATCTCGGAACAAAGGCTTACATTTACGCCATTGGGCTTGCCCCCTTTAGCGAAAAGCCTGTTTTCGCTGATTCCGAAAGACATCGACCGAAGGGAGGCGGAATCAGCGAAAACCAGGAGTCTGTCGGATAATCTCCGACAGGCTCCTAGCAGGGTCTGGCTGCGCGTCTGCCCACTGGCAGGCCTTGCAACCGGACCTAGATTGCCGTGGCCGGGGAAGCCCTACCCGGTACCGGAGCCCACATGCTGTTGGATTCTCACCTGGTCGAGAAGTTCCACTCCCTGCATCGCCAGCGGATGTCAGGCCTCCTGATCGCCACGGGCGAAGGGTTCAGCCTGGGCATTTGTCTGGTCGAAGGCGATCCGGTGGCGATCGATCTGGGCGAGGATCTCGAGGTGGGATTCGCCGGCGCCTGCCGCACCTACCACAAGCTGGACGATGCCGGCTCGGCTGAACTCCAGGCGGCGGTGGCTGGCGGCATCAAGGCGCGCGACTATCTGATCCAGCATCAGCTGATCAGCGAGGCCGAGGCCGACCAGCTGGCCCAGGCCGTGGTCGAGGACGCCCTGACCCGCGGCTTCCGCGGGCCATGCGCCAACATCGCATTCCAGGCCGGCCACACTCTCGAGCAGATGCCGATCGGGAGCACCGCCTTGAAGATGCGCATCGGGGTCGAGGCCCTGATCCGCACCTGCGATGCGCGGGTCGGCGAGCAGCAGGCGGTCGAACGCGAGGTCGGCACCTGGGACGCCGTGTTCGCCCTGACCGAAGGCGAGCACGTCTCCGGGCAGCTCAGCGAGTACGAGAAGATGGTGTTGAACTTCATCGACGGCCGATCGACCGTCGAGCAGATCGCCGAGCTGTGCCGGGACAGCAGCCTGAACCTCGGCCGGGTGCTGCGTTCGCTGATCGCCAAGCGCGTCATCCACCGCATCGACCAGCATCGCACCAGTGGGGTGCGGCCTGCGGTCGGGGGCGCCCCCAACCAGGTTTCTGGAACCGACCAACCTGCTTCCGGTCGGTCGCCAGCCCCGGCCCCGATCGAGATCACGCCCTACCGGGCGGCCCCGGAGACGGGTTCCCGTCCCGTGGTGATGATCGGTCTGATCGCGCTGCTCGTCATTTCGCTCGGCGTCGCCCTGCTGGTGGTGCAGTACAACCGCAAGCAGGACCGTCTGCGCAAGGACGAGATCGAGATCAACCAGCTGCTTGGCGAGCGCAAGTGGGAGGAGGCGCGCAGCACCATCACCTCGCTGCGGCAGCAGGCGGGCAACGATCTTGGTGCGATCCGCCAGGTCGATGGCCTGGGCGGGCAGGTCGAGGCCGCGATCACCGCCGAGCGTACCGCCATCGCCGAGCTGATCGCCAGCGAGGACTTCACGGCGGCGCGGCAGCGCCTGGGTGCCTTGCCCGAGGACGGGGGGATGGCGGTCCGGCTGCGTGATGCCGAGAACGAACTGCGTGGCGATAGCGAGGCTGTCGCCAACGAGGTGCGTGCCCGGCTTGCCTCGGGCGACGTCGCCGGAGCCCTCGCCGCCATCGACGCGGTCACGGGTCGCCGCACCGCCGAGGCCGAGCGTGTCCTGACGCAATGGCGCAACGACGCGATGATCATCGCCAAGAGCCAGAACCAGCCGCTCCAGTTGCGCATCGCCTCGCTGGCCCGGCTGCGCCAGGCCCGGCCCGATGCGCAGACCGAGACCCAGGCTGCTGGGCTTGAGATCGAGCTGCAGGCCCAGATGCGCGAGATCGCTGAACGTCTCGTGATCCTCGAACGGCAGGCCGAAGCCGGCGCCTGGCGCGAGGTACGCGCCGAGCTCGCCCAGCAACGCCTGGGCGAACTGGGTGTCGGCAATGACATCGAAGCCCGCGTGACCCGGACCCAGGCAGCCGCGACCACGGCCGAGCATCGCATCACCGCCGCCATCCAGCCGGCCCTGGTCGCCCTGGCCCGGGGCGAGGGTGCTGACGAACTTGACGCCGTCCGGGCTGGACTGGTGGCGATGCTCAAGGCTCTGCCCCAGGCCAGCAATCGGGCCGCGATCGACCGCCTCTCGGGGGCCCTGGCCGCCTGTGCCGGCGCCGGCTCGCGCACCGCTGCCGAGCGTGCCGCCGAGGCCGAGGCCCTAGCCGCCCAGGTTCCGGAGGCCGAGACGGATCTGGTCCAGGCGCTGCGCGACCGGGCTACGACGATGCGTTCGATCGAGACCCAGGCCCGCCTGTCGCTGGATGAAGCCCGTCGTCTTGGCCGGATCGGGGACTGGAACGGCTCGGTCGCGGCGCTCGAGGCGATCGTCCGTCAGCCGAGTTGGCAGCTGACCGCGGTGCGCAAGGAGGCCGAGGAGGAACTTGACGCAGCCCGGGCGCGCGCCGTCCGTCGCGGCCAGCTCAAGCAGGATCTGCAATTGGCGCTCAAGCGTGGCGATCTGGTGGCCTGCGAGACGATCGCCCGCGAGATCGGACTGGCCTATCTGCCGCTGGTGATCAACAGTCTTCCGGAAGGTGCCGAAGTCGTGACTGCCGATGGCCGGGTGCTTGGCGTCACGCCCCTGATCCAGGAGGTGACCGCTGACGAACGCGTCGAATTCCGCCTGCGTCTGCGCAAGTCCGGCTATCGCGAAGTCGAACTGGCAGGCGACAAGGCCGAAGGTGGTTGGCGGCTGTCCGCCCGCCTGGAGCGCGTCCCTGTGCTGGCCGCTGTGCTCGGCCACCCGCTGACCGCCCGCCCGGCCGTCCTCGACGGTGTCCTGTGGCTGGCCGATCGGGCACACACGGTCGAACTGCGTGGTCTGGCCGAGACCGACCGCCGCAGCACCTCGCTCGAGGCCATCGCCGCCCTCGCGGATCCGGTCGTGGCCCCCGTCTCGCGGATCGGCAGCAGCCTGCTGCTGGCCACCCGCGAACGTCTGGCGGTACGCCTGGATGCCGGTGGTGGGCGGCTGTCGTTGCCTGCGCCGACCGACCATCCCCTGCTGAGCTACCGCAGCCCGTTGGTGGTGGATCGCGAACTGCTGATCGTGGCCGGCAATGATGGCCGGCTGTATGCGGTCGATCAGGCCACTGCGCGTCCGTTGTGGCAGGGCGGTGCTGGCGCGACCTTCGCCTGTGCACCGATCCTGGTCGGCGACCTGATCCTGACGGTTCGTATGGACGGACGTCTGGAAGCCGTCCGGGTCGAAGATGGCGTCACCACGTCTGCGTCGTTGGGCGAACCGGTCGTCGCGGCCTGGTCCGACGGTTCGGTCCTGGGTGGCCTGAGCGCTGGCCAGTCATGGAGCTGGAACGGAGTTGACCTCCAGCGGCAGGATCTGCCCGAACCCTGCATCGGCGGCGGGCCAGGCATCATCGTCAGCCCCTTCGGTCGCGTCCAGATCAAGGAAGGCGATGCCTGGCGCGATGCCGGCCGGCTTGAACCGCGCCCGCAGGCCGGTGAACCGATCCGAGCCATGCCCTGGTCGGGCCACGCCGTGATCACGGTCGGTCGGGTGGCGCACGTGCTGGGGGCACAGCCCTTCCGGCTCGATGCCGGCTCGGAACTGCTGCCTCCGGTGATCTGGGAGGGCCGCCTGGTCCTCGCCTCGCTGGAAGGTGGCGTCTGGGCCTACCAGCCCTGAACCGGGTCGGGCCGTCCTGACAACCGGTCCTTGCTCGCCGGAGGTCGCCCTCCTACAGTCACGGTACGGAGGGCGGCATGGGCGATCTCGACGGATTGGTCACCGAATTTCTGGTCGAAAGCTACGAGAACCTGGACCGGCTCGACAAGGAGTTCGTCGAGCTGGAGAAGAATCCCGGCAACCGGGACGTCATCGCCTCGATCTTCCGGACGATCCACACCGTCAAGGGCACGAGTGGTTTCTTCGGTTTCGAGAAGCTGCAGCTCGTGGCGCATGCGGGTGAGAACCTGCTGGTGCGGCTGCGTGATGGGGTTTTGACGCTGAATGCCGACATGGGCAGCGCCCTGCTGCGTACCGTCGATGCCATCCGCGGCATCCTTGGCAACATCGAACGCAGCGGCGCCGAAGGTGCGGCGATCTATCCGGAACTGATTGCCGAACTCGAGGCCCTGTGCACCGGTCGCACGGTTGCCGCCGCCCCTGTCGCGCCCGCGCCGGTGGCAGAGCCGGCTCCGCAGGCCGCGCCGGCTGAAGCGGTCCACCCCGTGCCCAGCGTCGTCCTGCCGGCAGTTTCGAGTGAAACGGCCTCGCGCGGCGCCGATCCGGCGGCGGCAGCGGGCGGATCCCTGGCCGATCAGAACCTGCGCGTGGATGTCCGGGTGCTCGACCGCCTGATGAACCTGGTTGGCGAACTGGTGCTGACCCGCAACCAGATCCTGCAGTTGGCGGGCAGTGCGGCCGATGGTGCGCTGGCGACGACCAGCAAACGCCTGGACCACATCACCTCAGAACTGCAGGAAGAGGTGATGCGGACGCGCATGCAGCCGATCGAGACGGTGTGGGGCAAGCTGCCGCGCGTGGTGCGCGACCTGGCCAAGCAGATCGGCAAACAGGTCCGGCTGGAGATGGAAGGCAAGGACACCGAACTCGACAAGTCGATCATCGAGGCGATCAAGGACCCGTTGACCCACATGGTGCGGAATTCGGTCGATCACGGGGTCGAGAAGCCCGAGCGGCGCATCGCAGCAGGCAAGCCCGCCGAAGGCCGTATCCTCCTGCGCGCCTACCATGAGGGCGGCAAGGTGACGATCGAGATCCAGGATGATGGCGGCGGCATCGATCCAGCACGCATCAAAGCCAAGGCCATCGAGAAGGGCATCCTCACCGCCGAGCAGGCCGCCAAGCTGCCGGAACGCGAGATCCTGGCTTTGATCTTCGCTCCAGGCTTTTCCACCGCTGAACAGGTCACCAACATCAGTGGGCGCGGAGTCGGCATGGACGTGGTGCGGACCAACATCGAGCGTATCGGCGGGTCGGTGGACATCGGCAGCAAGGTCGGACTCGGCACCACCATCACGATCAAGATCCCGCTCACCCTGGCGATCATCCCCGCCCTGGTCGTGCAGAGCGGCGGTGAGCGTTTCGCCATACCGCAGATCAACCTGCTGGAACTGGTACGCATCGACACCGACAAGATTGCGACTGAGATCGAGGACGTCTATGGCGCCCCGGTCTATCGTCTGCGCGGCCAGCTGCTGCCGCTGGTCCACCTCAACAAGGTGCTGGGACTCCCCGAGACGCAGGGCGCGGCGTTGAACATCGTCGTGCTGCAGGCCGACGAGAACCAGTTCGGCCTGGTCGTGGACAACGTGCTCGATACCGGCGAGATCGTGGTCAAGCCGCTTGACCCGCAGCTGCGCGGGCTCGCCATCTATGCCGGCGCGACGATCATGGGCGACGGCAGCGTGGCATTGATCCTCGACGTGTTCGGCCTCGGGGCCCGGGCCCATGCCGTGGGCAAGGGGCGCGAAGGCAGGACGGACGCCACGGCGGTGGCCGGCGAACCCAAAGAGCCGCTGCTGCTGTTCCAGAGTCCCGACGACGGCCGCATGGGCATCCCCCTGTCCCAGGTGGTCCGCCTCGAAGAACTGCCGGCCTCCAGCGTGGAGAACACCGGCGAGGTCGAAGTCGTGCAGTACCGCGGCGAGATCCTGCCGCTCATCCGGGTGTTCCAGATGCTGCCCGAGCGTCGGCGCAATCCGCGCAACCCCGACGCGGGGGTGAGCCCCGACGTCCTGCCGGTGGTCGTGCACCGGCACGGGGAGCGCCACGTCGGACTGGTGGTCGGTCGGATCATCGACACGGTCGAGGAGTCGATGAAGCTGCAGAAGGCGGCGAGCCGGGCCGGCATCAAGGGATGCATCGTGGTCAGTGGCAAGGTCACCGAGATCCTCGATGTCGAAGCCGTCGTGCGCACCGTCGTTCCCGACTTCTACCGGAGCTGAGGCCATGATCGACGTTGCCGTCCGCACCCGCCAGTATTGCACCTTCCGGCTCGCCCAGCACCTCTGTGGCATCGATGTGCTGCAGGTGCATGAGATCCTGCGCCACCAGCCGATGACCCGCGTGCCGCTGGCTCCGCCCGTGGTCCGGGGTCTGATCAACCTGCGCGGCCAGATCATCACCGCCCTCGACATGCGCACCCGGCTGGGCTTCCCGGCCCGGGACGATGGGCGTCAGCCGGTGAACATCGTCGTCGGGGTCGGCGAAGGTAGCGAGGCGATGACGGCGGCCCTGCTCGTCGATGAGATCGGCGACGTCATCGATATCGATCCGGCGAACTGCGAAACCCCACCGGACACGATCCGGGGCGAGGTCCGCGAACTGATCCAATCGGTGTGCAAGCTGGACAAGGGGCTGATGCTGATCCTCGACGTCCAGCGGGCGCTGCAGCTCGAGATCACGTCGAGCTGAGGTCCTCGGAGCGCAGGCTTCGCGGACTACTTGCGCTGTTCGGTGAACCACTTCGCCACTGCGGCGTCGTCCGGCAGCGGTACGAAGAAGTTCGAAAGGCCAAGCATGCGCAGTACGGTCATGGCGCGGGCATGCGGATTGACCAGCGGGACTGGTCCCGCACCACGCGGGCTGACGATGCGCAGATACTCCATCAGGCAGGCGATCGCCCCGCTGCCCAGATAGGTGCAGGCGCTGAGGTCGGCGTAGGTGCGCCGGGTGGGGTGAGCCACTATGGCACGTTGGATGGCTGCCATGGCGGCACTGGGGATGGCGGCAGGAACCGGCCCCAGGAAGGTCAGACACAGACCCGGCTCGCGGTTGTCCAGGCGCACCGTGAAGGGCTGACCCTGGTGCAGCCCGCTGTGCTGCGCTTCCTGGAAGATAAGTTCGTTATCGCTCATGCCATTGATCATTTAACCGGGGAAGGATCCAGGGACAACGGGCATTCGACCACGCCGTGTCGGACAGCTTGCGACACCCGGGACACCTCCTAGCCTGCCCCGCGCCCGCAGGGCAGGAGATCCGTCATGGCCTTCAAGGTCGCGATTGTTGGCGCCACCGGCGCCGTTGGCGTCGAGTTCATGCAGGTGCTCGAACGCCGCAACTTCCCCGTGTCCGAGCTTCGGCTCCTGGCCAGCAAGCGCTCGGCCGGCACGACGCTGAAGTACAAGGGCAAGGACGTCACCGTCACCGAACTGAACGAGGGTTCCTTCGCTGGCTGCGACCTGGCCCTGTTCAGCGCCGGATCCTCGGTGTCGAAGCAGTACCGCGACGCCTGCACCAAGGCTGGCTGCCTGATGGTCGACAACAGCAGCGCCTTCCGCATGGAGGACGGCGTGCCGCTGGTCGTGCCCGAGGTGAACCCGCAGGAGGCGGCCAAGGCGCTGCAGAAGAACGGCGGCAAGGGCGTCATCGCCAACCCCAACTGCGTCACCATCATCGCCCTGGTCGTGCTGGCCCCGCTGCACCGCGAGGCTGGCATCAAGCGTCTGGTCGCGGCCACCTATCAGGCGTCCTCCGGCGCCGGTCATGCAGCCATGGTCGAACTGCAGGAGGGCACCCGTGCCTTCCTCGACAACAAGCCGTTCACCCCCAAGGTGATCCCCGTCCCCTACGCCTTCAACCTGTTCCCGCACAACAGCCCGTGGCTGGACGACAAGGGCTACTGCGAGGAGGAACTGAAGCTGCTCAAGGAAGGCCACAAGATCCTCGGCGACACCAGCCCGCGCATCACCGCGACCTGCGTGCGCGTGCCGATCCTGCGCGCCCACTCCGAGGCGTTGAACGTCGAGTTCGTCAAGCCGATGTCGGTGGCCCGCGCCTACGAGATCCTGCGTGCCGCCCCCGGCGTGCGCGTGGTCGAGGATCGCGCCAAGAACCGCTGGCCGATGCCCCTCGACGTCGCCGGTAAGGACGACGTCCAGGTCGGCCGCATCCGCGTCGACCAGTCGAATCCCAACACTCTCGACCTGTGGGTGGTTGGCGACCAGTTGCTGAAGGGCGCCGCACTCAACGCCGTGCAGTGCGCCGAGCTCGCCCTGCTCGGCAAGGTCGCCCCCAATCAGTCATAGCTTGGAGCTTTGAGCTTCGAGCTCTGAGCCCGCACCAGACACGAAACGCAAACACCCCGGTCGTTCGACCGGGGTGTTTGCGCTTGGCGTTCGACCCGAGGGGGGGCCCGACGCGCATGCGGTGGGGTGGGCGCCGAGCGGCGGTGGCGGCATAAAATCGGCGCAGCCGATGCCGCCACGGTTGTGGAGCGAAGCGATACAACCGAGCCGTGACAAAGCCCGGGGGTAGGCCCGCCAGGGCCGTAGGGGCGAAGCCCCTGAAACTCAAAGCTTACTGGACGGAAGCGACGAGCTTCTCGCCGGCTTCCTGCCAGCCCTTCAGGCCACCGCTGAAGTGCTTCACGTTGGTGTAGCCAAGCTTGGCGGCGGCGCTGGCCGCCGACTTCCAGGCGCCGCACTTGGGGCTGCCACAGTAGGCGACGATGAGGGCGCCCTTGTCGGCGGGCAGGACCTTGGCCAAGTCCTTCTCGTTGGCGGTGAAGTCGATCGCGCCGGGCAGGTGGCCCTTGGCGAACGACTCGCTGCCATTGGCGTCGAGCAGGACGACGGTCTTGGCGGAGATCGCCGTCTTGAGATCGGCGGCGGTGATGTCGGCAACCTCGGCCATGGTTGAAGCCGTGCAGGTAGAGCACTCGTCGGCGGCGATCAGGCCGGCGGCGGGGGTGAGGATGAAGAGGGCGGAGAGGAGGAGGCGGTTCATGGTGACGCGGAAAATACCAAGCCCCTGGCAGGGGCCACCTGCCAGGGGCTTCACCTTCTACGGTTCAGGCCGAGGCCGGCTGCATGCCCGCCCGATTCACCGCGTCGAGCCAGGCCTGGGCGCTGGCCAGCACGATGTCGGTCGAGATGCCCTTGCCGCCCACCGCGCGGCCGTTGATGCGGGCGCGGATGGAGACCTCACCCTGGGCATCGCCGCCCTTGGTGATCGAGCGCAGGCGGTAGTCATCGACCGACCCCTGTACCCCGGTGATGCGGTTGATCGCGCTGATTGCCGCGTCCACCGGCCCGTCGCCGGTCGCCGCGTCGGTGACGATCCGCTCGCCCTGCTTCAGTCGCACCGTGGCGGTGGCGACCGCGCCGGTGCCGGCCGAGGTGTGCAGGTAGTCGAGGGTCCAGGCGACCGCGGTGCGGCCGCGCACGACCTCTTCGACCAGCGCGATCAGGTCGCCGTCATAGATCTCCTTCTTCTTGTCGGCCAGGGTCTTGAAGGCGGCGAACAGGCGGTCCAGGTCGCTGTCGGCGACGCCCAG
>JAIFND010000242.1 GCA_020047915.1 bacterium | reverse complement strand
GACCCCTCGCGTGTGAAGCGAATGCTCTAGCCACTGAGCTAACCGCCCATCTGTAAAGAGCTTTCAAACCTCCCCCACGGGGGGATGCCCTTGCGGGCCAGTACATTACTCAACTTGAAAGCGGGGCGCAGTGTGTCGGGGGTCACAGGCTTGGCAAGCCCCCAGCACGCAGGTCCGGTTGATCGGACCCCGGCATTCGCAGCAGACGATCAGATCGCCTGCGCCGTCCAGCCGAGCTTGGTCGCGCCATCCGTCGAGGTGACCGAGGCGAGCGTGCCGCCGTCAGCGGGTAGCCAACG
This sequence comes from bacterium, assembly GCA_020047915.1. Lineage (GTDB taxonomy): Bacteria > Planctomycetota > UBA11346 > UBA11346 > UBA11346 > UBA11346. The sequence goes on along the minus strand of JAIFND010000242.1, from coordinate 5,361 downwards.
CGCGGTGGCGGCGCGCACCTCGACGCAGGTCGCGCCCAGGATGCGGGCGCGGAAGGCCTCGATCGTCGCCGGATCGCGGCCGGTCAGGTCCCCGAGGAAGCGCCGACGGGCCTCGCCGGCCGGGCTGCCCGGGGCGTCGAGGGACTGCAGCACACCAAGCTGGGCCTCTTTCAGGACCGCCGCATCGTCGGCCAGGCCGGCGAGCCAACGCAGGCCGTCGCGCATGTCCTGGTGCGTCTCGCCCAGGCGCGGATCGCGGTAGCTGCTCAGCGCGATTGCCCCGGCGCTGTAGCCGGCTCCGCCGCCGTAGGCGCCGCCCTTCTCGCGCAGGCGCGGGTGCAGCCAGCGGTTGGTGAGGATACGCATACCCACCGCCAGGGCAGCCGCATCGGCATGGCGTAAGGCGGGGCCGGGGAAGCACAGCGCATGATGGTTCACCGCCGTGCCGGTGGTGAAGGCGGTGGGGAGGCTTGGCGCCTGGGCCGCCAGGCTGCGACGCACCGGCTCGGCGATCGGACGGGCTGGCCAGCGCGCTGCGACCAGCATCTCGGGACGGCCGGCGGCATCGCCGATCAGGGCCGCCTGCGGGGCGGCCAGCGCCAGCGCGCCGCGTAGGCGGTCGAGGCGGGCGCCGAGGTCGGCCAGCGCGGCGTCGGCGCCGGGCGCGTCTTCGGCAATCGCCGCCGCGGTGCGCTTCAGCCAGGCCAGCCGGCCGAGGCCGCCCGTGCGATAGGCCAGGCTGGCGGCACCGGCGAAGCCACGCTGGGCGGCGCTGGCGGCCAGCGCCGAGCCGCTGCGCGTGACCCGTTCCTGCAGCGCAGACAGGGCCTGTTCGATCAGCTCGCGCAGGCGGGCGGCCTCGTCGAAGCGTGTCTCCAGCAGGGTTTCAGAGAGCAGTGGCAGGGCCTGCGTGGCGCGCTCGGCCAGGGCCTTCATCTCGACCACGAACCACGGCCGCACCACGGCCGGGTCATCCGGGTCCGAGCCGGCTTCGACCCAGGCACGCACCCCGCCAGTGCAGGCATTGAGCAACGCCGATTGCGCGGTGTAGCTGCGCCCAGCGCAGCCAAGTCCGCCGAGAGCGTGCGACAACAGTGGCAGCAGCTCCAGCTCGCCGGAGAGTTCGAGAGGCAGGGCCGCAACCAGGTTGAGGATGCCGTTGGTCGGGGCGCTGAACACGGTCATCCGGCCGCCGCTCCAGACGACCGGCGAGCCGGTCGCCCAGCGCCGCGTCGCCGGCACATCGCTCAGCGCAAGGTCGGGCAGCAGGCCGGCGTCGTCGGGCTGGGCCTGGCGCTCGGCCAGCGCGGCGGCCTGGGTGCGCAATCGTTCTTCGGCGCCCGCCTCGGCCAGTTCGGCATGATCCATTTCGCTGACGCGGGTGCGCTGCCGTTCGTGGAAAGACGCATCCGGCGTCGTGCTGAAGGCGACGCGATGTGCATTGCCGAGCAGGCGTTCGCGCACCTGCGCCTCGATCCATCCCGGCCGGTTGGCGCGCTGGCGCAGGCGTTCAAGCGCCTCGGTCGGATCAAGGAAGGGCAGGCCGTCGGCGCCCAGGTTCCACGGCCCGACCAGGCGCAGGCACAGTTCGAGGCCGTAGGGATGGCCGTCGCCGCGCACTTCGCGCCGGGCGAATTCCAACTGATGCAGCGCGGCGGCGATCTCCTCGGCCGGGACGCCGGTCTGGGCGATGTGCTCGAGGGTGGACAGGATCAGCGGCTCGACTGACGCCTGGTCATCCGGCTCCAACCCATCGAGCGCAGCGGTGAACAGGCCGTTGCGCTGCCAGCCAGCGTAGCCTGACGAGCCGATGCCCCGTCCCAGGCCGGCGCTTTCCAAGGCCAGGCGCAGCGGAGCACCGGCGTGGCCGAGCAGCACGCGCTCAATCAGGTCGGCCTCCAGGGCCTCGTCGATCTGCCCGGTATCGCCCCAGCACCACGCCACCCCAGCCTCGGTGACATCGACGGCGTCCTGCCCGGCGCCCAGCGGCACCGGGATGGTGAGGCGCTGCGCCGCGCCGATCGGTGGCTGGGCTGCAGGCGGGGCGATGGCACTGCCTGCCTCGGCGAGATAGGGGGCCAAGGCCGCGTGCAGGGCCGGCACATCGACATCGCCGTAGGTGACGATCAAGCCGTTTGCCGGGCAGTAGCAGCGGCGGTGGAAGGCGACCAGATCGGCGTGGGTCAGGCGCGGGATCTCGACCGGCTCGCCGCCACTTTCGTGGCGGTAGATCGTGTCGGGCAGCAGGGCGCGGGCGAGGGCCCCGGAGACCTGCGCGTCGGTGTTGTCGAGGGCGCCCTGCATCTCGTTGAACACCACGCCCTGGCGCTTCCAGCCGGTGCCGTCGGGCGCCAAGCGATGGCCCTCCTGGTGGAAGTCCCGCTCGTCGAGACGCGGCGCGAACACCGCGTCGAGATAGACGCCCAGCAGGTTGTCCCAGTCCTTGGCCACCTGCGTGGCGAAGGGATAGGCGGTCATGTCGCCGAAGGTCATGGCGTTCATGAAGGTCGCCAGACTGCGGCGCAGCATCATGAAGAAGGGATCGCGCACCGGATAGCGCCGCGAGCCGCACAACGTGGTGTGTTCGAGGATGTGCGGCAGCCCGGTCGAATCGTGCGGCGGGGTGCGGAAGGCCACCACGCAGGCGCGGTGCTCGTCGGCGCAGGCCAGGTGCAGATGCGTCAGGCCGCCGGGCAGGTCATGGCGATGGAGGGTGACGCCGAGGGCCGGAACAGGATGCTGCATGGGCGGCAGGATGGCACCGGTTCAAGCCTGTCCATGAGGACGGGCCGGAGATCAGCGGATCTGCGCCAGGGTGGTGGCCAACTGTTCAGCTGAGATCTGCTGCTGATCCGCCAGATGTTGCAGGCGGGCACGGGCGCGGTCGGCCGTCAGGTCGCCATCGGCGAACACGGCGAGAATGCTGGTGATCTGGCCTTCGGCCCAGCCTTCGGCCCAACCTTCGGCCCAACCTTCGGCCCAGCCTTCGGCCCAGCCTTTGACCCTGCCTTTGGCCCGGCCTTCAGCCCTGAACATATCGACGACGCTGATCATGTCGGGTCCTCGGACAGCAGGGCGTACAGTACTCAAGCGCATCTGGCGATTATGTCGCGGCGATCTGCGCCAGGGCGGTGGCCAACTGTTCAGAGGAGATCTGCTGCTGGTCAGCCAGATGTTGCAGGCGGGCACGGGCACGATCGGCCGTCAGATCGCCGTCGGCGAACACGGCGAGAATACTGGTGATCTGGCCTTCGGCCCTGCCTTCAGCCCTGAACATATCGACGACGCTGATCATGTCGGGTTCCTCGGACAGCAGGGTGTACAGTTCCTCAAGCGCAGCCGGCGATCATGTCGAGGCGATCTGCGCCAGGGCGGTGGCCAACTGTTCAGAGGAGATCTGCTGCTGGTCAGACAGATGTTGCAGGCGGGCACGGGCACGGTCAGCCGTCAGATCGCCATCGGCGAATAACTCCAGAATAGTGGTGATTTGTCCTTCAGTCTTTCCCTCGGCCTTTCCCTCGGCCCTGAACATATCGACGACGCTGATCATGTCGGGTTCCTCGGAAAGCAGGGTGTAGAGTTCATCAAGTGCAGCGGCATTGAGGCTAGCCAGATGCTCGATCAGGGGAAGCAGCGTGCTCAGCAAGGCCATACCTTGTCGGCTGGCTCGCAAGGTCTGCACGGCCCGGTATGCGACCTGCACCTTCGGTTGGTCGCGCATGAGGGCGGCCAGCACTGCCAGTAGAGGAGAACGTGCCCGGTCCCAGGCCGGCAGGCAATCCACATCCACCAGAAAAAGCCGGCAACGGAAGTCGAGGACGGTGAAGCCAGCGACGCTATCCACCAAGTGGTCTGCGACCGGGCGTCCACGCGAACCACCAACCACGACCACCGGCAACACCGGAACGCCCGGGTGCCGGTGCATCATTGCCGCCGTGTAGAGCGCCACGCGACTGAGCTCGACGGTGTTGGGTGATGAGAAGTGCTCGGTCAGGATCAGCACCGCGCGCCCGGTTGCATCGCCTGGCCCTGGCCAGCGCACCGTGACAGCGAAGTCCATGAAGCGCGAACGCCGCAGGCCCTTGACGCGCGGCAGGACCTCGACGGATTCGATCTGCACTCCGGCAGGGTCACCGTAGGAGGCAGCCAATTCCGGGGCGAAAGCCTCGACGATATCTGCGGGTCGGGCCTGCAGCAGGATCTTGAAGGCCTCGTCGTGGCGCATGACAACACATAGGGGCAGAAAGAACTAAAGTCAATACGAACCCATATTAGGCGCTTTGGGCCTGGGCAAACAGCGGACAACGATTGCGGATCCAATCCAACCCCCGCCGCGCCGCTTCGGCGGCACGCGTGGCATGCCGCCCGATAGCGCTGCCGCCCCACAACATGCGCCAGCCGACCATGGTCGCAATCCAGTCCTCGACCCGCAGATCAAGCCGATCCAGAATCGGCTTCAGACGGGGATCAATCACCCCGCGTTTACCTTTCGCAACCGTACGGCCCGTGGCATCGAGCAGTTCCAGGTATTCATCCAGCGTCAGCCCCATCCGGGGGCGCGGGCGCCCTCGCCCGCCCGGCCTGTGGGCGCCCTCGCCCACGGAAGCCTCGTCAGCGTCTTCCTCATCCACGCAGCAGTCGCCCATCGGCGTCAACCACAACCCATCCTCGGCATGCGTCGCACGCGCGTCCAGCCCAACACGCTCCAGCAACCGCTGCAGCCGCGCCGGATCGCGCCCACGGGTCCGCAGCTTCGCTACCGCCTGCCAGCGGTTGCGTGCGCGGATACGCGTCCGCCCTCCGGTATGCAGGCTGTCTTCAGGTGTGGGCGCGGTCTTGGCTCGTACGGGATTCAGATCGACATACGCCATGCACGCGACCAGCGCGGCATTGTCGAGCAGCGGCACACTGGTGAAGCGACCCTCCCAGAATGCCCCGGTGCAGCCGTCTTCACGGTTGGCCCGACGGGCGATCTCCTCTTTCAGTCCGCGCATGAGCCAGCCGAGGTCGGACAGTCGCTTGCGCCGCGTCTCCACCCAGGCCGGATCCATTGCCTGCTGCGTGATCTGCGCTGCTGTCGCCGGCACTGGTGTTCCATCACGCAGTCGCTGGCGGGGGTAGATCGTCCACCAGCGCTCCACCACGGAGGCAGCAGACCATTCCTTCGCCACGGCAGGTTGCATGCGCAGCACCACATGCAGGTGGTTGGACATCACCGCATAGCCCGCTACCTGTACCGCGAACACCTCGGTCAGCAGGCGCAACCGTTGTTCCAACCAGTCTTTGCGGTGTTCGTACTTGCCCCCCGCCAGGTATGCTCGCCGCACGCATCGCGAGACCGCGTGGATCCACGGTGGCGCT
>JAIFND010000029.1 GCA_020047915.1 bacterium | reverse complement strand
TCGAGGCGCTGATCCTCGACGAGGCCGACCAGATGCTCGACATCGGCTTCTGGCCCGACATCCAGTACGTCGTCGGGCACACCCCGCCGTCGCGCCAGATGCTGCTGTTCTCGGCCACCTTCCCGCAGCCGATCCTCGACCTGATCTCGCGTCACATGAAGGACCCGGTGCACGTGCGCATCGCGCCCAAGCAGGTGACCGTCGAGCAGGTCGATCAGGCCTACATCGCGGTCGCCCAGAACCGCAAGAACGACCTGCTCGACCACTTCATCGAACGCCAGGACCCGCCCCAGCTGGTGGTGTTCTGCAAGACCAAGCACCAGACCGACCGCGTCGCCGAGGTGCTCAAGCGGCGCAAGAAGAGTGCCGCCGCGATCCACGGCGACCTGCCGCAGTCGCGTCGTGAGAAGACCCTGCAGGCCTTCCGCGATGGCGAGCTGCAGTGCCTGATCGCCACCAACGTCGCGGCCCGCGGCCTCGACATCCCGACCGTCAGCCACGTCGTGAACTACGACGTGCCCGAGACGCCCGAGGAGTACGTGCACCGCATCGGGCGCACCGCCCGCAACGGCGCCAAGGGCGTGGCGCGCACCTTCATCACCCCCGAGGACGGCCAGTTCCTGCTCGAGATCGAGAAGCACATCGGCCTGCTGCTCGAGGAAGAGGTGGTGGATGGGTTCAGCAACGATCCCGGCGCCGCCGCCAGCGGGCCGAAGCGCATCCTCGCCGAGACCCAGCCGGGCAGCTTCCAGCTGCTCAAGCCGATCACCGGGGCGATCCGCCTCGGCCGGCGGCGATAGCTCAGGCTGGAGGCTGGAGGCTGGAGGCTGGAGGACTGGCCACCAGCGACTCCAGGCCCTCCAGGACCAGCCACGGACGCCGTTCGGCGTCAGCGATGCCGAGATCGTCCATGCCCCCGCCCGTCAGCACGGTGCGGGGGCATGCTGTTTCCAGGCGCAGGCGCTCGAGGCAGCCGCGCACCATGGCGGCATGGCCGATGCCGGCGCCAGCCGCGATGGCGCCGCGCGTGTCGCGCTGCGCTGCTGGGCTGGATGACGGCAGGGGGGCGACCGCAGGCAGAGCCGGGGCGCGGGCGACCAGGCCCGCGACGAGGGCGTGGACGCCAGGCAGGATCAGTCCGCCGGCGAAGCGCCCGGCATGGTCCCAAGCGGTCAGGGTCGTTGCCGTTCCGGCATCGATGACGATGCAGCCAGGACCGGCGGCCAACCCCGCGAGGACGCGATCCAGGCCCATGCCCGGGTACTGTCCGAGATCGGGCAGGGGGATGTCACGGCCGACGATACGAATGCGGGGATGGGCCAGTGCGCTGGCATCTGCCGTCGCTGCGAGCACCAGTTCGCGATCCGCATGCTGGGCCAGCCACACGGCTGCCTCATCCGGCGAGGTCCGCCAGCGCCGTCCAGCATGGCTGAATTTGACGGAGGTGTTCCCGAACTCGCAGAGGATTTTCAGCATGGTGAATCAGGCCTGTGGGCCTCCAGCCTCCAGCCTCCAGCCTCCAGCCTGTCCCATGCTCATGCCTTACCCGTGCTCCCGAATCCGCCGTGGCCGCGTTGGGTGTCATCAAGCGTCTCGACCGGCTGCCACTCCAGGCGCTCGACCTTGGCGAGCACGAACTGGGCGATGCGCATGCCGCGGGTGATGATCATCGGTTCCTGACCATGGTTGATCAGCACGACTTTCACTTCGCCACGGTAGTCGCTGTCGATGGTGCCGGGGCTGTTGAGCACGGTGACGCCATGGTTGGCCGCCAGTCCGGAGCGTGGCCGGACCTGGCCTTCGTAGCCGGCCGGGATCGCCAGTTTCAGCCCGGTGGGTACCAGCAACCGGCGACCGGCCGGCAGTTCCAGCGGTTCGTTGATCGCAGCGATCAGATCGATGCCAGCCGAGCCGTTGGTGGCGTAGGCGGGAAGGGGAAGACCCTGGAAATGGGGCAGACGGACGACCTGGACCTGGGGCATGGCCGGCATGCTCGGCTGCGGCGTGGCATGGCAACGGTCGGGGTTCGGTAGTCACGTCCGATCAGGTCGGGCAGCGCTGTGCTTGCAGTCAATCCGCCCCGGCCTACATGGTGGGTCCAAGAGAGTACCGGAAAACCGCGTGCCTGATCCCCTTGCCCTCAACACTGCCGACGGCGCTTCGCGCGTCACCATCGCCGATCCGACCGGATCGCCGGTCGAGGCCATGCTGCTGGAGATCAGCCCGGCCCAGGCGGTCCTCGACACCAAGCTGGAATTCGAGGTCAACGCCTACCTCGACCTGACCCTGCAGCTCAAGGGCCAGCCGCCGCGCAAGTTCTTCGCCCACGTTGTCGGCCCCGATCCGAAGGGCCTGCGCATCCGCTGGATGCACCTTGACCCCGGTGAAGAGCAGAAGCTCAAGGGGCTGCTCGCCGCCTATGCGCGGACGACGGCTTCGCAGCAGCCGCAAATGCCGCAGGGATCCGGACATGGCACCCGTCGGGTGATCAAGCCGCGCACCGACACCTTCACCCCGTTCGGGGCCGGCGAGTCCGAGGTCGAGATGCCGGCCGCGCCGCCGCAGGCGCCATCACCGGCCTTGCACAAGGGCACGCGCCGGGTCATCCGCGCTGGGGGCAAGCCTGCCGAACCGGCTGCCGAGACCGCCGCCGAGCACGAACCGACGGTCAGCCAGCCTGGCGAGGAGTCGAAGGGCCACCCCGTCGTCATCGCCGCGACCGACAAGTTCGAGAAGCTGCGCCACATCGAGGACGCCCAGCCGGTGCAGCGCGTCGTGCAACCGGTGGAAGGATCGGCCGAGACGCCGGCCGAAGGCAAGTCCTCTGATCCCTTCCCCGAGACGGAATCGTCGCCGTCCACTGGTTCCAGCGGTCGCACCGCAGTGATCGGCAAGGATGGCCGGATGGACGTCGGGGCGGCGATCCGCTCCAAGGCCAAGACCGTCCGCGCCTCCGAACTCGCCGCACGCCACGACAAGGTGCGCGTGCTGAACATGGCCACGATCAAGGCCCTGATCCAGGATGCGGTGGGCGAGGCCGCCGCGCACCTGACCAGCGCCCTGGGCGAGGCCGAGCGCAAGCGCCTGATGGAGGAGGCCGAAGAGGGTTTCAAGGAACGCCTCAAGGCCTTCGAGCTCGACAAGAAGAGCGCCGAGGAGAAAGCGCGCCTGCTGCAGAAGGATCTGTCGGCCGCCACCGAACTGCTCGAACAGGAGCGCAAGCGTTCGATCGCCGCCGACCAGTTCACCGTGTCCGAGGCTGGCCTGGCCGAGATCGATGTGCGCATGGCCAAGATCATCGAGCGCGCGGTGTCGCGCGGCGAGGCCGGCCCCGACCTCGAGCTGAAGCTGCGCGAGATGATCGCCGGCATCCTCGACTCCGAACGCGAGAAGATGCGCGAGAAGGAACTCTCGGCGCACAACGACAAGATCGCGCTGCTCGAGAAGAAGGTCGCGCGCCTGGCCAACAGCCTCGACGAGACCGAGAAGGAGCGCGACGAGGCGCGCCAGATCGCCGATGCGATGGAGAAGCACGGCATCTCCGCCACCGAGGTCAAGAACAAGTACAAGATCGGCATCGACTCCAGCGATGCCAACCGCGAGCGCAAGCTGGCGCTGATGCGCGAACTGATGGAACAGAACCGCGAATTGCGCAAGCAGCTGGGCATGAAGATGCGCGACCCCGAGGAGGTCGCCCGCGAGGTCGCGGAAGAGGAGAAGCGCAAGAAGGCGGAAGTGGCCGCCGCACGGGCCGAGGCGCGTGGCGAGGCCGCCGCCCCGGCTCCCGCGGTCGAGCCCACGCCCGAGCCGGCTGCAGCGGCCGAGCCGGCCGTCGAAGAGGCTGCCGCCGAGGAGGCCCCGGCCTCTGGCGAACCCGAGGTCAATCCCGACGACCTGCCCTGGGAAGCGACCGCTGCGCCCAAGCCCGCCGCCGAGGCCGATGACCGCGGGGTCAAGATCCTGCGCGACTTCAAGAAGACCGAGCCGCCACCGCTGGAGATCGTGGACAAGGATCTCGCCGAGCAGCCCGAAGCCGAGGTCATGGTCGATCCTGACGACCTGCCGTGGGATGGCGACGCTGCCAAGCCCGCCGACGGGGGCGTCAAACGCCTCGGCTGACCCGCATCACTCACCTGGGCGACCGGATACCCGCTCGCCCGCTCCACCTCCCATCCCCAGCCCTACACCACCCCAGCAAGGAATCCCGCATGTCTGACACCGTCTATCTTGGCATCGACCTCGGCACCAGCCGCACCTCGATCACGACCTCCACCGGCGTCCGCGAGACCGTATGGTCCTACGTCGGCTACCCCAAGGACCACGTCGCCAAGAAGAAGTTCGGCGGCCGTGACATCATCTACGGCAAGGAAGCCCTCGAAGGCCGCCTCGCCCTCGACCTGTACCGCCCCATGGCCGGTTCATCGGTCAAGCACAAGGGCGCGGCTGATGACCCGAAGCGCAAGAAGGCGATCAAGGACCTGCTCGAGCACGTCGTCGCCATGGCCAAGATCCCCAAGGGCGCGACGGTCTATGGCATGATCGGCGCCCCGGCTGAAGCCAGCGTCGAAGGCAAGGCCACCATCCTGGAGGCTGCCAAGGATTGCATCGACTCGGTGATCATCTGCTCGGAACCGTACGCTGTGGCTTACGGCCTCGACCACATCGACAACACCCTGGTCATCGACATCGGTGCCGGCACCACCGACCTCTGCCGCCTGCACGGCACCATGCCGAAGCCGGAAGACCAGCGCACCCACGAGATCGCGGGTGACGCGATCGACCAGGAACTGGCCCGTCTGGTCAAGGAGAAGTACCCCGAGGCGCAGTTCTCGATCAACATGATCCGCTCCTTCAAGGAGAAGTTCTCGAGCGTGTCCACCAACATGGACCGCGCCGTGGTCGAGATGCCGGTCGCCGGTAAGCCGCAGAAGTTCGACGTCACCGAGCTGATCTACAAGGCCTGCTACACCCTGGTGCCCCCGACGGTCGCCGCGCTGCAGGACCTGATCAGCACCTACGACCCGGAATTCCAGGCCCAGATGCGTAACAACATCCTGCTGGGCGGCGGTGGTTCGGTGATCAAGGGTCTCGGCGTCGCGATCGAGAAGGCGCTCGAAGAGTACGGCGGCGGCCACGTGACCACCGTCGAAGAGCCGCAGTACGCCGGTTCGAACGGCGCGCTGAAGTTCGCCCTCGACATGCCCGCCGAGTTCTGGAAGGAATTCAAGTCGCAGCGTGGTCAGGCCGCTGGCTGATCGCTGCTAGGCGAAGCCAACCCAGACACCCCCGCGCCTTGCGCGGGGGTGTCTCTGTTTCGTGCGACGCCGCATCGTCGGGACTAGGGGACGGCGAATCCCAGACGCGCCAGCACGCTGCCGGTCCAGATCAGCGGCAGGCCGGTGATCGCGGTGTGGTCGGCGCAGCTGACGGCCGAGAACAGCGCGATCCCACGGCACTCTAGCTTGTAGGCCCCGGCGCAGTCGAACGGCTGGTCGGCGGTGACGTAGCGTCCCAGTGCGGCGGCGTCCAACGGGCGCATGGTCAGGTGGGCGAGGTCGGTGCAGCGCTCGATGCCGCCGGGATGGATGATGCACACGGCGGTGACCAGTTCGTGCGTGCGTCCCGCCAGGCGGGTCAGCTGTGCGACGGCGTTGGCCGCCGTGC
>JAIFND010000159.1 GCA_020047915.1 bacterium | reverse complement strand
GCCATCGCCGTGACCAGCGCCCTCTTCATCCGCGTACCGGAACCGCCGCCCGTGCCGTTCCTGACCGGACTCAGGGCCTTCGTCAGCGCCACTGCCACCCTCTTCCGTCGGCACTGGGCCCTGCTCGCCGGCGGCGGCCTGGCCTGGGGCATCACCGCCGGCGCCAGCCTGGCAATGTTCGTGCATGCGGTCGATGTCCTGGGCATGAAGCGTGGGCCAGCTGCCAGTCTGGCGGGTTTCGGCGCCGTCGGCGCCATCCTTGGCAATCTGGTGTCGCACTATGGGGTGCGCCGGCGCTGGGTGGTGCTGGAATTCATCCTGCTTGCCGCCTCCCTGGCTGCGTATCCTTTCCTGGCGACCAGCCTGTGGACGGCGGCGCCGCTGATCATGATCATCGGCTTCCTTTTCGCAGCCCCGGCCAATGTGCTTGATGCGCGATTCCTCGCCAATGCGCATGAGGATGGCTACGCCGGACTTGGCGGCACGGTGATGAGCTTCGTCCACTCGCTGGCGATCCTGGTGATCGGCTTGGCCCTGGCCATCCCCCTGCTCTTCGGCCTGATGGATCCGCACGACCAGTTCTGGGTCCTGGCCGGCATCGCGCTGGCGAGCTGCGCTGCGGCGGCCTACGCGAAGCTGCGGTAGGGATCAGCCTGCCATAGACCTTTGTTTCACACTGAGGACCAGAGGGACCAGAGGCCGCATTTGAACGCGAAGCAGCCGGCGACCTGGCTGGTAATCGTTCCATTCAACCTTTACCCATGCCCTCCGCTCTGGTAGCTCTGGTCCTCTGTGTGAAATCTGCGCGGTACAATCAGCCTAAACCCGGCGATAGGGGTCACACAGAGCACCAGAGTGACCAGAGGGGAAATGCTTGCATGGTACATCGATATGCACCGTCCGGGTGAACAGGAGAAATCGCGCAAATCCTTGTCTTGACCTCTGGTGGCTCTGGTTCTCTGTGTGAAATGCTGCGTTTAGGATCAGTGCTGGCAGGCGCCACCGTGGCGGTCGTGGTCCCATTCCGCGACATCGGCTGCCTCGCGCGCGCGTGCCAGGGCGACGGTGGCATGGTCCACCAGCCACAGGCTGGCGCCTTCGCGGCCCGGATCGGCGCCGAGTAATCCCCGCTGCAGGCCGTCGGTCTCGACTTCTGATTCGGGCAGGCGCTCGACCGGCAGTTCCCAGCGGTTCCAGGTCGCGACCGCGAAGAGGTCGGTGAGCAGGGCGTCAGTGTGCGCCGGATCGCGCTTCGCCAGCGCGGTCACACCGCTCGCCAGGGCCTGGGCGGCGAGGCCGTTCAGCCGGCGCAGGAAGGCGACCAGCGGACGGTCGGCGATGACCGGGATCTCGGCCTCCTGGGCGGAAAGGTAGTCGCGCAACACGCGCTCCGAGGACAGGGCCTCGATCAGGGCGGCAGGATCAGTGCGGTAGAGTTCGCAGCGCATGCGCGGCACTCAACCATGCGTCCCGGCAAGCGCCAGCACCGAGCCGTACTCCCGCTACCAGCGGAAGCCCAGTGACAGGTAGCCGGCCGTGTCTTCAAGCCCATCGACCTGGCGCGCCACGCCGACGCCCGGAGCGAAGCGCGCCAGCCAGAACTCGAACTCAAGGTGCGCCTCGACGCCGACCGAGCGGAACCAGAACCCCTCGCCAAGCTGGTCGCCGCAGCGCGCTGCATCGTAGAAGCCTTCGAGGACGACCTGACGGGTGACCCACGGCGTGGTGCCGGCACCATCGAAGGGGCGCCACACCGGCAGGCGATAGGCGGCGCTCCAACTCTCCAAGGTGCGGCCGCGCGCCATGGTCAGCGGGTAGCCGCGCGGATTGCCCATCGCGCGGTCCCCACCTACCCAGAAGCGCGACTGCAGGTCATGCGGGCCATCGCTCCAGCCGAGCTGGCCGGACACCAGGACCTGATGGCCCTGCTCGGGCCAGACCGGAAAGCTGTAGCCAGCCTGGCCGAGCAGGCGATTGCCGCGCGGATCGCTCGCCCGGGCGACCAGCGCCAGCGAAGGTCCGTCCTCGCGCGCGTAGCTGGTCGGAAACAGCAGGCTGTCGTCGTAGGCGATGGTCGCTTCGACATAGCGTTCGCTGCCGACGAAGGGATCGGGCTTGGCCGTGGTCAGGCCGGCGTAGTCATCGGTCGCGCTATCGACCGGCTGATGGTCGTCGAGACCGACCGCCAGCCAGGCCTGCCAGCGCCGCCGGAAGCCGCCCAGGCCGTAGCCGATGCGTCCCTCGATGGTGTCCACCGTCTCATCGTAGTCGTACAGCCGGCCATCGCTGGCCAGGATCTGCTCGTTGTAGTCCAGCTCGGCGCGCTTGACCACCAGGCCGAGGCCCGGGTTCCAGCCGTTGTAGGTCCACGAGAACAGGCCAACCGGCGTCTTCTCGTGGAAGCTGCGGCCGGCCGAGGCGATGACGGTGTGGGTCAGCAGGGCGTCGGTAGCGACCGCGACGGCACCGAATCCACCCTCGGGGACGACCATGGTCGTCGGTGTCCAGAAACGCAGGCGCAACTCGCGCAGACCGCTGTACGGAACCGGCTCGGCCAATGCTGGGCCGGCTTCTGGCACCGGGCCGGCTGGATCGGCGCGATCAGCGCCGGTCGCCTCGGGACCTAGCGGCTGACGCTCGACCGGGGCCGGCCAAGCCAGCTCAACCTGCGGCAGGCGCTCGGGCCAGGACGCCGGGTCGAGCGGCACGATGCCCAGGAAGGGGCCTTCGGCGTCGTGGTCGATGACCGCCAGCCGGGTTCCGTCCGGCGACGGCACGACGGCGAGCACTCCTCCGAGCGTATTGGTCACCGGCCTGGCCTGCCCGCTGGAGAGATCGACGCACCAGCCGTTGAGCACCCCGGACACATCGCTGGCGCAGAAGATGCGACCACCGGCGGCATCCCACACCGGATGCAGGATGCGGCCACGCACCTGCCACAGCACCCGGCGGTCGGTGCCATCGGGCCCGGCGAGGACGAGGCGTGAACCCTCGCGGTCGGTCTCGACCCAGCACAGCGAGCCGGTGGACGGCTGGAACGCGGGTGACCAGGGTCGGCCGGTGGTCGGCACGACGGTCCATGACGCAACAGAGGCGGTGGCGGAACGCGCCAGCACCAAATGCTGCTCGCCGGCTCCGACGAGCTGGATGGCCACGACATCCCAGCCCTGCGCTACGGCGCGGGCGTCCGGCTGCATCAGGCGCTCGCCGGGGATCAGGACGGTTCTCCGACCGTCCGTAAGCTCGATCTGCGAACGCGCAAAGCGGTCACCACCGACTGCTGCCTCGGCCCGCGCCACCCAGCCATCACCGATGCGACGCACGCCACCCATCGACCAGGCCGGCCGGCCGCCAAACCCCGCGACCGGGGCATCGGGCGTGCTGCGCATCAAGCGCGGAGCGCCATGCGGTCCATCACCGGCCAGCACCACCGCCTGGTCATTCTGCCAGGCCGGAGCGGCGACCCGCCACTGTGGCGGGGTGAGTCGTGGAACCTGCGTCAACGCGACGCTGCGGATCTGCGCCAGGGCGCGTTCCTGCTCGACCTGCAAGGCCGTACGCGCCCGTTCGATCAGGGTGCTGTGGGCATAACCCAGCGACGCCAACGATCCCGCCTCGAAGGCGAAGGGCGTGGCCAAACGGCCCTGATCCTCGACCACCCGCCACAGGCCACGGCGATCGCCGAAGGCGCCGCTCAGCCAACGGGTATAGGCCAGACCGTAGAGGTAGGCGCGGTTGCCGTAGGGCCAGCGCTCGTAGGCGAGACGCCACTCGTCAGCCGGTGCGACCGCGCCGGCGGCGGCGTCGAGACGCCAGGCCATGTGGGTCAGGCTGTCGCGACCGCGACCGCCCCAGGCCGAAGCCGGATCGGCATAGGCCGTCTCGGCCCATTGCGCCACGCCTTCATGCCAGAAGCCGGGGGACAGCACGTGGTTCGGAGTCGAGAGGAGGAACACCAGCAGGGACAGCGGTTCGTTGGGCAAAACCCGTCCGAACACCGATTCCAGGCGGCCGCGCCAGCCATGGTTGCGATCGTTCGACAGATGATGGCCCAGCTCATGCACGAAGGTGCGGATCGGTTCGTCCTCGCCGGTGAACAGTCCGGATTCGGGCCGCGCCGGACCGAGCTGCACGTTGACCAGCGGCAGCGGAACCACGGTCGAGAAGCCGTTGTGCGCGTCCTCGTCATCGGTCAGCACCAGATGCAGGGTGCGCTCGGGAGTCCAACCGGCATCGGCCTGCATGCGGGCGTACACCGCCACGGCGCGCTCGACCAAGGGGCGCAGAGCCGCCGCCCGGTCGGCCGGGACGTGGATGCGCACGCCCGGAGCATCGAAGGTGCTGTAGCGGACGTTCGGCTTGAAGGTGCCGAGGCCCTCTTCGGCGGCGAGGGTGAGTCCCAGGGCGGCGAGCAGGCAGGATCGTAGGATGTCCGTTCGGCGTTCGGCGTACGGCGTTCGACGTTGGCCGCAAACGAAAGACACGGACGTGCGAACCCATCCCGGCGAGCAAATCCCAACGAGGTCGCGTAATACATGTAGGGCTTGGCGGAACGCCGAACGCCGAACGCCGAACGCCGAACCTGAGATCATTAGAAGATCCTCTCCTGATCACCGGTCTCGAGCGGCGGGGCCAGGCCAAGATGACGGTAGGCGAGCGGGGTCGCCACGCGGCCCTGCGGTGTTTTGAGGATGAAGCCGGCCTGGATGAGGAAGGGCTCGTGCAGATCCTCGATCGTGGGTTCCTCTTCATCGACGGTCTGGGCGATGGTCTTGACGCCCACCGCGCGACGCGCCCGGCACAGGCATTGCAGGATGCGCCGGTCGATCTCGGTCAGGCCCGACGGGTCGATGCCGAGCATGCCCAGGCCCTGTTCGGCGACCGGGGCGCTGATGCGGTTGCCGTGATGCACCTGCGCGAGATCGCGGATGCGGCGCAGATGGTTGTTGGCGATGCGCGCCGTGCCCCGGCTGCGCCCGGCGATCACCGCCAGGCCCTGGTCCTCGGCCTCGACCCCGAGCAGTCCGCTGCTACGTCGCAGGATGCGCGCCAACTCGTCGGGCTGATAGAGGTCGAGGCGCTCGCGGATGCCGAAGCGGCTGCGGAACGGGGCGGTCAGGCTGCCCTCGCGCGTGGTGGCGCCGACCAGGGTGAAGGGTTGTAGGTTAATGGTCAGCGACTGGCTGGTCGGACCTTCGCCCAGGTTCACCGTGATGCGGAAGTCCTCCATCGCGCTGTAGAGGTACTCCTCGACCACGCGCTTGAGGCTGTGGATCTCGTCGATGAACAGGATCGAACCGGCGCGCAGGGCCGAGAGCACGGCGGCGAGATCACCGGGCTTCTCCAGCATCGGCCCGGCCGTCTCCTTGATCTCGGCACCCATCTCGACCGCGAGGATGTGCGCGAGGGTGGTCTTGCCGAGGCCCGGTGGCCCGGCGAGCAGGACATGGTCGAGTTGCTCGTTGCGCTGCCGTGCCGCGGCGACGGCCAGGGCGAGGTTGCGCGTGACCGCCTGCTGACCGGTGAAGTCGGCCAGCGTCTTTGGCCGCAGGGCGCGGTCCGAGACGTCGTCGCGCTCGCCCAGTTGTCCAGGCGCCTGCGGCATCAGAACCAGTAGCCGAGGGCGAGCGAGACCGAGGCAGTGTTGAGGCCCAGGGCATCCCCGCTGTAGTGGTAGGTGGATTCGAAGAACAGCTGGTTGGTCAGCAGGTAGCCGATCATGGCCTTGCCCCCGATCTTCCAGCGCCGCTCCTCACGGGCAGGAACTCCGGCCGGCGACAGGCCCAGCTTGGTCCAGTTGCTGCCGATGCCGAAGCCCAGCCAGTAGCGATCCCCGATCAGGGCTCGTTCAGCATAGGACACCTCGATCGACAGCAGTTCGGCATTCCCGGTGTTGAGGCTGCGCGCATCGATGTCGGCACTTGGCACGCCGAATACGCCCGATTCGGCGATCAGGGTCGAGAGCCCAGCGTAGTAGCCCCAGTTGTCGCCGCTCGCCACGCGCAGATCGTCGCCCAGGTAGGTGCCGCCGAGCTTGAGCTGGAGTGGAGTGGTCCCCGCAGGCTCCATGGCCCAGGCCAGCGGACAGCAGAGCAGCGGGACGAGGACGGAGGCGAAGCGCATGGCCGGCATGCTCGCGTTCCGTCGCACGGCGCAACCATCACTGGGCAGGTTGCAGATCCAGACTGACCCGCACCGGATCGACCGACACCCCGGCCGGCGCCTCGACCGCAACCGCCATCTCGCGGCGACCGGCGGTGATCGCCGTGGCATGCAGATCGGTCCAGGCGGTCAGGTCCTCGGGCCGCAGGGTGCGGATGAGGGATTCGGGTCCGGTACAGCGCAGATCGACCATGGGCGTCTCACCGACCACGCGCCAGCGCCCGGCTTCCGCCGGGGCGAGCAGCACGGACAGGGGTACGCGCAGGGTGGCGGTGGCGCTGCGTGCCGGGCGCAGGCTGACAGTGGCCACCACCGGCTCGACCGGCTGCGGCTGGCCCGCGACCGGACGCAGCGCGACGCGTTCCTCGCGCGACTGCGACAGGGCGGGATCGACACCCTCCAGGCGGACCGGCTCGAAGCGCAAAGGCAGGCCAGAGGCTTCGGCGAGTGCGATCGCATCGCGCGGCCCACGTACCTCGACCTGGGTCCGGGTGAGATGCAGCTCGGCGGCGATGCCAGGCGGCAGCCCGACCACCGGCGGCGCCACGGCCGGCAGGGTCACCGTCGCGATGGCCTGCAGATGCACCACGACCCGGCGCACCTCACCGGGTTCGGTCCGCACCAGGCGGACATCGGCATCCAGACCCAGCAGACGGCTGGTCAGCGGCAGCTCGACATCGCCCTCGGCGCGACGCTCGCGCGGCAGGCTCAGCACCGGCTTCAGCACCTCGCTGCGCAATTCGGCCAGCTTGCTGGTGGGCACGGACAGGATGACGACGAATTCATAGGGTTCGACCGCCGAAACCTGCAGACCTTCGGGCACGCCTTCGATCTGGGCCGAGGCGATCTCGACCAGGAACTGGCGCTCGACGCGCACCTGGCCACTGGTGTAGGTCCACAAGGCGACGGCCACCACCAGGCTGACCAGTTTCAGTTCCCAGTTGCCCAGCAGCCAGTTCATGGCGCCCTCCCGGCAGAGCCCACCGCAGCGGCGCGGAACACCCGGGCGAAGAGGATCTCGAGATCCTGCCGGGTCAGATTGCGGGTGAACGCCCCACGATCGGCCATGCTGATCGTCCCGGTCTCCTCACTGACCACCAGAGCGAGGGCGTCGGTGTCCTCGGACAGGCCGATGCCGGCGCGATGCCGGGTGCCGGACAGCGACTTGAACTCGATGTTGCTGGTCAGCGGCAGGATGACGCCGGCCGCCGCGATGCGCCCGGCGCGGATGATCACCGCCCCGTCATGCAACGGGGCATCCTTCCAGAACAGGCTGACCAGGCTCTTGGCGGTCAGTTCGCAGTCGAGCGGGCTGGAGGTGATGTAGTTGTCGAGCCGATCGTTGCGCTCGATGATGATCAGGGCGCCGATGCGGCGGTCGGCCATCTGCATCAGGGCCTCGACCAGCGGCCCGACCAGATGCAGGCCGGTGCCCTGCTGACCATGCGGCAGGATGCCGCCCAGACGCGACAGCAGCCGGCGCAGTTCCGGCTGGAACACGACGATGAGGATGACGGCGCTGAAGCCGACCATGGTCTGCAGCAGCCACGAGATCGCATGCAGATCCAGCCAGCGCGCCAGCAGCCAGGCCCCGACCACCGCCGCCAGCAGCAGGCTGATGCCTTTGATCTTGCCGCCGGCCGAGATGCGTTCGAGGGCGCGCAGCAGCCAGTACACCGCCCCCCACAGCAGCAGGATCTCCACCGCGGCGCGGGCCAGATACGGCCAGTCGCCCTGGTGGAAGGCGGGCAGCGTCCACAGGACCATCGAGGGGTCTGCCATGTCAGGCCGCCTCGGCCAGACAGGCGGCGAAGCGCAGGGCGGAACGTGCTCCCGCGACGTCATGCACCCGCAGCAGGGCGCAGGCCGGGGCGAGCAGGGCATGACCGGCGTGGCTGGCCGCGTCCCGCTCAGCAGCCGCGAGTTCCACACCGGTAACGGCGCGCAGCAGCGATTTCCGGCTGATGCCGACCAGCAGCGGCCGGCCAAGTGCCCTGACCAGGCGGGGCAGGGCGCCGAGCAGCCGCAGATTGTGCTCGGCCGTCTTGCCGAACCCGATGCCCGGATCGAGCACGATGGCTGATTCGCGCACGCCGCGCCGCACCGCCGCGGCAAGCGCGGCGGCCAGGGCAGCCTCGACCTCGGCGACGACGTCAGCGTAGCGCGGGGCCTGCTGCATCGTCGCCGGATCGCCCTGCATGTGCATCAGCACCAGCGCACAGCGCGCGCTGGCGGCGACCTCCAGCAGGGCCGGATCGCGGCCGCCGCTGACGTCATTGATCGCATCCGCGCCACAGCGCAGCGCTTCGGCGGCCACCGCACCTTTGCTGGTATCGATGCTCAGCGGCAGGCGGATCCCGGCCGAGCGGATCGCCGCGAGGGCGGGCAGCACGCGGGCCAGCTCGGTGTCAGCATCGACCGGCGGCGCCCCGGGCCGGGTGCTTTCGCCACCGAGATCAAGCCAGTCGGCCCCAGCCGACAGCATGGCGGCTGCTGAACGCGCGGCCGATTCCGCCGTCGGGTGGCTGCCGCCATCGCTGAACGAGTCCGGCGTGACGTTGATGATGCCCATCACCCCGGCCGGTTCGGCCAGGGCTATTCCACGCTCAGCATCGACAAGCCAGCGTCGGGCCATGCGCAGGGATAGCGCATACCGGGTGCTGCGGCAAGCACGCTCCCGTGCTGATGCCCGAGGTCGATCAGGACGCCTGCTGCCAGCACAGGGCGCCGCCCGTCCCGGCTTCGTCCACGAAGACATAGACGACCCCGCCCTCGCCCAGCTTCAGATCCACCAGATCGCCGGCGATGCGGTGGTGGAAGGCATGCGGGGTCTTCATCACGTGGTCGATATCGAGCGGTTCATTGGCCCACAACGGGTAGCCGCCAAGCTTGCTGCAGTCGCAACCGAGTTCATCGACGAGATCGACCCAGGCATCGCTGGCCGCCATGTCGAGGGCGGTGGGATCGACATCGAGATCGAGGGGTTCCGCGATCGGATCACCCAGCATCACCTTGGCCCCCTTCCAGTCCCCGGGGCATACGCCATTGATGATCGACAGGCCGATGCCCTGCATCGGGACCACGACGACCAGATTGTCGCCGCTGCCCGGCTTGTAGTCGAAGGTCTCGCCTGGTTCGCTGCGATCCATGAACGCCAGCACGATCCGATCGGAACCGGGAGCAAGCGGCAGCGCACTGACCAGCGCCATGGTCATGCCGGTACGTTTGCCTTTCGGATGGGGAAATCCCATCTTGACGTGACCGCCGATCTGACCGATGGCCAGCTTGGGATTGGGGGCGCGGACCAGGCGGTGGGAGGTGCGTTCGCTGCTCATCGTAACCGATCATGTCCATGCACGATGGGTGCCGCAACGGGCAGCGTGGCATCCATCGCCATGCAATCGTGTCGCGTCGAGGGGGAAATTATTTGCGGAATGCCAGTATCGTTATTATAAGACGGCGCATGGTTGCTGACTCCAGCGACCGCCTCGCAAACCATCCCTTGACCCAAGGAGGTCATATGCCCGCCAAGAAAGCCGTGAAGGCCAAGAAGCCCGTCGCCAAGAAGGCCGCCGCCAAGAAGCCGGCCAAGAAGACCGCGAAGAAGAAGTAGGCCAACGCGGACCGCTCTCGGCGGCCCAGCCGCCGGCAGCGGCGGCTACAGCGAACACCCTCGTCCCTCGGACGGGGGTGTTTCGTTTTACTGGTTTTCGCCGCTTAATCTTCCCGTCTGAGCCGTTCGATCTTCCACCCGACGTGCCCGGCAAATGGTTCCGGATGCAGCTCGAGAACACCACCTGGATGATCGAGGTCCGTCTGGCTGAGGCGCAATCCGGAATCGGCATCCCACCACGACACGCGCAGCATCCCCGCCTCGACCTGGTCGGAGACACGGATCACCGAGCCTGCCACCGTCGGTGGTCGCCCGCCGCGTGCGCCCCAGTTGATCTCCAGCAGATAGCCCAGCGCATGCCCCGGACGGATCCACGTCCGACACCACAGCCGGACGTCCGGCGCTTCGGCGAGCAACACGACGCTGCGCGCCTCGCTGCCGCGCAGATCCTCGTCGGCAAGGAAGCGACGGATCGCACCATAGGGCGCCCAGCGCCCGCCCTGATCGACCCACTCCCACCACCACAGCATCGGCGCCGCGGCATGACCGCTGACCAGCGCGATCCACGCCCCGGTCAGATGATCAACAGCACGGAAATCCTCGGGACTTTCGCCTGATCCGGCGCCGTACTCGGTAACCACGACCGGCTTGGCGAAACGGGCCAGGCCGCGGTTGGGATCACTGAGGCTGCCGGCGAGGATGTCCACGAGCGGTGTCGGGTCCTGGTCGGCCCGCGCCCGCCGGTAGGCGTCGAGGCACAGGTAGTCGATGCCGGGCAATCCGGCGATCGCGTGATCGACGCGACGGTAGTCGCCGGCCCAGTGCGTCGTGACGCCACGACCGCTCGGGTCGAGGGCATGCCAGCGCGCCGCAGCCTGCTCATGCCACAGACGCATGGGTTCGCCGACGCCTGCCGTGAGGTCGATCTCGCTCCACAGCTTCCAGCCCCAGATCGCGGGATGGTCGGCCCAGCGGGCAACGATGTAGCGGCGCACCCGCTCTTGCGCAGCCAGGGCCAGCGGATGGGTGAACACCTCGGCCGGCGTGGCGCACGGCCCGCCGTTGGCTGCATTGAGCGGACTGTCCTTCCATTCGCGATCGGTGCGCGGACTCGCCTGCCCGTGATTGTTGATTACCGGCTTGACGCGTATGCCCAGTAGCCAGGCACGATCGAGGATCAGGTCGAGCCGTTCGGCGTTGGCCAGATGGATGCCCTCGAGTCCGGCGAACCCAGGCCAGTCGGAACGCCATTGCAGACCGAGGTTCCAACTGCTCAGCCAGATCTCGCAGGCATTGCCGCCCGCCGCCGCCAGACGTTCGAGGATGGCTGCATAGGTGTGCGTGCCGCGCGCCGGGGTCAGCCGGGTCTTGATCACATCCCGACTGCGCAGATCGAAGGGGCTGTGCAGGTTCAGGCCGACCGGCCACCAGAAGGCCCCATCGACACTGAAATAGCGGGGGTCGGCCGGATCGACCCGGACGATGCCGGTGGCGGGCGCGCCCGTGGCCTGCACGGCCGGAAGCTCGGCCGCGGCCCGCCTGCCATCCGGCCAGGCGGCCTCAAGGGACAGGCGATGGCGGCCGGGCAGCCTGGGCCGGAAGCGGACGGCATAGCACAGGGGGGCGCGGGGGCGCATGTCCTCGCGATCGCCGCGGTCGAACGGGGTCATCACCTCACGCAGGAATCCGCTTACCACCCGTTCGCTGCCGTCTGGCTCCTGGATGCGCAGACGCAGGGTGAACTGTCCGTCATCGTAGGGATCGATGGGCAAAGGTTCCGGGCGCACCTGCAACTCGTAGAGTTCACCGACCGCCAGTCGCGGGCGGCCCGGGCGCAGGTCGGTGAGCACCGGGCTGAGGGTCCGCAGGGCAGCGGCAGGGAAGCCGACCTCGACCCTGACCGTCACGGCCCGCGTCGCAGAGCTCCACAGGTACACCCCCGCGCGTTGCGGCTGGCGCAGCGCCGCCCAGCTCGCCGGAGGCGGCTCGGCGGCCAACGCCTCGCTGAGATCGACACGTTGGACATGAACGCCTGGCGACAGGCCCGACGCCAGCGGACGCTGCCACCAGGTGCCGGCATGATCAGCGACGAACACCCCGTACCCGAGATCACGGGGGGCCTCGGCCGGCACGCTGATCCGCACCTCGATGCCGGTCGCCCCACGCGGAAACGCCATCGGCAGCACGGTGGTCAACGGGCCCCGGACGACGACCTCGGTGGCGTGGACGCAGAGGCAGAGCGACAACAACAGGGCCAGGCGCACGCAGCCACTGTGGATCGGCGCGGCGCAGGAAAAGCCCGGGCCGCGTCAGCCAGCCGTCAGGAACGCCTCGACCCGGGTACGCAGGGCGGTGTGGTCATTGACCACCGGGAACTGCGGGAAGTCCTTGATCACGTTGGCGCTGGGCTTGAACAGGATGCCCTGGTTCGCCTCGCCCAGCATGCTGGTGTCGTTGTAACTGTCGCCGACCGCGCATACGCGGAAGTTCAGGCTCTTGAAGGCCGCCACCGAGTGGCGCTTCTGGTCGTTCATGCGCAGGCGATAGCCACTGATCTGCCCTGAGGCTTCGATGTCGAGGGTATGGCAGAACAGGGTCGGCCAGCCGAGCTTGCGCATCAGCGGATGGGCAAACTGGGCGAAGGTGTCGGACAGGATGATCACCTGGGTGCGCTCGCGCGCCCAGGCCAGGAACTCGGCCGCTCCGGGCAGCGGATCGAGCGAACCGATCACCTGGTGGATCGTGTCGATGCGGATGCCTTCGCGATCGAGGATGGCGAGACGGCCGCGCATCAGCTTGTCGTAGTCCGGTTCATCACGCGTGGTCCGACGCAGCTCGGCGATGCCGGTCTTCTCGGCGACGCCGATCCAGATCTCGGGGACGAGGACGCCTTCGAGGTCCATGGCGAGGATGGTGGGCGAGGTCGGCATCGCTGCTCCAGGCAAACGGGAGGGCGGAAGTTAGCCAGACACCCCGGCCAGGGAAGCCTCCCCTGCCGCAAACCGCTACGGGTCGATGCCAGAACTGCATCGACGCCCAAGGCTGTGTCCTGCACGGTTGCACACGCGCCGTCCGACGACACACCACGGTCCCGAGGGAACTGACCATGGATCTCATCACCAGCCTCGGCCTGCATCCTGACGGCGGCAGCGTCGCACCCGATCGCGCCCAACTGCGCCAGGTGATCATCGCCAAGTTCGCAGCGCATGGGATCCTGCCGCAAGAGCGGCTCGGCGAACTGGGTGATCTCGGCAGCCTTTTGTCCATGTGGCAGGCGAGTGGCCGGCTCGGCGTGAAGGATCAGTGCCCAGCCGATGCCCGTATCCAGGCCTTCCTCGACCGCACCTTGAAGGATGCAGGTCCCCCGGTTCCGCGCCTGCCTGCCGCCAGCTTCGTCCTCGACCGCCACGGCCTGGCCCGCGAACTCAGCCTGCCCGAGGACGGCGACCACTACGAGACCCCCCTCCTTTCCAGCTACCGGCTGGGGAATGGCGTGCTGCACAATCCGGCCAGCGACCGGCGCACCACGCAGGGATCCTTCCACGTCTCCGAGGGCGGCCTGCCCATCGCCCCCGACAAGTACGCCGTGCCTGCGGGCGTGTTCACGCGCATGCTGACGGCTGCCCTGAAGCCGTCCCCCGAGATATTGCGCCTGCCCTGGTCGGCGAACTGGAGCAAGCCTGCCGACTTCTTCGTCTCGCTGCTGCTGCGTCCTCTGGTCATTCCCGAGATCCCTGGCCAGTTCCCCGCCCAACGCATGGAGGTCCGCTTCCTGGTGCCCGGGTCGCTGGTCGCCAACCTCGACTTCGTCGAATCGATCTTCGGCAACGCCGGTGATCCGTTCCTGCCTGACCATGATGCAGGCCTCGACGAGAACTGGACCGGCACCACCGGCCTGGTCATCCTTGCGCCGCACCTGATCCAGCTGTTCAAGCGGGACCTTGGGCTGCCGCATTGGGACAAGGCCAGCGAGCGCCAGCGCGCCGAGGGCATGTGCTGGAAGGATCCCAGCGAGCGCTACAACGGTGGCAACGCCTTCAAGATCACGCACCGCGACGCCAGCGGCGTCATCGTCACGCTGATCGCCGACAACTACTTCGGCTACTGCAAGAAAGAGGTCAAGACGCAGATATCCTTCAGCGCCAACCTCATCGGCCTAGCCGAAGAGGAGCACGCTGGCGGCGCCCTGGCCTTCCCGACCTACCACCTCGGTGACCACTTCGTGCCCGGGGGGCCGGTCTCCGCCGGTGGCCACATCTACGCCGACACCCTGCGCACTCTCGGCGACGAGATCACGCAGCTGCCTGAAGGCTATGCCGTGCTGAAGGCCGACGCCCGCGTGCTGTTCGTACCGGAAACCGCCGAGTTCGATCTCAAGACGCGCAGCGTGGCCTGGGTCAAGGATGGGAAGACACGCCAGCTCAAGCTGCTGAAGGACAACGTCTATGTCCACCCGAGCGGCTATAAGGTGCGCCTCGCCCGCCATCCCGGCGCGCCGAGCTGGCGTCTGCTCGGCACCTGGGCCTACGGCACCTACTGCCACAAGCCCTGCACGGTCAGCGGCGGCGGCAAGTCGGAGATCTCGAAGAGCCTGGCCGATGCGGTCATCCACGGCCCGATGGTGGTCTATGACATCACCAAGGATCTCGCCCTGGTCGATGAGATCATCAACGGCCACTACGAGCACCGCCTGAAGCCGCAGTTCCGCCCGGACTACAACAAGCACAAGACGCGCGGCGTGCTGTCCCCCGAGCGCAGCCTCGGCAGCGTGATCAAGATGTTCACGCCCAGTGACGACTTCACCGACGAGTACAACGCCTGGCTGCGTTCGCTGCCGCCGCACATCTGGCCGCTGGTGTACATCGTCAAGCGCTTCCACCGGCCCGAGTGGGGCGCGGACTGGCGCAGCCACTTCACCGTCGATCGCATCAACGGACTGCCCGGCTACCAGCTCAAGCTCGACGGCCGCGCCCTGGTCGGCGAATACCTGCGCGTGGGATTCGAGAGCGACGGCGGCTGGCGCACCTTCAAGCTCCGCCAGGATTTCATCCCGGCCGAGAAGGTGCAGATGGAGGACGACATCACCGCCTCGGTCGTCGTCCCCGGCCTGTGGATCGGTCTCGATCCGGGCAAGAGCTACAAGCTGTCCGAGAACTGCGAGAACCGTCTGTTCCAGCGTCCTGACGACGCCATCCACCGCGGCTACGACAAGCAGGCCGAGGCCGACATATCCGGTATCGGACTGTTCGCCTCCAACTGGCATCCACTGGGGATCGCGGATGTGCGGAATGAGGTCGAGGACGCCCCGACCTTCGACCGCTATACCTCGGCGATGAAGCTGCATCTGGCCGGCGCGCTCGCCGCCGGCTCGCGCCACACCGTCACCACGGCGCGGCCGCGCATCGTCGATGGCAAGCCGTCCAAGAACCCCCGCTATCTGCAGACCCGTCCGGATCGCGCCGACCCCCTGCCCAAGCGCGTCGCCGAGATCTGCCTGCGCCTCTTCCACCGTGTCCCGAAAGAGCGCGGCCTGGTCGTGCCGGTGGATGCCGTCCTCGCCGGCCGGCGCAACAACCCTCCGGAGAAGGGCGTCCGCCCCCTCTGCGTGTACAACCCGATCCACTACCAGGAGCTGCCCGAGCTGTTCATGGACTACGTGAGCAGCCTGACCGGCAAGAGCCCCTCGACCACCGGCGCCGGATCAGAAGGCGCGCTGACCAAGGGGCCATTCAACGCCCTGCGCGCCACCGCCGACCTCAACGCCACCCTGGTGTCGATGATCCTCACCGGCCACGACGGCTTCAGCACCGCCGCCGGCTGGGTCGGACCGAAGGTCCGCATGGATCACGACATCTCGCTGCTTGTGCCTGAACTGTGGTGCCGCCTGAAGCCGGAAGAGCGTACCGCCGACGTCCTGATCAAGGCCGGCCACCTCGAACGCATCGAAGACCAGACCCACAATGGTCGCACCGTGCGTTCCAGCCGGCTGGGCTGGCGCATCACCAGCAAGTTCCTGCACGACTACTTCGGCCGCATCTTCGACAACGGCACCGCCGTCTTCGACCAGTCGCTGCTGCGCCCCGAAACGCAGGATCTGCCGGTTTTCGTCGATGGTGTGGACAACATCGTCGAAGCGCACCAGCGTGTCGCGCAAAGCTACCTCGACGACGGCTCGTGGCAGGACGCCTGCCCGCCGCTGCAGGCCCTGCTGCACATCATGGCGACCGGATCCTGGCAGGGGAAGGACGAGAAGGATCCGTCCTTCCGCGCGATGTTCAGCCGCGATGCGCTCCTGCGCAGCGACTGGTACCAGGCGCGCATCGACCACCAGCAGCGACTCGACATCGCCGGCTGGCAGGACCGGGTCAAGTACCTCAACACCTTCCTCGACAAGCCGGAGAACCGCAGCCACGCCGAGCGCCTGGGCATCGCCAAGCGGCTTGAGCGCGCCCAGCGCATGCTTGAGAAGGTCTCGGCCAGGAACTGGCGCGAGCGCCTGGTCGGCACGATCGGAGCCGACCCGACGCTAGTCTGAGCCTGCGTTCCCGGGTTGCAGAGCATAGCCGGGTCGAGTACACTGCAGCTATGGCCACGCAGCCGGATCCAGCTCCCGATCTCTGTTCCAGGCTGTTCGAACTGACACAACGCAGCGTCGTGGTGTGCGATCAGCATCGCCGGATCGTCTGGGTGAACCCCAGCTTCACCCGCCTGACCGGCTATACCCTCGAGGAAGCGGTCGGCCGCAACCCTGGCCGTCTGCTGCAAGGCGCACGTACCGACCAGACGACGGTCGCCCGCCTGCACGCCGCCCTGACCGAAGGGCGCGCGATGCAGTGCGAGCTGCTCAACTACCGCAAGGACGGCTCGCACTATTGGAACGATCTGGAGATCATGCCGCTGCGGGATGCCGACGGCACCGTGAGCGGCTACATCAGCCTCCAGGAGGAGATCACGCTGGAACGTCGGCGCATCGCCGCGCTGGCCAGGCACGCGCCCGGCCTGATCTGCCAGTTCCACATCGCCCCGACCGGCCCACCCCGCCTCCTCGCGTTTGACGAGAACCAGGCCCTGCATTTCTACGGTTTCACCAGCGATCAGCTCGCCCAGGACTTCACCCCCTGCCTCGAACGCATCCTTTCTGACGAGCGGAAGGAGGTCCTGGCGGCAATCGAGGAGTCGGCACGCAAGGGCACCCCGTTCTGTGCCGAGCACACCTACGCCCATCCCGATGGCACGCTGCGCCGCTACCTGATCCGCTCCAGCCCCGAACGCCTGCCCGACGGCGGCACCCTGTGGCACGGCTATGTCGATGATCTTACCGAACAGCACGCCCACCGCGAACGCCTGAGCCTGGTCGAAGCCCAGGTTCCTGGTGTGGTGTACCAGTTCGAGCAGTCCGCCAACGGTCAGTTCCAGATCCCCTGGGCCTCGCCCGGCTCGACCAAACTGTTCGGCTACAGCCCGACCGCCCTGCGCAACGATCCCGCGGTGCTGTTCAGCAACATCATCGCCGAGGACCGCGGCGCCGTGCTTGCCAGCATCGCCGAATCGGCGCGCAGCCTGAAGCCTTTCCAGGCGGAATACCGCTACCAGCACCCGAACGGCTCGATCATCTGGATCACCGCCAGCTCGCTACCGCACGAGCAGAAGGACGGTTCCATCCGCTGGCATGGTTTCGCCGCGGACGCCACCGAACGCAAACGCACCGAGTCGGAACTGCGCCAGGCCCTGCACGCCGCCGAACAGGCCACCGCCAGCAAATCGGCCTTCCTCGCCACCATGAGCCACGAGATCCGCACGCCGATGAACGGCGTCCTGGGCATGCTTGATCTCCTGCGTTCCTCCCCACTGGGTGGCGAGCAGTTCGAACAGGCCGAGATCGCCTATGCCTCTGCGCAGAGTCTCATGCGCATCCTCGATGACGTGCTGGACATCGCCAAGCTCGAAGCCGGTCGGATGGAGCTGGACAGCAAACCCTTCGATCTGGCGGCCTGCGTCCACAGTTGCGCCGCCCTGTTCCGGCCACGCGCCCTCGCAAACCAGATCGATCTGCGGACGATCATCGCCCCAGGAACCTGGCGGGTCATTGGCGATGCCGGCCGGGTCAGGCAGATCCTGCTCAACCTGCTCAGCAATGCCGTCAAGTTCACCAAGGCCGGGGCGATCAGCATCAACCTGGCGCCGACCGCCCAGGGCTGCCGCATCCAGGTGAACGACACCGGGATCGGCATCACCCCCGCCGTGCTGCCGCAGCTCTTCGCCCCATTCACCCAGGCGGACAGCAGCCTGACGCGCCAGCACGGCGGCACCGGGCTTGGCCTCGCCATCTGTCGTCAACTCGCCGAGCTGATGGGGGGTTCGATCAGCGTCCAATCGCAGCCCGACTGCGGCAGCTCCTTCACGTTGCACCTCCCCTGGCAGATGCTTCCCGACCAGCCCACCCCGCTCATCCCGGCCCGTCCCCCCAGCCATGAGGCCCTGCGCCCCTTGCGCGTCCTGGTGGTCGAGGACGAACTGATCAACCGCATCGTCGCCCGGGACATGCTGAGCAAGCTCGGCTGCACCGTCGAACTCGCCCCAGATGGCGAAAGCGCCCTGTTGCGCCTGGCGCGCGACGACCTGGATGTCGTTTTCATGGATGTGCAGATGACCGGTATCGACGGCAGGGAGACGACGCGGCTGTGGCGTCAGCGCGAAGCCAACGAACAGCGCCAACACCTGACGATCATCGCCCTGACCGCCTACGCCATGCCCGAGGATCGTGCCGCCTGCCTGGCCAGCGGCATGGACAGCTTTCTGACCAAGCCGGTGACGATGGCCGCCTTCCGCGAAGTCCTCGGCCAGATCGTGCCGCGTCCTGCCCGCAGCGTGTCGGGGGCATCAGGCGCGTGAGGCCGCGAACATAGGGGCCAGGAGACGCCGGCGTAATGGAAAATGAGGGAAATGCGGGAAGAAATCCCTACATCAGAATTCCACGACGTTATCCTAAAGTCGGCTGGAGGCTGGAAGCTGGAAGCTGGAGGCCCGAAGGGTGATGGCGTTACACCAAATTCCCATGTCACCGGTGGGTTGAAACTCACGACTTCTGTAACTCGCCGCCGTGCAAACCATCCAGCCTCTAGCCACCAGCCTTCAGCCCCTTCTAGAGTCCTTGAGGGCAGCGACTTTGACCTGCCAAGTCAAAGTCGGCAAAGTCGCTGCCCTTGAGGACTCGGGGGTGCGGGGGCACCTTTGACCTGCCAAGTCAAAGTCGGCAAAGTCGCTGCCCTTGAGGACTCGGGGGTGCGGGGGCACAGCCCCTGCAGCAACAGCCAGCTAGCATAATCAGCCTCGGGCTGGGGCGGAGCCCCGCTAGCTTCACTCCGGCAGATCGTACGGCATCACGATCACCACCCGTCGGTTCTCCGGATTGATCGGATCCTGGCGGTTGCGCAGTTTGGTGTCGCCAAGTCCGCGCACCTCGGTGATACGGTCATCTGCTATGCCGGTGTTGGCCATCGCCCCGCGCACCGCGATGGCGCGCTGAGTCGAGACCTCCCACATGCTCTGGCCATTGCCGCTGCCCTGCGGCGGCGATTCGCTGTGTCCTTCAATGGATATCTTCGCCCGGCTGCGGCTGAGGATGGCGGCTACACCTTCGATCAGTTTCTTCGCCTCGGGCTTGAGCTGCGCCCCGCTATCCACGAACAGGCTCTGACCACCCGTCCCGTCATGAAACTCGATGCGCGTCTCCTTTTCGCCGACTTGGACCTCGACGTTCTCGCGCAGGCGCTTGAACTGGGCATTCGATTCGATCAGGCTGTCCACCTGCGAACCAGCAAGCTTGGCCTTTTGCGCATCCATGTTGTTGTCGCGCGGCATCGGCGGCTTGATGCGCGGATTGACCGGCGGACTGCCCTTGAGATGGATGATGTGCGGGCTGGCCGGCTCGTTGGTGGCGCGCGCACTCATGTTCTGAAAGTAGGTCGCGATGCCCTGCTTGGTCTGGACGTCCATGCCAATGATCCACATGACCAAGAAGAAGGCCATCATCGCGGTCACCAGGTCGGCATAGGCGATCTTCCAGGCGCCGCCGTGGGCACCGGCATGACCGCCCTTCTTCTTCTTGATGATGATCGGTTGCTTCTTGTCGTCTGCCATGGATCAACTCGCCTTTGCCGCCTTCAGTGCCTTCTCCATCTCGCTGAAGCCCGGCCGGATCGAGGGGTCGATCTGGCGGCGGGCGAACTCGACGCAGGTGATCGGGCTCTCGCCGCGCGCAAAGCTGAACAGGGCATGCTTCATCGCGACGATGTAGCTCTCTTCTGTGCGATGCTTTGCCGCCAGGGACTTGGCCACCGGGGTCACCACAATATAGCTGACGAAGATGCCGAGGAAGGTGCCGACCAGGGCGACCGCGATCGAATGACCAAGGGCCGCAGCCTCGCCGCCGATCTGACCCATGACCACGATCACACCCAGCACGCAGGCCACGATGCCCACCGCCGGCATGGCGTCGGCGGCGGCCGAGATGGCTTCCGGGATGATGTGGCCCTCGGCGCGGGCCGAGTCGATGTCGATCTCCATCATTTCGCACAGGTCATGCGGTGCCACGCCGCCGGAGATGACCACCTTCATGGTGTCACAGAAGAAGGCCGCACAATGGTGATGATGAACAAAGGTGTGGTTCTTTGAGATGATGGTGGATTTGGCCGGGTCCTCCATGTGCGGCTCCAGACCCAGCAGGCCGTCGCGCCGCGCCACACTGAAGAGCTGGTACATCATCACCAGCAGCTTCATGTATTCCTCCTTGGACTCGAATGGGTTCGGCTTCAGCAGGTCGAGGACCGCCGCCACCGCACGCTTGGTCACGGCAACACCGTTTGAGCCCAGGAAGATGCCGGCTGCACCACCCACGATAACGATGAACTCGGTCCATGCCGCGACGAAGATGTGCAGGCTACCGCCATGCAGCATGTACCCGGTCATCACACAGATGATGCCGAGAATGATCCCGATGAAGGTCATCATACCGTGGTGATCCTAGACAGGCTTCGCCCCATATCCAGGGCTCAAGCACTTGGCGTGCCATCGGCTTGTTTCGGGAGGGTCGCCCCCGGGCCCCCCAGACGGGCTTTGTCGGGGTTCGGTTTCGTCGCTGCGCTCCGAAACCGTGGGCGGATGGGCTGCGCCCATTGTATCCGCCCACCACCCCTCGGCGCCCGATCCTCGCCTGCGGCTGCAACCAGGGGCGCCCGGCACGGCACAGTTGCGTCATTGATCCAACCATTGCAATGACATAGGGTTCCGCCGTGACGATTCCCCCGGTCGTGCGCTTCCTGGCCGCTCAGGCACTCGCTTTCGGCGTCCTGGCCGGGCTGGCGCGCTGGACCACGCTGGGGGACTTGGTCTCCGGCTGGGGCTGGGTGGCCTGCGATGCCGGGCTGGCGGTGGCTGGCTGCGCCATGTTCCGCCTGCCGTGGTGGTGGCTGCCGCTGGCCGCCGGGCTGCCCTTCGCCGTGGCCGCGGCCAGCGGCGCGGCGGTGCCGTGGTGGGGCTGGGCGACGGCCCTTGGCCTGCTGGCGCTGATCTACGGCGGCGGGGTGACCACCCGCGTACCGTTGTACCTCAGCAACCGGGCTGCCACCGAGGAACTCGCCCGCCTGCTGCCGGCAACGCCAGGGGTGCGCGCCTGCGACCTGGGGGCCGGGCTGGGCGGCCCGACCCTGGGCCTGGCCAGCCGCCGTCCGGACGCCCTGGTGGTCGGGGTCGAGGCTTCGCCAGGACCGTGGCTGGTGTGCTGGCTGCGCGCCCTGCCGCGCCGCAACTGCCGCATGCTGCTCGGCGACATCTTCCGGCATGACTTGGCGGACTACGATCTGGTCTATGCCTTTCTCTCCCCGGCCCCAATGCCCCGCCTCTGGGAGAAAGTGCGCACCGAGATGAAGCCCGGCGCACTGCTGGTCAGCAACACCTTTGTCGTCCCCGGCATCGAACCGGAACGCATCATAACCCTGCCGGGACGCTCCGACGCGCGGCTGCTGATCTACCGCGTCCCAGGCTGAAGCTGGAGCGGATCGCCCTGCGCGAGCAGCACCAGCGAACACGCCTCGATCGCATGCAGCCCACGGCCGCGCAAGGCGGCGAGCAGTTCGGGGCCATCAGCGCCGGGGTTGAGGATGACCAGACGCGGGGCGACCTGCACGATCGCCTCGACCAGTTCCAGGCCGGCCTCAGAATTGACGTACATGGTCACGACATCCGGGCGCCCCGGCAGTTCAGCCAGGCTGCGGCTGCACGCATGTCCGGCGACCGCCTGGCCGGACGGATGCACCGGCCAGACCTGATAGCCACGCGCAGCGAAGCGCAGCACGGCCTGGTGGCTGTAACGCTCGACTTTGGTCGAGGCCCCGACGACGGCGACGCTGGGCATGGCATGGCCCTCCGCGAACCCATGCTGCACACCAAACCCGCCCGTCCATGACCACCCTCGCCGACCTCGCCGACCGCACCGTCTTCCCTGGCCGGGTGCATCAGTTCGCCGCCCCCGCCCCTGGCGTGGCACTGGCCCTGGCGGTGGGCTGCGCGTGGGCCGAGCAGACGCGCGGCGGACATGCCGCAGCAGTGGTGCCGGCTGTGGCACGCAACGATCCTCTCGTCGTCGAGGCGCTCGCCCTGGCCAGCCGCCTGGGGCTGAGCAACCTGTCGCTGCTGCCTGATGTCGATCCCGGTCTCGCCTGCGAGATTCTGGAGCCGCGCGAGCGGCAACCGGTGCGCCTGGCCAGCCTGGGCCGCGATCTGGTGCCGCGCTGGCCGGCTGGTTCCACCCCCGGTCTGCTGAGCGCCTGCGCAGCCAGCGAACCGCTGCTGTTCCTGCCCGGTCGCGATCCGCGCTGGGCGCCTGGTCCGGCGGCGCTGCTCGCCCTCGCCTGGATCGCCGGCGAGGGCCGGCGCGTGGTGTGGGAGCTGCCGCAGGGCACGCGGTTGGCCGCCTGGCAGCCGGCAGCCGCGATGGTCGCCCGCCTGCAGGCTGCGTTGAAGGTCGTCGTGCATCCCGAGGACCTGCCGTGGAACGAGGGCTTCCGCGCCTGGTGGATCGCGGCGCCTGATGCCAGCGATGCTGCCGGCGTCCTGGCCTGGGCCCTGGCTGGCGAGGAATGCGCGCTGCTCGCCCTGCCGGCCGAGAGCGCGGCAGGCGCCGCCTGGCTGCCCGGCTCGGCCCGGGGGCTGTCCGATGGGCCAGAGGGCACCGTGCTGTGCCTGGCGCGGGATGCCCAGGCCGCCTGCGCCTGGGCCGCCTCTCGTCGCCTGGGCGTGCTGCAACTGACCGGCCTGAACCCCCTGCCCGGCGCCCGCCTGCGCGCCGCGCGCACTCCGCTCATCGCCTGGGGCGAGGACCTCGCCCGCCATCTCGCCCCCCTGGCCGCCCTTGATCCACGCCTGCGCTGCACCCTGGCGCCGGCGATCCATCCCGCACACTGACCGCGATGAATCTCCATTGGACCTTGGTGTTCGGCGTTCGGTGTTCGGCGTTCGGCGTTCCGCAGCCTGAAACCATCAACACCGAACGCCGAACGTCGAACGTCGAACGGGGGGCTTGGACATGAACGATCCGGAAGCCTTCGCCGCATCGAGTGACGCAGCGCGCAGCGCGCGGCCCCTGCGCCATGTGCAGCGCTTCGCCATGAGCGGCCCGGTGACACTGGAACGCGGCGGCGTGCTGCCCGGCCTCACCGTGGCGTATGAGACCTACGGCACGCTGAACGAAGCGCGCGACAACGCCGTGCTGGTGTGCCACGCCCTGTCCGGCGATTCGCACGTCGCGCGGCATGACGATGCGGACGATCCAGGCTGGTGGGACTGCCTGGTCGGCCCGGGCCGCAACCTCGACACCAATCGCCTGTTCGTGATCTGCGCCAACGTGCTGGGCGGCTGCCGCGGCACCACCGGACCGGACAGCCTCGACCCGCGCAGCGGGCGGGCCTACGGCGCCGACTTCCCCGAGATCACCATGGGCGACGTGGTGCGCACGCAGGTCGCGCTGGTCGATCACCTCGGCATCACGCGACTGCGTGCCGTGGTCGGCGGTTCGATGGGCGGGATGCAGGCGATGCTGTGGGCGACCGCCTATCCGCAGCGCGTCGCAGCCGTCGCGCTGCTCGCCACCGCGCACCGCCTCGGCGCCCAAGCCCTGGCCTTCGATGTCGTGGCGCGCAACGCCATCCTCACCGACCCCGGCTTCCACGGCGGCTCGTACTACGACAAGCCCGGCCACGGTCCGGACACCGGCCTGGCGATCGCGCGCATGCTCGGCCACATCACCTACCTGTCGCGCGAGTCGATGCAGGACAAGTTCGAGGCCGACCGCCACCGGCCGCGCCAGCTCGACACCGCCTTCGAGGCACGCTTCTCGGTCGGCAGCTACCTCGCCTACCAGGGCGAGCGCTTCGTCGAGCGCTTCGACGCCAACACCTACCTGCGCCTGTCCCTGGCCATCGACCGCTTCGACCTCGGCGGCACGCCCGAGGCCCTGATCCGCAATCTGGCCCCCGCCACCTGCCGCTGGCTGGTGGTGTCGTTCAGCAGCGACTGGCTGTTCCCACCCGACCAGAGCCGCGAGCTGGTGCGCGCCCTGGTCGCCGCCGGCAAGGGCGTCAGCAGTTGCGAGATCACCTCGCGGGCCGGGCACGACGCTTTCCTGCTGGAGAACGAGCTCGACCTCTACGGCCCGCTGGTCCAGGCCCTGGTCGCGCATGCCGGCGACGGCGCTGGATCGCCGCCAATCCCGCGTGCGGTCGATGCGCTCGGCCATGACCCCTCGGCGATCTTCTACCAGGACCGCCTCGACTACGCGCGCATCTGCGCGCTGATCCCGGCCGGGGCCAGCGTCCTCGACCTCGGCTGCGGCACCGGCGGCCTGCTGCGCCGGCTGCGCGAACGCGGTGGCGGGCGGCTGGTCGGCGTCGAACTCGACCAGC
Source organism: bacterium (assembly GCA_020047915.1). GTDB lineage: Bacteria > Planctomycetota > UBA11346 > UBA11346 > UBA11346 > UBA11346. The sequence goes on along the minus strand of JAIFND010000159.1, from coordinate 7,261 downwards.
GCCAGGTCACCGTGGCGGTGGCGCGCGGGCTCGACGTGGTCAACGCCGACATCGAGGCCGGGCTGGCGCAGTTCGCCACCCGCTCGTTCGATGTCGTGGTGCTGTCGCACACCCTGCAGGCGGTGCGCGGCGTCGAGCATGTCCTCGACGAGATGCTGCGCGTCGGCCGCAGCGTCATCCTCAGCTTCCCCAACGCCGCGCACGCCCGCCACCGCCGCCGCCTCGCCGAGCACGGTCGTGCGCCGGAGACCACCGGCCTGACCCGCTACCACTGGTACAACACCCCGGACATCCGCCTGGTGACGATCACCGACTTCGAGGCGCTGTGCGACCTCAAGGGCTGGCGGATCAACAAGCGCATCTTCCTCGACACCGCGACCAGCGGCGAGGCGCAGGGCGACCCGGCGCTGACGGCGGATGTAGCGGTGTACGCCCTCAACCTGTAGTTCAGGGGCTTCGCCCCCGCGGCCCTGCGGGCCTGCCCCCCGCGCTTTGTCTGGGCTCGGTTTTCTCGCTCCGCTCGCAAACCGTGGCGGCATCGGCTACGCCGATTGTATGCCGCCACCGCCCCTCGGCGCGCGATCCTCGCCTACGGGTGCGGCTGCAGACCGATGGGACCGCTAGCCAGCAGTTCGCGTTCGCAGGAGCGAGCCGTGCCGTCTAGGCGCACGGATCCGCCGAGGTCGCCTGCTCCGAGCCCGGCGCGCGGCGCATCTGCGGTCAGCAGCAGCAATTCCAGCCGCCACGCCAAGCCGGGCGGCAGGGCACGGTGCACCTCGGCCACCAGGCTGGCGTGCCGCTCGCCACCGGGGCGCAGTGCGGGGGCCTCCGCTGCCGCGACCGGGCCGAGTTCCAAGCGCACGCCCAGTTCGCGGGCGCGCAGCGACCGGCCAAGCGCGGCATCCTGGCCCAGCCGCGCCCGGCCCAGCTCGGCCGCGATGCGCGGTGCCAGCGGCAACTCGCCACCGGTCAACGGTACGACGCGCACCCGGCAGCCGGCCACGCGAGCCAGCCTGGTCGCCACCGCATCGGCGGTCAGACCATCGACGACGCGGCCGGCCACGGCCGCGTAGCCGGAGGCCGCGCACAGCAGGGCGAGGGTCGCCTGGTGCGCGGCCGGATCATCGACCGCCCGCCGCACCTGTGCGGCGCAGAGCAGGCGATGCAGATGGTGCTCGATCGTCTGGATCAGCCCCGCCGCCGCCCCGTCCGCTTCCAGTTCGGCGATTTCGCGGGCGAGCATCGCCGGCAGCGGCGACATCGCTCCGCCCAGCCCGAGCTGCGTGCCGACCAGTTCTTCGCTGGTGCCGGCGGCGATCTCCCCGTGCGTGACGCCAAGCCCCGAGACCCCGCGCAGGCGGGCCGACGGCAGCGCCGCTGCCGCGACCGCCAGGGGGAAACGTTGTGGCGCCGCCACCACCGCATCGCGCAGCCACTGCGGGGCGGAAGCCATGCTCAGGCCTCGGCGGCGGCCACGCGTGGCGGCCAGCTCAGACGTTCGCCCCGGCTCGCGCAGGTCGCCTCGAGGCACGACAGGGTGCCCAGCGGCAGCAGGGCAGCGAGGGCGCAGTCCAGGACATTGCCCAGCAGCCAGGCCGCCGCCGGCCCGCCGAGCACGGCATCGTCGAGATCCAGTTCGTGCACCAGGGTCCGCGCCACCCCGCCATCGAGCGGCATAGCCGCAGCCCGCACGCGCAGGCCACGCACGGCCTCGGCCCAGCGCGAGGCGGAGGTCCGCCCCGACGCCTCGGCCGCCGAGCGGCGGTCATGCAGATCAAGCAGTGAGCGCAGCGCCGCGCCGTCGCTCACGCCGCCGGCGGCCAGGCGCAAGCGCGCCGCCAGCGCGCGGACCCGCGCCGGACCCTGCGGGGCAGGCACCGGCCGGCTGGGTGAAGCGAGGTTGGCGCACAGCAGGCCACCCGGCACCTCGCCACCCGGCTGGCGCAGGTCGCCAGGTGCCAGCAGCGCGGCGCGCGCACCGTCGGTAGCCCACACATCGACCGACAGCACCTCGCGCTCGGCGGCGGCATCGAAACCGGCGCAGGCCAGTTGCAGCGACTCGCTGTGCAGTTCCTCCCAGGCCGGGCCGGACACCACCGCACGGGCCTGCGGCCAGACGCGCGCGGGACGTCCGGGCGCGCTGCCACGGACGCCGGTGACCGCCCAGCACGCCGCGCCAGCGCGATCCGCGACGCGCAGGGCGTGTTCGCGCCGCGTGCCATCGATGATCAGCGGCTCGGCCCGCGCCGGCCACAGGTTGATCGCCGGCACGCAACCGGTCAGCAGATGACCCGGGGCGACCCCGCGCAGCTCGGGCGGCAACTGGGCCAGCGCCGCGACGACGCGCACGCTGGTATCCCCGTCGGCCATGCCCAGGCCAGGCGGCCCGCGCAGCTCGACGAACAGGCCGGCCTCCGGCCAGGCCAGGGCCTCGGCGAGGATGGCATGCCCGGCCCCCAGGCCGGGATCGCCCGGCAGCAGCGGAGCTTCCACGCCGGGACCGATCCAGTGCGCGGTCAACGGCACGCTGCGGCCCTCGCTGCTCAGCGCGCGCAGGTCGCGGGCGGTGACCAGGGCGCGCACCAGCGCGCGGGCCAGCCCCGGATCGGCATGGGCATGCAGGCGCAGGTTCGCGCCGGGCCGGCGCGCCGCCGCGCCCTCGCGCTGGGTCAGCACGATTTCCAGCCGGGGCGGATCGCCAGCGTGCAACTCGACGGCGCTGACCTGGGCGAACGGGATCTCGGCCGCCCAGGCGGTACGGAAGCGGCAGGGCTCGCCCTCGGTGGGGGCGCTGTCGAGACTCGCCCCGGCCGGCACGGTCACGGCATCACGCAGCCCCTTGCCCGGGGTGAAGCGCACAATGCACGCGGCGGGCAGCGGACGCAGCGCGGTGGGCAACAGGGCGGCGCACAGGCCCTGCATCACCTCGTCATCGACAGCGGCGATGCGCCCGCGCAGCCGTGCGGCGAGAAAGGCGGTGCCTTCGAGCAGGCGTTCGACATCGGGATCGGCCCCCGCCTCACCCAGCCAACGCGCCGAGGCCGGGTGCATGGCTGAGAACCCCTGGGCGGTGGAGCGCAGAGCCAGCAATTCATCACGAAACAGTGCCTCTTCGTTCCTCATCGTCTGGTCTCCACTAGGCCCTGGGCATCGACCGCGACCGTCGCACCCAGCGGCGGCCCGCCGGCGATGCGCGCCTGCACGGCGAAGGCGTGTCCCTCGTCATCCCCGCACTGCACCACGCGGACTTCGCTCAGCCGCGGATCGCCTTGGCGCAGGCTCAGCGCCATCGCCTCCTGCAATTGACGGCGCTGCTCGGAGTCGGGCAACCACGGCGGCAGGGTCGGCAGGCCGAGCTGGGGACAGGCCGGCGCATCGCCCAGGCGCTGCTGCAACAGCCTGCGCAGGTCCTCGAGCTGCGCATCACCCCCGGCAGCGGGACCGGCCAGGCGACGCAGCAGGCGTCCTGATGTTCGGCTCATCCCGCCTCCCGATCGAGACGTCCGACCAGATCAAGGACCACGTCGGCAGCACAGCCCGGCAGATGCGGACGCACGCGGAGATCGGCGCGCAGCCAACCGGCCCGACCCGCCACCCCGGACACCGTGACCTGGGCCTGGCGCAGCGGACGCCGGGCGCGCAGTTCGGGATCGGCGACCTGGCCATCGGCGCACAGGCCGTCGAGCCAGCGGTTGAGGCCACGCTCCAGTTCATCGACCGCGAGGTGGGCGCCCAGCCGCTCGCGCTGCAGCACCTTGAGATGATGCGCGATGCGTGACCCAAGCAGCACCAGAGGCAGTTGGTCAGCCGGCCCGGAATCATCCGCTCCGGCGCGCAGGGTCGGCAGATGCGGGAAGACCACCCCGGTCGCTCGACGCATCGCGCACAGCGGGATGATCCCCTGCCGAGCGAGTTCGGCGGCCAGGTCTTCTGGCAGCAGCGCAGCGACCGCCAGACGTGGACCTTCGGCACCGTCCGCGAATCGCAGGGCATCCTCGGCTCTGCCGCTCGCCGCTCCGGCGCACCAGCAGGTGCGCGCATGGCAGGCCGCAAGCCGCGCCGCCACCGCATGCGCCGCCCCGCCAAGCAGTGCGGCCTCGCCATCCCCGCCCGGACCACGCAGCACCAGCGGCGGCAGCGCGACCGTGACCTGGCGCGCCTCCTCGCGCTCGCGCAGCGCCCGCCAGGCGCGACAGGCCGGAGCCGCAAGCGCAGCCGCGACCTCGCGCATCCCCGCCACCGCGCCCCAGGAATCGAGGCCGAGCAATTGCGGACCCGCCGTGGTCAGCAGCGGAGCATGCGCCGCCGCCGCGATGGCTGCGAAACGGCGCAGCAACGCGAGGTCGGCGGGTCCGGGCCCGAGTTCCTGATCGAGCACGAGGACCGACCACGGTCGCCCGCCATGCTGGCCGAATTCGGTGCTGTAGATGGTGCGGTGCAGTCCGCTCGCGCTGGGTTCCGGTGCCTCGTCGAGATCGGCAGCCACCTCGGCGCGCGTCGCCGGCAGCACGCGCACCTCGACCCCTTCCCAGTGCTGTTCGGCCAGCAGCCAGAGGCTGCGCCAGGTCGCCTCCAACCGACGCCAGTCAGCGCGGCCGAGCAGTCCCTGCGCCAGTCCCGTGATGCGCTCTGCCAGCAGCGCCGCCGCCACATCGTGGCCCAGGCGCAACGCAGGATCCCCCGCTGCGCGCAACAGCTCCAACCGTTCAGCCTCCAGTCGTTGCAGGCCGGGCACCCGCCGCACCACGCCCACCACCGACCAGTCCTCCCACCCGCGCATCGCCAGCGTTCCCCCGCCCAGTTCCTCGGGCACGACCACCTGCGGTTGCAACGCAGCCATGATCCCCGGTCCCACCGGCACCGTCGCTCGTTCCCCCAGCGGCCTTCCACCCGCACGCCCCAGCACATCCGCGATCACCAGGATGCGGAACGGCAGTTCCTCCTCCGGCCTTTCGGTCGGACTGCCCAATCGCACCCGGACGCTGGTTTCCTGGGACATGACGCGTCATTCACTATCAGTAACCCAAAAGCACGCGCAAGCACCTGCGCGCGTATCTGTCGAAGTGCGAGTCGTGCGGGCGAGGGCGCCCGCGCCCCCGATCGCGGAGGCCGGTAAGTACATTCCTGCATGGAGCGGTGTTGGGGCATGCAGGGAGACGTGCTATCGTTGCGTTTATTGCAGATAACGATACACGCGATCCTATGGCCACGACACATCGCGCGACGGCAGTTCATACGCCTCGGCGCCCGACCATCGACCTGCGCGATGTTACGGGTGTGACTGTGCAGGTACGACTGCGCCGTACGGCGCAGCCGGTCGTGGTCACGCAATTGCATCGGCGTGCGGCGCGGGACTGGCTCGCCACCCAGATGCGGCAAGCAAGCCCAGCGGCGGACCTGACCACCACGCAGGCGGCGGCGCTGCTGGGGGTCAGCCGTCCACACCTCATCGGCCTCATCGAGGACGGACTCATGCCGTGCCGCATGGTCGGCAGCCATCGCCGCCTGGCCCGGCGCGACGTCGAGCGGTTGCGTGCCCGGTGGCAGCGTAGTCGCCGTCCGTTGGCGGCCATGGCAGCAGCGGGCGCCGAGATCGCGACGTGATTCTGATCGCGGTCCTCGACGCCAACATCCTCTACAGCGTCGCGACCGCCGATCCGCTCATCTATGCCGCCGAATACGGGGCGTGCAGCGTGGTGTGGAGCGAGCGGATCGCGGACGAGTACACCCGCAGCCTCGTGCGCGACGGTTTCCCGGTGGCAACGGTCGCACGTCGTCGCTTGGCGATGGAAACCGCCCTGCCTGATGCCTGCCTGTCCGATGCCCTGATCGAGCCTCATCTTCCCGCTGCAGCGATCATCATCCGCCAGGCCCGCCGGCATGGCTGTCTCCTACCCATTGCAGGGCAATGTTATGCCAATCTGGCGACAGATCATCACAGGTTCCCGGCTACGCTGGGCTGGAATCCTGTGACACTCAGCGACTGCGCAGCGAGCAGAGGACCACAGCCATGACCGACAGCCCAGATTCCCCCGGCGGCCACCTGCTGGTCTACCAGTCCGATGACGGCCGGGTGCGCCTAGAGGTGCGCCTGCAGAACGAGACGGTGTGGCTGACCCAGAGTGATCTCGCCCGACTCTTCGACTGCTCCGTTGACAACATCGCGCTGCATATCCGTAACATATTTGAAGATCGCGAGTTGGACCCAAAGGCAACCACCGAGGATTCCTCGGTGGTTCGCCAAGAGGGGCAGCGGCAGGTGCGTCGCACGCTGACCTATTACAACCTTGATGTCATCATTTCGGTGGGCTATCGCGTTAAAAGCACAGTCGCCACCCGCTTCCGCATCTGGGCGACCCAGCGCCTGCGCGAACTGATCGTCAAGGGCTTTACTCTCGACGACGAGCGCCTGAAGGAGCCAGCCAACGACCGCTACTTTGAAGAACTGCTGGCGCGCCTGCGCGACATCCGCTCGTCGGAGAAGGTGTTCTGGCGCAAGGTTCTGGACATCTACGCCACCAGCATCGACTACGACCCCAAGGCTCCGGTCACCCAGGACCTGTTCCAGCGCATCCAGAACCAGATGCACTGGGCGACCCACTGCCACACCGCCGCCGAGGTGATCATGCAGCGCGCCGATGCCAACCGGCCGTTGATGGGCATCACCAGCTTCCCCGGCTCGATGGTCCTCAAGCGTGACACCGAGGTGGCCAAGAACTACCTGAACCCCGACGAGTTGAACATCCTGAACCGCATCGTCACCGCCTACTTGGAAATGGCCGAGGTGCAGGCCCTGAACCGCCAGCCCATGACCATGCAGGACTGGATCGAGCGCCTGCGCGGTTTCCTGACCATGACCGGCCGCCCCGTGCTGACCCACGCCGGCACGGTCACCCACGAAGCCGCCCTGGAGAAGGCACACCAGGAATATGAGCGTTTCCGCCAGCGCCTGCTTCAGGAGCCGACTCCCATCGAACGCCACTTCCTGGAAGCCGAAGCCACCCTCAAGCAGGTGAAGGCCACGCTGGCCAGGAAGCAGAAGAAGAAGCCGAAGAAGAACGACACATAAAGCCGAGCTACTATGTCATGACTATGGCAGCACGCTAAGGAGATGATGACCGCCCGGTCGATCCGATGCAGCGCGGTCGCCTCGCCGAAGGTCCGCAGGTACTAGAGTCCTTGAGGGCAGCGACTTTGACCTGCCAAGTCAAAGTCGGCAAAGTCTCTGCCCTTGAGGACTCGGGGGTGCGGGGGCGCAGCC
>JAIFND010000069.1 GCA_020047915.1 bacterium | reverse complement strand
CATAGCTGGTGGCGATGGCCTCCTGCTGGACCGCCTGGATGCCCAGGAACCAGCCCTTGGCGACCTGGGCGGCCAGCGACTGGCGGGCGAATTCGAGATCGGCAGCGCGTGAGGCGAAGTTCTCCTGGGCGGCCTGCTGGGCCGAGGACAGGCGGCCCCACACATCAAGCTCCCACGACAGCTTCAGCCCGGCACCCATCTTGTCGGTATGCGCGCTGCTGTTGGCGGTCCCCGATGATTGCGCCCCGAGCGAGGCGCCGACTTGCGGCAGGAGGTCGGCGCCGGCCTGACGCGCCTGGCCGGCCGCTTGCTCGAGGCGGGCGCGGGCGGCGGCGAAATCACGGTTGTGCTCCAGCGCCTCGGCTACCAGCGCATCAAGGACGGGATCCTGGAAGCTGGCCAGCCAGCCGTCCTGCACCGTGCCTGAATCGACCGGGGTGACGAAAGCGGCCGGTGGGGCGGCAGCCCCATCCAGGGCCCCGGCGGTCAGTTCGCTTGCTGGCGGGGTGTCGCGGCTGCAGGCAACCAGGGCGATCAGCGTGGCTGGGACAAGGATGCGGCTGGGGGCGATAGGCATGCGTGGGTAATCCGGCTTGGGGTGATTACCTGCATGGTGAGGGGGCTCAAGCACGGTAGGTGTCGAAGCAGACCGCGATCGACAAAGCTTGGGCGCAGGCTGCCATTTTCGGTATGAACGGGACCGTACGGACCCATAAAGTGACCGAAATTGCATCAAGCACCGCCAAGCCCTGGCTCGCACAGGCCTTGGAGGAGCCGCCCTGGGGCCTACCCTGCCCCGCTCAATGGAACCCACACTGGTCATCATCATCGCCCTGGTCGCCGTCGGCCTGGGTCTGGGCGTCGGCATCGCCCTCGGCCGCTCCCTCATCGCCAACCGCCTGCGCCTCGAACACGACCGCGAACTCGCCGCCCGTTCGGCCCAGCTTGCCGCCGAGGCCAAGGCCGGAGCGACCGCCGCCGCCGAGCAGACCCTCGCCGCCGAGCGCGCCAAGCTGGCTGCCGACCAGCGTCGTCTGACCGCCGAGCTGCAGGCCGCCAGCGAGGCCGAGGCGCGCTCGACCCGACGCGAGGCCGCCGCCAAGGAGCGCGACGCCGCCCTGGCCGGACGCGAGAAGGGCATCGGCGCGCGCGAGGACAGCCTCGACCGCAAGCTTGCCGCCCTCGACGAGCGCGACAGCCGCCTGCGCACCCGTGAGGAGGAGGGCGAGCGTGAACGCGCCCGCCTGCGCGAGCGCGAGGCGGCATTGGCGGCCGGCGAGGAACGCATCACCGCCGAGCTGACCCGGGTCGCCGGGCTGGCCGCCGACGAGGCCAAGACCGAGCTGTTCGCCCGCCTCGACAAGGAGCTGGCCGCCGAGCAGGCGGCGCGCATCGCCAAGCACGAGAAGGCGCTGCACGAACGCGCCAAGGACATGGGCATCGAGGTCGTCGCGCGCGCCATCCAGCGCTACGCCGCCGAGCACACCGCCGAGACCACCGCGACGCGCATCCAGTTGCCGAGCGAGGAGTACAAGGGGCGGATCATCGGCAAGGAGGGCCGCAACATCAAGGCCTTCGAACAGGCCAGCGGCGTCGATGTGATCATCGACGAGGCACCCGACATCATCTTCATCTCGTGCTTCGACCCGATCCGCCGCGAGGTCGCGGTGCGCACCCTCAAGCGCTTGGTCGAGGATGGCCGCATCCAGCCGGCGCGCATCGAGGAAGAGCTGAACAAGGTGCGTTCCGAGCTCGACCGCGAGCTGATCCGCCTCGGCGAGGAGGCGGCCTTCGCCACCGAGGTGTCGGGGCTGCACCCGCAGATCATCAAGCTGCTCGGCAAGCTGCACTTCCGCACCAGCTACGGCCAGAACGTCCTGGTCCACACCCAGGAGGTCGCCTTCCTGTGCGGTGCGATGTCGGCCGATCTCGGCCTCGACCCGCGCCTTGGCCGGCGCTGCGGCCTGCTGCACGACGTCGGCAAGGCGATCGACCACGAGCAGGAGGGTAGCCACCCCCAGCTCGGCTACGAGGCGCTGAAGCGCTACGGCGAGAGCGAGACGGTGGCCAACGCCGCCCTGGCGCACCATGAAGGTCACGACCCGCTGACTCCCTACACCGTCCTCGCCGCCGCTGCCGACGCGATCAGTGCAGCCCGGCCCGGAGCGCGGCGCGCCAATGTCGAGCAGTACCTCAAGCGCCTGGCCCAGCTGGAAGAGATCGCGGTGCGTTTCCCCGGTGTGCAGAAGGCCTACGCCATCCAGGCCGGCCGCGAACTGCGCGTGCTGGTCAACCAGCACACCGTCCCTGACACCGAGCTCGCCAAGATGGGCCGTGACATCACCCGCGCTATCGCCGACCAGGTGGCGTTCCCCGGCGAGGTGAAGGTCACGCTGATCCGCGAGACGAGGCACATCGCCGTAGCTAGATGAATCATTGCCCCAGGGGTTAGGCCGCGTCATTGCCCCAGGGGTTAGGGGTTAGGGTGCGATCATTGCCCCAGGGGATAGGGACAGCAACGTATCGTGAGCCACACCCCTCGACCCTAACCCCTAACCCCTAGGGGCAATGATATGCTGTCCGATCCCATCCAGGCCTGGTCCGAAGCCGCTTTCCCGCGCACCCTGCTGTGGGATGACGCCGGCGTTGCTGTGGCTGAGGGCGTGGCGTGGGACGCGAGCGCCAGCGGTCCTGGCCGCGGCCTGCGTCTGGCGCGTGCGCTCGGCCGTCTGGAGGGCAGTCGCGGTTCGCTACCCTGGGTGATGGGCGCCCTCGCCTTCGAGGACGCCGGGCCAGCCGCTTCGCCGTGGGGGGCTGTGCCTGGCGCGCGCCTCTGGCTGCCCTCGCGCCTGCGCATCCAGCGCGAAGAGGTTGAGTTGGATCAGATCGAGGGCGAACTCCGATCCCCCGCCAAGGTCGCCCCGGTGGCATGGACACATCCACCGCACGGCTTCAAGGATCTGGTCGAGGACGCTGCCGGGCTGATCCGCGAGGGCGCCTTCCGCAAGGTGGTGGTGGCGCGCGCCGTCGATCACCATCTGCCCGCCGACCACCGTGACGATGTCGCCCTCGCCCGGCTCAAGGCCAACGCCGGGACCGGCGCCTGCGTCTATGCCCAGGATCTGCCGGATGGCGCGCTGTTCCTCGGCGCCACGCCCGAGCTGCTGCTGGCGGCGCGCGGTAGTGTCGTCGAGACGCATGCCCTGGCTGGCACCTGCGCCGCCAGCGATGACGAGGAGATCGATCTGGCGCGCGTCGGTGCGTTGGTCGCCAGCACCAAGGAGCGCAAGGAGCACGGCTTGGTGGTCGAACACCTCGTCGCCGGCCTGCGTCCGCGCTGCCGTCCCTTCGCGGTCGAGGCCAGCCCGCATCCGCGCCGTTGCGGCTCGCTGATCCATCTCGAAACGCGCATCGCCGCCGAACTGACCGACCCCGACTATCTCGATGTCATCGCCGCGCTGCATCCCACCCCGGCGACCTGCGGTCTGCCCGCCGCTGCTGCGGCGAGCTGGCTGGCGCGCCACGAACGTCTGCGCCGTGGCCTGTACTGCGGTGCGCTCGGCTGGATCGGTCCTGCCTCGTGCCGCGCCGTCGTGCCGCTGCGCGGCGCCCTGCTGTCGGCCGACCGCACGCTGGCCCGCGTCTTCGCCGGCTGCGGCGTGGTCGAGACCTCCGACCCGCAGCTCGAATACGAGGAGACCGAGCTGAAGCTGGCGCTGGTGCGCCGATCGCTGCGGGTGGGGCATGGATAGGGGGGCGGCCAGTTCGGCGTTCGGCGTTCGGTGTTCGGCGTTCCGCAGGCGGTTCGGGAATTGGACGCAGAGTCCGTGTTTCGTCATTTCGCAACGCCGAACGCCGAACGCCGAACGCCGAACGCGTATGTCTCACCATGCCTGACGCCAATCTCAATGCGCTGTGGAGCCGCGTGCTGGGCGAGGCGCTGATCGCGGCAGGTTGCCGGCATGTCGTCGCCAGTCCGGGATCGCGCAACTGTCCCCTGCTCTTCGCCTGCGACCGGCTGTATGGCGAGCGGCTGGTGATGCACACCGACGAGCGCGGCGCCGCCTTCCATGCCCTTGGCCTGGCCAAGGCGTTGGGCGAACCGGTGGCAGTGTGCGTGACCAGCGGCACCGCCGCCGCCAACCTGCTGCCGGCGGTGTGCGAAGCTGACGCCGCTGGCATTCCGCTCATCCTGCTGACCGCCGACCGCCCGGCCGAACTGCAGGGCTGCGGCGCCCCGCAGACCATGCATCAGCCCGGACTCTTCGGCGTCTTCGCCGAGGCGTTGGAGCTCGGCGAAGCGTCCGAAGCCACCGCTGAAACGATGCGCGAACAGGTGCGCGTAGCGGTCTCTTGTGCGCGCCGTCCGCTGCACCTCAACCTGCCGCTACGCGACCCGCTGCCGCCTCTCCCGGAGCGCGGGGCTCCTGCCCCGCCCGGTCCGCGGGGCTCCTGCCCCGCTCGATCGGACGTATCCGCCCCCCACGGCCTGATCGTCGCCGGCCCCGCCGAATCCGTCGCCCCCGCCCTGGTCGCCCGACTGGCCGATGCCACCGGCTTTCCAGTCCTGGCCGACGCCTGCAGCGGCCTACGCCGGCCAGCGATCCCCAACCTCGTCGCCTGCCCTGACGCGCTCTACGCCCGCCCCTCAGCCGATCCCGACGTCATCCTGCGCATCGGCCCGCCACCGCTGACCCGGGCCGGCTACGAATGGCTCGGTCGCCAGGCCTGCCCGCAGATCGTGCTCGGCGGCGCACGCGACGACGACTTCATCCACAGCGCCTCGGAACGCATCGTCGATCCCGATGCGGCAGCGGTCGAGCGGCTGATCGCACGGCTGGGCCGTGCCGACGATGCGTGGCGTTCGCAATGGCAGAATACCGTCCCGGCTAGCACTGGCTGGAACGCCACCAGCGCCACGGCGGCGGTGTGCGAGGCCAGCGGCTTCCCGCTGCTGTGGCTGGCCAGCAGCATGGCGGTGCGCGACGCCAATCTGCTGCTTGCTCCGCGCTCGACGGCGCAGCGCGTGCTGTGCAACCGCGGCCTCAACGGCATCGACGGCACCATCGCCAGCTTCTGCGGCGCCAGCGCCGCGCTTGGTCGCGGCCTGTGCCTGGTCGGCGACCTCGCCTGCCTGCACGATCTCAACTCGCTGGCCCTGGCCGCTCGGGCGCGGGGCGCGGTGGTGGTGCTCAACAACGGCGGCGGCGCGATCTTCGATGCCCTGCCGGTGTCCCAGGTGCCGGGCTACCGTCGGCTGGTGCGCACCGACCACGAGCGCGGCTTCGCCGCCGCCGCTGCGCTCTTCAGCCTGCCCTACCGCCGCTGCGCCGACCGGCCGACGCTGGACGAGGCTCTGCGCGAGGCCGCAGGTTGCGACGGGCTGCAGCTCATCGAGTGCGACCTGCGCGGGACGGACGGCATCGCCGCGCATCGCTTGGCCTTGGCCTCGGTCCGGCCGCGTCTGTAAGCGGCCGCTCTCGCTCAGGCTGCGCGGGTGAAGATTGTGCGTCCGTCCTTGCTTTCCTGGCGATAGGTGCCTGCGAATCCGATCAGCTCCACGGCGCCGACCGCCGGCACCTCGATGCGCTGCGGGGCGCAGGATCCGGACAGCAGTTCGAGGCGGCCGCCATCGTGGCCCTGGTGCCAGGTGCCGTAGGCCCCGGGCAGCAGCACGCACCAGCGGCCGACCGGCAGCGGCCGGACCGGGGCCAGGCGCAGGGTCGCGCCATCCCAGCTCTGGCCGAGGACCGCGCCGGGGATCGCCAGAGCCGACAGCGGACGGAAGTAGTGGCCGCCGAACTCCTGGTGGTCCCAGTACATGCCGAAGTCACGATAGCGCTCATCGACCGATCGGACCACCGCCTCGGCCTGCTCGATCCGGCCAGCGGCATAGAGCTGGGCGGCGAACAGCAGCTCGACGCCCGACCAGCAGGTGTTGGCCTGATCGACCCAGGTGTCCTTGTGGATCGGATGCAGGAACTGGTCGCCGGGCCACTGGCAGTTGCGCAGGCCCTGCTCGGGGCGGAAGTTCATCCTCATGATCGCCGCGAAGGCGCTGGCGGCCTTGGCCGGATCGACCAGCGGCGGCAGGCCGAGGGCGCGCGCCAGGCCGTCACCGATCAACTGGTCGGTCATGCAGCCGCGCTTGGCCTCGGGATCGGCAGCCTGGGTGTCGCTGTAGAGGTCGAAGTAGCGGCCATTCCAGGTCGTGCGCTCGAGGGTGGCGCGGCCGGCAGTGAAGCGCGGCTCCCAGATCGCGAGGAAGTCGCGGTCGCCGAGGCGCCGCGCCGTCTCCAGGGCGAGGGCGACCGCAGCCAGCCACTGGCTGACCACGAAGGGCGCCACGCCGTGCATCGGGAAGTTGTCGTACGAGCACATGATGCCCTGCATGTCGGGCAGCTGGTCGCCGTTCGCGTCGCGCTCGCGCAGCACATAGTCCAGAGCCCGCTTGGCGTCGGGCCACACCGCGTCGATCCAGGCGCGGTCCTGCGACCACAGCGCGGCGCGCAGCGACAAGAAGACGAACTGCGCCGGCATGTCGAGGCGGTGTCCGCTGACCTCGCCGGGGCTGGGCTCGTAGGAGTTGCAGCTGACCGAATGGATGACGCAGCCGTTGGGCTGCTGGAAGCGCCGCCAGATGTCGATCGTCATGCGGTCGAGTTCGGGGAACAGCAGCGACACCGCGATCTGGCCGTAGGCGGCGACATCAGTGGTGGCGATGCCGGCCCACGGCTGGATCGGGCTGAGCCCTTCGAGCACCCCGAACATGCCGGTGGCGGTCAGCCAGGTGCTGGTGCGCAGGGTGTTCAGCTGGCTGTTGATCTGGTCGAGGACGAAGCCGGGCAGGCTGCTGTCGAAGAAGGTGCGGTGGAAGGCGGTGGTCTCGGCCAGCAGCCGGCCGCGCTCGGCGCCGGCGTAGCGGGCGACCGCCTCGGCCGAGGCGAAACGCCTGCTGTAGAAGTGGCCCTCCAGACGGTCGTGTCCGCAGGGCTCGGTCTGGCGGCCGCTGCTGTCGGCCTTCTTGACCCGACGGCCGTAGAGGTTGGGAAAGTGCCAGGTCAGGGCGAAGCCGTGGTCGAGCGCCTCGCCGCGCCGGGCGAGGACGGCGGCACGGCCGATGGTGGCGAAGCAGCGCGGGTCGGCGCGGCGGCGGCCGGTGGCCTTGTCGGTGCCGTTGCGGCCGTCGGTGTCATCGATCTCGGGCAGCGGGAACTCGCGCAGCAGGCGCTCGTAGTAGGGATGGTGGTGCTCCCAGCCCATGTATGCGGTCGAGTGGCGGTCGAAGGAGGCGAGGCACAGTTCGCCGGTGGTGGCGGCTAGCGGATCGGTCTGCGCGGCACCCAGCACCACGGCCGAGAAGTCGCCATCCTGGATGCGGCGGTTCTGGTAGATGCGCTCCGGCTGGTCGTAGGCGGCGACGTTGCGCATCACCGCGAGGATCTGCACTTCGACCGGACGGTCGCTGTGCGACACGATGCGGAAGTCGAAGCAGGCCAGCGGCAGCGAGGAGTCGGCGGCGTTTCCCGGGATGAAGGGCGACCAGGCGCGCAGCGACACCGCGAGCGGCAGTCCGTCCTTGCGGAAATCGAGGTCGGCGAAGGGGAACGAAGCGGTGGTGCGGATCGCATCCACCCCCGACATCCACGGGAACATGTACTGGAATTCGTGGCCTTCGATCGCACCTGCACCATGCCCGTCCTCGATCTGCAGCAACACCAGACGCGGGTTCTCGTGCTGCACGCGCACCCACAGCACGAAGAACAGCGTCGATTTGGCGTTGTGGGGGTAGCGGGCGCCGGGAAACAGGGGCCAGTTGTTGAAGATCGACCAGTTGGCGAAGCCGCCGTCCTGCCGGATCTCGAACCAGCCGGCGCCGATGCCGCCCAGGGCCATGCCGGAGCGGGGAAGCTGGGAACGGTGCATGTCGGTGATCAGGGGCATGGGCGAGTCCTCGGCGGGCATCCTCGCCGGGGCCGGGCCTGGACGCAGCAGGGCGTTTGTGGAACCTGTTCCACATGTCCGCCACCCTGCGTCAGGTCGCGCACGCGGCCGGCCTCTCGCTGGCCACGGTCAGCCGCGCCCTGGCCGGTTCGCCGCGCTGTTCCGTGGACGCCCGGTCGCGGGCCCAGGCCGCCGCCGAACGCCTCGGCTACCGTCCCGATCCCGGGGTCGCGGCACTCGCCCGGCGCCGGCATGGCGGGCCCGGCAACCGCTATCCGCTGGCCTGGATCTGCGAACGCTTGGCCCGCCTGCATGGCGACCGCGATCTCTACCTGGCCCTGCGCGCCACCGCGGCCCGGCGCGGCTATGACCTGCGCCCGGTCCATCTGCCGGCGCTGGGCGATCCGCGGCAGGCTGGTCCGGCCCTCGAACGGCGGGGATTCGTCGGCTGCTTCCTGCCCTCGCTCACGCGCCGGGAGGTCGTCGAGGGCTTCGCGTGGGACCGCTTCTGCGTGGTCAGCGGCATCCAGGAGGACTTCGCCCTGCCCTTCGACTCGGTGCGCCCCGACCTCTTCGCTGCGATGTTCCGCTCGTGGGAGATGGCGCGCGCCGCCGGTTTCCGGCGCATCGGGGCGGTGATCCCCTCCAGCTTCATCGCCCGCGAGAACGAGGTGCTGCTCAGCGCCTGCGCCTACCACCGCGCGCAGCTGCCCGAGGCACCGCCGCCGCTGATCCTGCAGCCGGATGCGAACGCCAGCACCGCCCACTACAGCGCGCGTACCGTCGCCTGGTACCGCCGCCACCGCCCGGATCTGGTCATCGGCAAGACCTCGGGCGCGTACTGGGCGCTGCGCGAGGCCGGCGTCCGGATGCCCCGCGACTGCGCCTTCCTCTCGCTCAACCAGACCGAGCAGCGCAGCCTGGTCGCCGGCTTCGACTGGCAGCGCGAAGTGCTCGCCGACGCGATGATGGCGCGCATGCACACCCTGATCAGCCAGGGCCTGCGCGGCCACCGCCCGGTGCCGGGCAGTTGGCTGATCGAGCCGCGCTGGCGGGCCGGGGCTTCTTGCCCGCAACTGGCTGGCTAATCGACCCAGTCCTCGTCATCGGCGGCGCGGAAGCGCTCAAGGGGCAGGCCGTCCGGCCAGGCGCCGGGGGCGACCCGGGTAGCGCCTGCCGTCTCCAGCGCTTCGCCCGCGGGCAGGGCGTTGCGCCCGATCAGGCGCGGCGTGGGCAGGCGCACCAGCACCAGGCCGGTGGCGGGCAGGACGCAGGGCTGGGCCGGATCGCTCCACACGCAGACCGGATGCGCTTCGGCGGTGGCGCGGTCGATCAGCACGGTGGCTTCCGGCCAGCCGGGCTGGCGTTCGCGCCGCCAGCGCCACAGGCGCAGCGAGTCGCCGCGATGCATGCGCCCGAGGTCGGTGCGCGTCTCGACCTGCACGGCGTGCAGGCGCTCCCAGTTGAGCAGGGCGCGTGGCCGGCTCCACGCGAAGGGACCAGGCAGCGCCTCGGCCGTTTCCTGGCTGTCCTCCTCGTCGAGGACGCGGACCTCGGGTACGGCGGCGAGCACGCGTTCGAGGAACTGGAAGCCCTCGACCGCCAGCCAGTGCGGGCAGACCAGGGGCAGTTGCACCGACAACTGCATCGGCACCCAGCCGTCGTAGGCGCGGGGCGGATGCTGGACATCCTCCTCGATCGGCGCCTCGCCGAGATCGATGATCGCGCGCGCGCCGGTGATGCGATCGCGCCAAGTCCCGGGACGGTAGCCGTCGCCACCCTGCAGGTGGCAGCCGAGGTCGAGCAGCAGGCTGCTCAGTTCATCGAGGGTGGGCAAGTCGGCGCTGGTCGGCAGATAGAAGGAGAAGCGTTGCATCAGTGGTAACGGAAGTCGCGCAGGTGGGCGCGGAACAGGGCACGCAGGCTGTCGTAGGGCATGCGTTCGAGGACGCCGCGCGCGTCGAACCAGCCGGCCCGGTCGTGCTCGGGCGACAGCGTCACGTGATCCTGGCGGGTCACGGCCGGCAGATACACGACCTGCTTGCTGTGACCGCTGGAGAGGACATAGCGCAGGATGCGCGGTGTGCCGTCGAGGGCGACCAGGCCGATGCCGGTCTCCTCGGCGCATTCGCGGATCGCGCAATCGACATCGTTCTCGGCGCCTTCGGCGTGGCCCTTGGGGAAGCCCCATTCGCCACGCTTGCGGTTGCGCAGCAGCAGCCAGGTGCGGCGGGTGCCGTTTTCGCGGCGCAGGAGCAGGCCAGAGGCGCGGACCACGTCATCGTCGAGCATCGGCGCAGCATTCATGCGCCCGGACGGAGGCAACTCACCTGTCGCCGTCGGGCCGTCGTGCGACCCGTCGTGGCAGTTCAGGCAGTAGCGCTGCGACGCGCTCGGCCGTCGTGCGGGTCACCCAGCTGGCGAGCGGCAGTTCGCGTCCACCCAGGTGCAGGACCACGGTCCAGGCGCCGCCAGCAGGCAGGATCTCGATCTCGCCGCCTGCGATGCCGAAGGTGTAGATACGGCGGAACAGCCAGCCGTCGGCGACCTCCAGGCCACCGTCCCGCCGGCTGATCACCCGGCGTCCGGCCAGGGCGAGGGCCGGGAACAGCAGCACCACGGCGGGGACCCAGGCCATCCAGCCGATGCCCCAGCCAAGGCGGAAGCCGAGCAGGGTGAGTGCGGCGCTGCCTGACAGCAAGGCGAGTGCGAGCGACAGGCGTAGGGGGCCGCCGATGACGACGGGTGTCATGGCGGAGGATGCTGGGGGCGGGCGCCGTTCGACAACCGCGTCCACGCCATAGCCTCATCGCCATGAGCGATCGCGCCGCCTATCTCGTCTTCGATATCGAAACCGTGGTCGATGGCCGTCTGGTGCAGCGCTCGCGCATGCCCGAGCAGCCGCAGCTCAGCCCGGCCGAGGCGATCGCGGCCTGGCAGACGCAGCTGGTCGCCGCCGGCAAGAGCGACTTCATACCGCACACCTACCATCTGCCGGTGTCGGTGGCGATCGCACGCGTGGCCGATGACTTCACCCTGATCGACGTGAAGAACCTCGACCGGCCGAAGTTCCGGCCCCAGGTGATCGCCCGGCAGTTCTGGAACGGCTGGCGCAAGCATCTCGACCGGCATCCCTCCACCCCGCCCTGCTTCGTCACCTTCAACGGCCGCTTCTTCGACCTGCCGGTGATGGAGAACTGCGCCTACCGCTTCGGCATCCCGGTGCCGGAGTGGTTCGTCCTCGACGGCCCCGGCTACAAGCAGCCGCGCAACCGCTACAACCAGACCTTCCACTTCGATGTGCAGGACTTCATCACCAACAGCGGAGCGACGCACGCCAACGGCGGCCTCGACCTCTTCGCCAAGCTGGTCGGCGGTTGCGGCAAGATGGACACCAAGGGCAGCATGGTGCAGGAACTGTGGGAGCGTGGCGAGCACGAGCGCATCGACGACTACTGCACCTGCGACGCCATCGACACCTACCTGGTGTTCCTGCGCTGCATGCTGCTGCTCGGCCGCATCACCCCCGAGGCCGAGGTGCAGTGCTGGGAATCGGCGCGCCGGGTCGCCGACGCCCTCGCTCCGCGCAGCGTCGCCGCCGCCGACTACGCGCGCATGCTGGCGCGGCGCGAGCCGCCCGGTGATGATGATTGCCCCTTCATTGCACCGTGATTGCCCCAGGGGTTAGGGAAAGGCACCTCCATTGCCCCAGGGGTTAGGGAAAGGCACCTCCATTGCCCCAGGGGTTAGGGGTTAGGGAAAGGCACCTGCATTGCCCCAGGGGTTAGGGAACAGTCACTTGCGTTCGTAGTGGGAACAGGGGCAATGACCCTAACCCCTAACCCCTAACCCCTCGGGGCAATGATCCCACCCTCCCTTCTCTCCAAGGTCGCGGCCGCTCCCGACGATCCCGGCTGCTACCTGTGGAAGGATGCCGAGGCGCGGGTGATCTATGTCGGCAAGGCCAAGCACCTGCGCCGGCGCATCGCCAGCTATGTGCAGCGCCTCGACGAGCATCCGCCGCGCACCCTGCGCATGATCCAGGAGGCGGTCGATCTCGAATGGCTGATCACCGGTTCCGAGGTCGAGGCGCTGCTCACCGAGTCGCTGCTGATCAAGGAGCTGCAGCCGCGCTTCAACGTGCTGCTCAAGGACGGCAAGGACTACCCGCTGCTGGCGGTGACGCGCGAGGAGTTCCCGCGCGTGTTCATCACCCGCGACAAGAACCTGGCTGGCGCCGATCTGCTCGGGCCCTTCCCCAGCGCGGGCGAACTGCAGCGCGCCTACCATTTCCTGCAGCGTGCCTTCCGCTTCCGCACCTGCGAACTCGATATCCATGAGGCGGACAAGGGCCGGCGCAACTTCGCCGCCTGCCTCAACTGGCACATCAAGCGGTGCAGCGCGCCGTGCACCACGCGCATCGATGCGGCGGCCTACGGCGATGACATCCGCGCCCTGCGCGCCTTCGTCACCGGCCGCGCTGCCAAGGGGCCGCTGCTCGGCCAGTTGAACGAGCGCATGCGTGCTTCCGCCAAGGAGTTGCGCTTCGAGGACGCGGCGCGCATCCGCGACCAGATCGCCGCCTTGGAGCGCCTGAAAGAGCGCGGCCGGCTGTCCGACTACCGCGAACCGGCCGCTCCGGTCATCGACATCGGCGCGGGGGTCAAGGCGCTGCAGGAACACCTCGGCCTGGCCGGCCCTGCGCGCGTCATCGAGGGCTTCGACATCGCGCACCTGCACGGCCACCATGTCGTCGCCTCGTTGGTGCAGTTCGTCGGCGGGGTGCCGAACAAGGACGGCTACCGCCGCTTCCGGGTGAAGGGCGCGATGGAGCAGGCCCGCAACGACGATTTCGCCAGCATGCGCGAGGTGGTCGGACGGCGCTACCGCCGCCTGCGCGACGAGGGCCAACCCTTCCCCGATCTGGTGCTGATCGACGGCGGCCTCGGCCAGCTCAATGCCGCGCTGGCCGCCCTGGAAGCCGAGGGGGTGGTCCTGCCGGCGATCGTCGGTCTGGCCAAGGCCGAGGAGACCATCGTGCGCCCGGGCGGGGCGACCCTGCGCCTGCCGCGCCGGGACGCCGGTCTGCGCCTTTTGCAGTATGTGCGCGACGAAGCGCACCGTTTCTGCCGTCGCTATTACCACCTGCTGCAGCGTCAGGCACTGGATGCCCCTCGCGAGGGTGGTTCTTGAGGGTTTGACAAGCACCGATAGGGTCCGCCCATGCCCGAGGGCCCTGCCCCTGCTTCTGCCGCTGTGTTCACGGGATGGCTGGCTGCGCCATCCGATCCTGCGCGCCTCGCCGCCCTGGCCGAGGCTGGCACCATCCAGGCCAGCAGCCTGGATCGCCTCCCGGCCCGCGTCCTCGGTGTCCTCCTTGATCCGCTCACGCCGCGTTTCCGTTTCCGCGCTTCGCGACCCGCGGTACGCGCCGCCCTGCTGATTGCCGGACTTGCCGCACGCTGCGAAGAGGCCGCGAATGGCGAGGAACAACGCGATCTCGACCAGCAGCCTTTTGTGGTGCGCGTCGTCGGTGACGAGGTGATCGCCGAACTCAGCGGATCGCCTGATCGTCGCAATAGCTTCGGCCAGCCCTTCTACCACCAGTGGGCGAGTGGTATCACCGCCGGCGCCCTGGCGGTGGACTGCCATCGTCTGGATCACATCAACTCGGTGATGATCGCCTGGCTGCTGCAACTGGCCCAGTCCTCGAAGCCGGCCAAGTTGCATGTCCGCCGGGCCAAGGCGCAGGTTGTGACCCAGCTCAAGCAGCTGCGCCTCGACCACCTCATGCAGATCGGATAAGGAGCGCGGGGCTCCTGCCCCGACCGGCTCCGGGGGCTCCTGCCCCCGGTCGAGCTTTCACCAACTCGTCCAGTCCTCGCCCCAGACCATCGCCCCGCCGACATGCCCGGTCGCGGCGACCAACGCGGCGGTCAGCACCAGGACGACGAGCAGCGGCCAGCGCCGCAGCGGCACCCAGCGCATCGTGATCAGCATGCCGCTGGCGGTCAGCGCCCCGGCCAGAGTCAGCCAGCCGAGCAGTTCGTGGCGCTCCAGCAGGTGCGGATCCTGACTGCCCTCCAGCACCACGCCCGAGGCGATGGCGGTGATGGCGCCGAGCGTGCCGGTCGCGACGAGGAAGGCGGTGGCCGGCTTCCAGCGCTCGCCGCGCAGCAGGACCAGGAATTCAGCGAGGGCGGCCAGCATCAGCGCGGCGATCGGCAGGTGCACCAGCACCGGGTGCAGTCGGCCGAGGAAGGGGGGCTTGGGTGGCTGCGGCGCGGCGGCGACCACGGCTGCGTCGGCGTCCGGCCACGGGGCGCCGATCGCCACCCAATGCTCGAAGTCCTTGATCACCGCATCAGGCAGCTTCTGGAGCGGCGGCATGTTGAGGTCGCTGTCGCCCTCGTAGCGGATCGAGCGCAGCAGCGAACTGCTGACCAGATCGCCGGGGATGACCGCTGGTCCTTCGTCATGGCCCCCGGCGAGCAGGGCGTCGAGGCTGTCCACCTTCAGTCCGCCGTATTTCTTCTTTCCCGCGTGGCACTCATGGCAGTGCTGCACCAGCACCGGTCGGATCTTGGCCTCGAAGAAGGCGACGGCCGAGGGGTTGGCACCGACCTTCACCGCACCATCGGCGGCGTGGGCAAGGACGGCGGCGAGCAGCAGCAGGAGCAGGCGCATACGCGAAGCTAGACGGTACGCCACCCAGTCTCCAGTGCGAAGGCTGCCTACGCCATCACCACGCACCGCTGCCGGTGACCGGGGTCCCGGCAGGCGGGTGTCCGACCTTGCCGTACTTGGCGAAGTAGCGCTCCAGCACGCGCTTGGCCACCGGCACGCAGGCCTTGCCGCCGAAGGTGCCGCTGTGGATGTACACGGCGAAGGCGACGGTCGGGTTGTCGGCCGGGGCATAGCCGATCAGCCAGGCATGGTCGGGGGTGCGGCCGCTGGCGCGGCTTTCCGGGCTGCCCCATTCGGCGGTGCCGGTCTTGGCCGCGACCTTGATGCCGGCCGCCTCGCCTTCGAGTTGCAGGCGCTTGGCGGTGGCGCCGGGCAGGTTGGCGGTGACGCGCTCCATGCCGCTGCGCACGTCGTCGAGGAAGGCCTGGCGGATCGCCAGGTCGGTGATCACCGAGCCGCTGTCCGGGCGGACCAGGAAGGGGCGTACGACATGGCCGCCATTGGCCACCGCCGCCGCGATCGGTGCGACGTTGAGCGGCGAGGCCTGGCAGTTCTGGCCGATGCCCATGCGCCAGGTGTCGTTGGGATACCAACGTGGCTCGCGTGGCCGGATGTCGGCGATGTTGTCCGGCGTGGGCATGGCCATGCGCCCGACCCGCTGACTCGGCACATCAAGGGCGTTGGCCCAGCCGATGCCGACCTTGTGGGCGTAGGCTGGCAGCACGCCCGGACCCAGACGCTTGGCCACGCGATCGGCCATGATCGCGAAATAGACGTTGGAACTGATCTGGATCGCCTCGGCCAAGTCGTAGGTGCCGGCCGGGGCGTGATCACGCAGCACCGGCTTGCCCCGTGACATCGCCATGTAGCCCTGGCACCACACGTTCTCACCCGGCACCATCAGCCCATGTTCCAGCGCGCACAGCGCGGTGAGAATCTTGAACGACGAACCGGGCGGCATCTCCGCCACGGCCGCGTGGTCGATCAGCGGCTGGCGTGGATCCTTGAGCAGTTCCTGGTACTTCTCCGCCACCTCGGCGAGGTCGAAGGTGGGATTCGAGGCCAAGGCAAGGATGCCGCCGGTGCGGCAGTCGATCAGGCAGAAGCCGCCGCGTCCCTTGCCGACCTTGAAGGCGTTGTGCATGCGCTCGGTGTTGCCGTCGGGATCCAGTTCCTCGGCCAGCTCAATGTAGCGGTCGAGGCTGTCCTCGGCCAGCATCTGCAGTTCCATGTCCAGTTCGGTCACCAGATCGGTGCCGGGCAGCGGTTCTGCATCGCGCAGGGCGACAAAGCCGTCGGGGGTCCGTGCGCGGATGCGGCCACCCGGCGCCCCGCGCAGGATGTCGTCGTAGCGCAGTTCGAGGCCGCTGGCGCCGCGCAGCGTGCCGGTGCCGTCGTCGCTGCGCGCGAGCATGCCGATGAGGTGCGGGGCCGAGCGCGGGAAGGGATAGGCGCGGCCGACATCGACGGCGACGCTGAGGCCGGGCAGGGCGGCCTCGGCGCCGTCGTACTGGCGGCGCAGGCTGTCGGGCGGCTGCGCCCCGCTGCCACACAGGCGCACCGCGACCGGGTGCGGGATATCGCGCACCAGCGGGATCGGATCGCGGCGCGTGCGGCCCGACAGCTCGCGTTCGGCGAGGCGGCGGACTTCGGCGAGGCGGCGTTCCATCTGCAGGGCGGTGGTCGGGATGCCGCTGGCGCTGAGTCGTTCCGACAGCCCGCTGACCAGGCGCCCGACCGCGAGCGGGTCGAGGACCAGGTGGTAGAGCCGGTGGTCGCGGCCGCTGGCGCCGGGGCCGAGGCGCTCGGCGTGGTGCTCGATCAGGGCCTGCAGCAGGCCGGGGTCGCCGGTGCCCAGGCTGGCGCCGAGGCGGCGGCACAGCTGGGTCAGCATGCCCTCGTCGCCGGGTGGATCGCCCTGCAGGATCAGCACGCGTTCGCGCGCCCCGACCACGCCGGGCAGCGGCACCTCGACAAGGCGGGTTTCGAGCGGCAGCAGCGGGGCGACCTGTTCTGCGTCGGCGCTGGCGGCAAAATAGACGCTGGCCGTCGGCGGCGGACGCTTGGCGCGCAGCAGGGCGCGGGTCAGGCGTTCGCGCACCACCTCGACCTCGCGGCCGACGACGCGGGCCAGGGTCACCTCGGCCTGGTCGCGGCGTTCGGCGAGCAGCAGGCGCAGGTTGAGCTCCTCGTTGCGCCCAGCGCCGAGCGGGAAGCTCACGGTGCAGCGGTCGGTGAACGGCTCGAACACCGTCGCCGAACGCTCGGACCCGAGGTCGAGTTCGCGGTCCACCTCGGCGCAGGCGGCGGCGAAGCCCTGTTCGCTCACCACCTCGGTGGTGATGCCCCAGCGTGCGGAGATCTCGCGCGCCATGGCGTCGAGGGGTTCCTCCCACAGCAGGTCGCCTTCGACCAGGCGACGCACGGCGTCCTCGTCACCCCGGCCGGGGGCGAGGGCGGCACGATCGACCGCGACCAGACGCAGGGCCTCGCCCTCGCTACGTGCGCCCAGGCGCAGCGCGGTGCCGGGATGGGCCAGCATCTCCTCGAGCAGGACATCCTTCAGGTTGCGTTCGCGGTTGATCCAGCGCAGCCGGGTCGTCAGGTCGCCGACCAGGCCGTCGAAACGGCGGCGGTCGAGGCGCCACAGGTCCTGCTCGCGGCGCGCCCGCCCGACTACCTCCAGTTCGGCGAGCACCACCGAGAGGTGGTACATCGGCCGGGTCTCGGCGATCGCCACCCCGGTGCGGTCGAGGATGCGTCCGCGCCGCGCCGGTAGCGGCTCGACCACCACCAAGGCACGCTCGACCGCCTGGGCGTGCAGGCTGCCTTCCAGGACCTGCAGCTGGAACAGCCGCACCAGGAAGGCGCCGCCGCCGAGGGCGACGAGCAAGGCGAGGAGGACGAGGCGGGAGGGCATGGGTTAGCTTAGGGCTTTGAGCTTTGAGCTTTGAGGTTCAAGCCATGCGGGCTCAAAGCTCAAAGCGTGAAGCTCGAAGCTACGGCCGCAGGCCGTTGGGGTTCTTCTGCTGCCAGTTCCAGCCATCGCGGCACATCGCGGCGAGGTCGAGGGTCGCGCGCCAGCCGAGGAAGGAGGCGGCGAAGGCCGGGTCGGCATAGGACGAGGCGACGTCGCCGGCGCGGCGCTCGACGATGCGATAGGGCACGTCGCGTCCGGCCGCCGCCGCCAGGGCGCGGACCACATCAAGGACCGACGAGCCGCGTCCGGTGCCGAGGTTGACCGGGACGCAGCCCTCGACCTGGGGCAGCTTGGCGAGCGCCGCGAGGTGGCCGCGCGCCAGATCGACGACGTGGATGTAGTCGCGCACGCCGGTGCCATCCGGGGTCGGCCAGTCGCCGCCGAAAACCGACAGCTGCGGACGCTTGCCCACAGCGACCTGCAGGGCGAAGGGCATGAGGTTGTTGGGGATGCCAGCCGGATCCTCGCCGATCAGACCCGAG
This sequence comes from bacterium, assembly GCA_020047915.1. Lineage (GTDB taxonomy): Bacteria > Planctomycetota > UBA11346 > UBA11346 > UBA11346 > UBA11346. Next base: position 918 of record JAIFND010000069.1, on the reverse strand, counting down.
GGGTGTGAGCCGACCGGGTTGAAGTAGCGCAGCGGGATGATGTGCCAGCCGGCCTCCGACTTCGCCAGATCGCGCAGGATCTCCTCGATGAACAGCTTGGTGCGGCCGTAGGGGTTGGTCGCCGACAGCGGGGCGGCCTCGGTGATCGGCACGCTCTGCGGATCGCCATAGACCGTCGCCGAGCTGCTGAACACCAGTTGGCGGCAAGCGTGACGGCGCATCGCCTCAAGCAGCACCAGCGTTCCGCCGATGTTGTTGTCGTAGTAGCGCAGCGGGATCTGCACCGATTCGCCCACCGCTTTGAGTCCGGCGAAGTGGATCACCGCGCTGGGCTTGGTCGCGGCGAAGACGCGTTCGACCGCGGCGGCATCGCACAGATCGACCTGATGGAAGGCCAGGCTGCCGCACCCGGCGATCGTGCGCACGCGGTCGAGGGCGACGGCCGAGGAGTTGGCGAGGTTGTCGAGCACCGCGACATCCTGCCCGGCTTGCAACAGCTCGACGCAGGTATGGGTCCCGATGTAGCCGGCGCCGCCGGTAACGAGGATGGTCATGCCGGCATCATGCGCAGCGAAACGCGTTGGAAAGTCGCTGACCCCATTGCCACAGGGGTTGGGAATCCCATTGCCACAGGGGTTAGGAATCCCATTGCCACAGGGGTTAGGAATCCCATTGCCACAGGGGTTAGGGGTTAGGGCGAAGGCAACTCCATTGCCCCAGGGGTTAGGGAAGCAACTTGCGAACGCCAGGGAGTTGGGGGCAATACCCAATGGCGTAAAGGTAAGCCTTTGTTCCGAGATGCGTGGATATCTCTCGGTTTATCCCAGATTTGTAGCGGAAGGCCGAAGGCGGAAGGCCGAAGGCGGAAGAAATGCCAGGTGGTGCCGACGGGCGCGGGTTGCACATGCCGATGCCCCG
>JAIFND010000058.1 GCA_020047915.1 bacterium | reverse complement strand
CCGGCAGTGCCAGCGCGACGATCACCATCACCCTGGTGGATGATGCGATCGACGAGAACAATGAGACGGTGGTGGTGAACCTGGGCACGCCAACCAACGCCAGTCTCGGTGGAACTACCCAGCATACAGCCACGATTACCGACAACGACGCCGCCCCGGTGGTGTCGATGGCGTCGGTCAGCCAGGTCAAAGGCGAGCCGTCAGGGAGTGCCAGCATCACGGTCAGCCTGTCGGCGGCGTCCGGCCTGGGCGTCACGGTACCGTTTGCGGTAACAGGAACGGCCGACAATCCAGCAGATTACACCATCAGCGCCAGTCCGCTGGTCATTCCCGCCGGTAGCACGAGCGGGACGATCACGGTCAGTATCGTGAATGATTCGGCCACCGAAGGTTCGACTCCCGAGACGGTCATCGTCACCCTGGATGCTGCACCGACCAATGCCACCCGCGATGGCACCCAATATGTGCATACCTTGGCGATCACCGATGATGAATCGACCCCGACCCTCAGCATCGCCGATGTCAGCGTCAACGAGGGCGCCGGAACAGCGACGGTCAGCGTCACCATCACCGTTCCTCTTGGCGGAACGGTTCCCGCGACGGCTTCTGTTGTTTATGCCACCGGCGATGGAAGCGCTCTTGCGGGGAATGATTATACCACAACCAGCGGATCGCTTTCGTGGGCAAATGGTGATTCGAGCGGGACGGCCAAGACCTTCACCATCCCGATCACCAGCGACACGCTCGACGAGGACGAGGAAACCCTGCTCGTCCTGCTTTCGAATCCGGTCGGCAGCGGCTTGAATGATGACCAGGCCACGGTGACCATCACTGACGATGACGCCGTGCCTACCGTCGCGTTCCAACTCTCCGGCCAGAGCCCGGCAGAGTCGGCCGGCAGCGCCACCATCACGGTGACCATGTCTCCGGTTTCCGGTCGGACGGTCAGTGTTCCCTTCAGTATCGCAGGCGCCTCGACGGCGACGGCCGCTGACTACAGCGTCAGCACAGCCAGTCCGCTGGTCATCCCCGCTGGTAGCACCAGCGCTACCATCGCGGTGACGCTGATGGGAGACGCCCTCGACGAGAACGACGAGACCATCGTCGTCCAGTTAGGCTCGCCGACCAACGCCACGGTCTCGGGCGGCGATCATACCCTGACCATCACCGATGACGATGCCCAACCAACGGTCACCCTCAGCACCGGTTCCGCCTCGATCTTCGAGACCAGTGGCAGCACACCGATCATCGCCAGCCTGAATGCCGTCAGTGGCGTCACGGTGGCAGCCACTGGCGGCACAGCCACCGTGACCACGGACTACACCCTGGGTGGGTCCGTCATCACCATCCCGGCCGGTTCAACCAGCGGCAGCTTCACCCTGGCGTCGGTCGGCGACATTCTCGACGAGCCTGATGAGACGGTCGTGCTGGAGATTACCGCTGTCACCAATGGCAGCGAGAGTGGGACCCAGCAGGCGACCGTCACGATCAGCGACGATGATGCCAGCCCCAGCGTCGCCTTCGCCCAGGCCAGCCAGGCCAGCGGCAACGAGTCAGGAAGCCTGACCGCCACCGTCCAGCTATCGACCGCCTCGAGTCTGCCGGTCACCGTGCCCTTCACCGTGTCCGGTACCGCCAGCGGGGCCGACTACGGCAGCCTGACCGCCAGTCCGCTCACCATCGCGGCAGGCAGCACCAGTGCGACCATCTCCTTCACGATCTCGGCAGACAGCCTCGATGAGGCTGCCGAAACCGTGGTCCTGACGCTAGGTGCCCCGACCAATGCCACCCAGGGTGGCATCACCACCCACACGGCGACGATCACGGACGATGATGTCGCGCCCACCGTCGCCTTCACGGCTGCTGCATCGGCGAATCCCGGGGAGTCCGGCACCATTACGGCGACCGTCCAACTGCCGGCTATGTCTGGCCTGGACATCACGGTCCCCTTCGCCATCTCGGGCACGGCTGACGGCGATGACTATGCCGCGATGACGGCTAGCCCACTCACCATCGTGGCAGGCAGCACCACCGCCACCGTGTCCTTCACCATCACCGCCGACACCCTCGATGAGGGAGACGAGACCGTCATCCTGACCCTGGGTGCGCCGACCAATGCGACGGCGGGCACGCCTTCCGTCCACACGGTCACCATCGCGGACGATGATGCGGTCAGCTTCAGTGTCGCTGACCTGAGTGTCGCCGAGGGTGCAGGTACCGCCCAGGTGGCGGTGACCATGACCGGAACCAGTTCCCAGGCGGTCAGCCTGAGCTACGCCACGACCAGCGGCACCGCCGGGACGGACGACTTCACCGCCACCTCCGGCAGCCTGACCTGGCCTGCCGGTACCACGGGGGTGGTGAAGATCGCTGTGCCGATCACCCACGATACGCTCGACGAGGACGACGAGACCTTCACCGTCACCATCTCCGCTCCGACACCGACCGGCAGCATCAGCGACGCCACAGCCATCGTCACCATCACCGACGATGACGCCGCCCCGACCCTCAGCTTCGTCGTCGCCTCGCAGAGCGTCAGCGAGGGCGTGGGAACCGCCCAGCTTGCGGTCGTCCTGTCCAGCGCATCGGGCAAGACGGTCACCGCCACGGTGGGGACCACCCCGGCCAGTTCCAGCGACTTCAGCGTGGGCAGCAGCCTCAGCCTCGCCCCGGGTGCGACCACGGCAACGATCAGCGTCAGTATCACTGACGATGGCCTGGTCGAGGGTGTCGAGTCCTTCGATGTCGCGCTGTCCGGCTTCGGCAATGCCAGCGCCGGGACGACCACCACCCAGACCGTCACCATCACCGACAATGATGTTCCGGGCCTGGCGATGCAGCCGGCTGGCGGCATCACCGTCACCGAGGGCGGCAGCACCGCCATGCTGGCGGTCCGGCTGACCGCAGTGCCGACCGCGGATGTCACGGTCACCATGTCCAGCAGTGCCACCCAGGAGGCGGCGGTGCAGGGTTCCTCGACCCTGACCTTCACCGACACGACCTGGAACACCTGGCAGTTCGTCCTGGTCAATGGCGTCGATGATACGATCGATGATGGAGATAAGGGCTTCACCATCCAGGCGAGTGCGGCCAATGGTGGTTTCAATGGCGTGACGGCGACCCTTGCGGGCGTCTGCACCGACGACGACAGCGCCGGCGTCCTGATGGCCCATACGGGCGGCGCGACCTCGGTCAGCGAGGCTGGTGCCACCGACACGCTGCTGGTCAGCCTGGTCAGCGCCCCCACCGGCACCGTCGAGGTCACGATCAACCCCAACCCGCAACTGCGCTACAACGGTGCGGCCAATCCCGCCAGCGTGTCACTGTTCTTCGCCGCAGCCGCCAGCGGGACGGCCGACGGTCTCAGCAGCGGCAACGCGCTGGCCTGGAACAGCGCCGCGTCCGTCACGGTGAACGCCGTGGACGATGCCGATGATGAGGCGGCAACCCATACAGCGAGCATCGACGCCAGTGCCCCGGGCTATGTCGGCAGCATCAGTCCGGTGTCGGTGTCCATTGCCGACAATGACACGGCCGGCTTTGATGTTACCGCCCCAGCCCTCGCCAGCATCGCGGAGAGCGGTGGTGTCACCACCTGCACCATCCGCCTGACCAGCCGGCCGACGGGTATCGTGCAGATCGCCTGCAGCAGCGCGGATGCCAGCGAGCTGACGGCCAGCCCTGCCACCGTCACCTTCCTCAATGACGCAACCGACTGGAACACCCCCAAGACCATCACCCTGACCGCGGTCAATGATGCGATCGATGACGGCAACCAGGCGGTCGGTCTGATCCTGGCCCCGGCCAGCAGTTCCGATCCGCTGTATGCCGGCAAGGATCCGGCGGATCAGACGCTCACGGTGACGGATGACGAGTCGGCCGGCTTCACGGTGGTCGCCGACAGCCCCGAACTGGTAACCGAAGGTGGCACGACAGCGTCGTTCACCGTCGTGCTGACCTCGCAGCCGACCGGTGAGGTCACCCTGCCGCTTGGCGTCTCGGATGCACAGCAGTTGGCGGTCAGCCCGGCTGAACTGCACTTCAGTGGCGAGACCTGGGATGTCCCGCAGACCGTCACCATCACGGGTCGGGACGAGGACGCCGCGAACAATACCACTCCGGTGGCGGTCAGCGTCCTGACCGGCCAACCGAGCAGCCCTGACCCGCTCTACAATGCCCTGACAGCAACCAGCGTCACCGATGTCGCGGTGCAGGTGGTGGCGGCCAATGCGGCGCCGCTCATCGATATGCCGGTCATTGCCACGCTGGACGAGGGCGGCGCGCCGGTGCTGCTGACCCTGACCGGCATCGGCGCCGGCCAAAGTGGCGAGACGCAGGCCCTGACCATGGCGGTGGTCAGCAGCGACCCCGCCATCCTCGCTGTTTCCGGCATCTCGGCGGTCAGCGGCGGCCAGGCGACCTGCACCCTGACGCCGAGCGCCGACCTGAGTGGATCGGTCAGTCTGACCATCAGCGTGACGGATGACGCCACGATCAATGGTGATGTGGCCAAGACCACGACGGTGGTCGTCTCGGTCAGCGTCGCGGCGACCGACGACACCCCGGTGGTCGATGCCAACGGCCCGGCTGGCGGCAGCGATGCCAGCGGCGCAGTCTTCACCGAGGGCGGCCTGCCAGCCCCCACCTGTCCGGCCCTGACCCTGTCCGATCTCGATTCGGCCAACCTGGTCGGCGCCAGCGCCGTGCTGGCGGCGACCCCGGACGGCACAGCCGAAAGCCTGGCCGTCATCACCGGCAGCAGCGGCATCGTGGCAGCCTATGAGATCTCGTCGCGCACCCTGAGCCTGTCAGGCACGGCCAGCCTGGCGGCCTACCAGGATGTGCTGCGCAGCCTGACCTACCGCAACGACGACGACGATCCCGACACGACGCTGCGCAGCATCGCGATCCAGGTCCAGGACGGCAGCAGCACCGCAACGGCGGCGTCTGCGACCGTCGCGGTGCAGGGCTCGAACGATGCGCCAGTCGTGTCCGGATCGGCCTCCTTGGCTGCTGTCGACGAGGACGCGACCGATCCCCCGGGTACCCTGATCAGCGTCCTGACCACAGCCCTGACCATCACCGATGCGGATGGCGGGTCGGCCGAGCGCGGTTTGGCGATCATCGGCGCCGATGCCAGTCATGGCAGCTGGGGCTACAGCCTGGATGATGGTGCCAGTTGGACGCCGGTAGGTATGCTGGCTGGCGATGCCGCCCTGGTGCTGGAGGCCAGCGCGGGCACCAAGCTGCGCTTTGTCCCGGCGACCGACTTCGTCGGCAGCGCCACGGCCACGGTCCGCGCCTGGGACCGCACCAACGGCGCGTCCAACGGGGCGACGGGCGTCAATGCCAGCATCGCTGGCGGCACCAATGCCTTCTCGACGGCGACGGCGCAGCTGAGCGTCAGCGTCGCCGGCGGCAATGATCCGCCGACCATCAGCGGTACGGCGGCGATGACGGCGATCCTGGAGGACGACCAGACCAGCGCCGGCACTTTGATCAGCGCCCTGATTCCGGGCCTGGGCATCAGCGATCCCGATGCCGGGGCGCTGCGCGGCGTGGCTGTGGTCGCGGCCGATCTCACCCATGGATCCTGGCAATACACCCTCGATGGCGGAACGAACTGGGCGACGCTGGCCGATGGTGCGGTCGCGGTGGCCGAAGGTGGCGCCCGCCTGCTTGGGGAAGATGCCGTGACCCGCATCCGCTTCGTTCCCCAGACGGATTTCGTCGGCACGGCGACCCTGACCGTGAAGGCGTGGGATCAGACCAGCGGCACGGTCGGCAATGGCTCGTTCGACACCCTTACCGGCACCGCCTGTTCCGCCGGCACTGGAGCCGTGATCGTGACGGTCGATCCGGTGAACGACGCCCCGGTTTCAACCGCGCCTGGCGGCATCGGGCATGCGTTCAATGCGATCAGCGAGGACATCCTTGAGGCCAGCAACACCGGCACGACCGTGGCCTCCCTGATCGAAGGTGTCATCACCGATGTTGACGCCAACGCCGCACAGGGCATAGCCGTGATCAGTACATCCGGGACAGGTACTTGGCGCTACCGCATCAGCAGCGGGGCTGGTTGGGTCGATTTCCCGACGGTTCCATCGGTCTCGCTGAGCAACGCCCTGCTCCTATCCGACGCTGGCACCGTGCTGGTCCAGTATTTGCCGGCACCCGATGAGAAGGGCACCTTCGCATTGACTTACCGGGCCTGGGATCGCACCTCTGGTGTCAATGGTGGCATCGCTGATGCCACGACCAGCGGAGGCACGACCGCCTTCGGCACCGCCGACATCGTCAGCACCATCGATATCACCGCGGTCTACGGCGTCACCATCACTCCGACAGGCGGCACCACGGATGTGGTCGAGGGCGGGGGCACAGACACCTACACCATCACCCTGGCCACCGCCCCTGCTGGTGGTGAGACCGTCACGGTCAGCCTGATCGTGCCGGCCGGACTGCAGGCCAGCGTCGGAGGGAGCGCGAGTGCCGTCTTCACCGACTCCAATTGGAACAGCCCCCAGAGCGTCACCGTTTCAGCGGTGCAGGACACCGTCGACAATGGCGCCCGTACCCTGACCATCACCCATAGCTCGCTCAGTTCGCTGGGCGGAGGAGCGGGGTTCTCCACGGTGGCGATCGCCGGCATGCCGGTGCATGTCACCGACGACGACAGCGCGGGACTGGGCATCGCGGGGCTGAGCTCGGCAACCGTCACCGAGGCCGGCAGCACCGCCACCTTCACGGTCGTCCTTGCCACCCAGCCTTCGGCCGACATCACCATCGGTATCGCCAACCCCGACAGCGGCGAGATAGCCATCTCGGCTTCTGCCCTGGTGTTCACCCCGGCCGACTGGAACCAGGCCCAGACCGTCACCATCACCGGCATCAACGACAACCTCGATGACGGAGATGTCGCGACGATCATCACCTGCAGTGTCGCCAGCGGCGATGCCGCCTATCTCGCTCTGGCGGCGGTGCAGCGTACCGTCACAACCATCGATGACGACGCCAAGGGCGTGGCCGCCAGTCCGACATCGATCACGGTCGACGAAGGCGGCGGCACAGCCACGGTCGCGATCACTCTGGCCTCCCAGCCGACGGGTACGGTGAGCGTGGCTCTCGCCCTGGGCGGTGCCACCGATGAGGCGAGCCTGTCCATCGCGGCGCTCAGCTTCACCCCGGCCAACTGGGCGACGGTGCAGACCGTCACTGTCACCGGCGTCGATGATGCCACTACCGATGGCGACCAGAACTTCAGCGTTATCGCCACGGCCAGTGGAGCCGATTACGCTGGCCAAGCCGCGACGGTGATTGGCGTCAATCGCGATGACGATGTGGCTGCCGTCGTGCTGCGTCAGACCGGCGGTTCGACCGTGGTCGTCGAAGGCGGAACGACGGACACCATCACCGTGTCGCTGTCGATCCAGCCGACGGCTGATGTCACCGTCACCCTGGCCGTCGATGCCAACATCGCGATCTCACCGACCACCCTGACCTTCACTCCGCTCAACTTCACCTCGATCCAGACCGTTACCGTCACCGCGATGAACGATCAGGTTGCCGAAGGCAACCATGCCGGGACGATCACGGTCGCCGGTGTCACAGGCGCCGCCGAGTATGCAGTCCTCACCGGTCTGCCCAACCTCGTCGCAACGATCGCCGACAATGATGTCGCCGCCGTCGCGGTGACGCCGCTCAACGGCCTGGTGGTGAGCGAAGCCGGCGGTTCGGCGACCTTCCAGATCGCCATGGCCACCCAGCCTACCGCGCCGGTGACCTTCGCCGTCGCTAGTGCCGATGCCAGCGCGGCGACAGCGAGTCCCGCCTCGGTGACCTTCACCGCGGCTGACTGGCAGTCGGCGCGCACGATCACGGTGACCGGGGTCAATGACGCGATCGATGACGGCGACCAGCCCTTCAGCATCATCATCGACAGCGCTGCCACGACGGCTCCCGAATACGCCAGTCTCAACCCGTCCGACCCGACCGGTCTCTGCACCGACGATGACACCGCCGGAGTGGTGATTACGCCGACCTCTGGACTGGTGAGCAGCGAGTCGGTAGGTGGCGTGGCCTATGTCACTGTCCAGCTGACCTCGCAACCTGTAGCTGATGTGCAGATCAACCTGGCAAGCAGCGACACCCTCGAAGCGACAGTGCCGTCCAGCATCGCCTTCACTACGGCCAACTGGAACCAGCCGCAGTCGGTGCCGGTGACCGGCGTCAATGACGTCAACCCGGATGGATTGAAGCCGTGGACGATCCAGACCTCGATCACCTCGGCGGATGGTCTCTATGCGGCGATCAACCCCATCGACCCGACCGGCAACAATGTTGATGATGACAGTCCCGGCGTGCTGGTCACTGCCACGGGCCTACTGGTCACCGAGGCGTCGGGCGGAACCCCCAGCCTGACCTATCTCGTGGGCATCGCGCTGGCACCATCTGCCGGCGAGACGGTTACCATCGATGTCGCTTCGTCCGGCCTCGGGGTCGGCCAGGTCAGCGTCACGCCCGTCCAGTTGACCTTCGATCAGATGAACTGGATGTCGCCGCAGACGGTCACCGTGACGGCAATCGATGATGCCGTAGCCGAGTCCACGCTCGCGGCCCCTATAGCCCATGCGGTGACGAGCAGCGGTGGATCGCAACTCTATAACGGGGTTTCGACACCTGATCTCATTGTTACCGTCATCGACAACGACCAGGCCGGTGTGACGGTGTCGCCGACGAGCGGTCTGGCCACCACCGAGATCGGCGGAACGGCAACCTTCACCGTGGTGCTCGATACCCAGCCGACGGTCGATGTGGTGATCAATCTGGCGAGTACGGACCTTTCCCAGGGCACGGTGTCTCCCGCACAGCTGACCTTCACGCCAGGCAACTGGGCAGCGCCGCAGACGGTCACCGTGACCGGCGCGGACAGCAACGGCATCGAGGATGGCAACGTCCTCTACGGCGTCGCCGTGACCATGCGTACCAGCGGTTCGCCTGATCCGGTCTATGCCACCATCGACCCGACAGATGTCACAGTGACCAATCTGAATGTGTCCAACCCGCCGACCATGGCAGTGCTGGCGGATCTGACTATTGCCGAAGATGCTGTCGAACAGAGCGTGACGCTCAGCGGCATCAGCAATGGACAGCCGCTCTCGGAGACCGGCGTTGTCTCGCTGGGGACTGTGGTATTGGCCGAAAGCACGACTGGGCTCATCACCGGTCTGGCAGTGGATTACAGCAATCCGCTGACCACCGGTATGCTGCGCTTCACCCCGGGTGCCAACTTGTCCGGCACGGCCACGATCCGCATCACAGTCGATGATGGCGAAGGGCAAACCCTCATCCGCGATCTCGCCGTAACCGTGAATCCGATCAATGACCTTCCCTTCATCATCACCAACCTCGGCGCTGGTAGCGGCCTTGATCTGTCGATTGGCGACACGGTGCCGATGACCGGCAACGAATTGATGGCGAACGACCTCGAAACACCCACGCCGGCCAACGCTCTGAACTTCACCATCATCCTGCCGCCCAGCCAGGGGCGTCTCGAAGTCGGTCCTACTGGCGCCACCGTCGTGTTGACGGCGTCGGCCCCCAGCAACACCTTCTCCAGCGCCGATGTTCTGGGCGGCCTGGTCAACTACATCCATACCGGGGTTACGGCAGGCACCGACGGATTCGCCTTCACCGTCACCGATCCTGATGGTGGCGTCTCGCCGGTGCAGATATTCACCTTCGATATCGCTGGGCTGTCACCCCCCGTCATCAGCGATCTCGCCGGAGATACCAACACCTATGCCGAGTCGGTCGGATCGGCAGTCGCCTTCGATACGAACCTGGTCCTCAGCGTCACAGACGCCGATTCGCCGACCTTCCTCGATGGCTTCCTGAGTGTCGAATATGTCGGCGCCAGCAGCCCCTTCGACCGCATCACCATCGCCACCGGAGGAAGCCTGGGCATCACGGGTACGACCCTGACCTACGATGGCGTGCCGATGGGCACGATCCAGGATGACGGGGTGCCGGGGGCCGGATCGGCGAACGGCGAACGCTTGTTGATCACCGGCCTCACCAACCAGGCGACGCCGGGCCGCATCACCACGCTGCTGCAGTCGCTGCGATTCAGTGCTCCGGGCGACAACCCGCTGGCTGGCACTCGCACGATCGAGATTACCGTCAACGACGGAGACCTGTCCACCGTGGTGCAGACCACTATGACGGTTGTGGCCGAAGATGATCCGCCGTATGTTCCGGCCCAGACCATCGTGCTGACCCCTGGGTTGTCGGTGTCGGGCCAGATCCAGGCGACCGACCCCGAAGGCGTGCCGCTAACCTTCGCCATCACCGCCGTTCCCGCCCGGGGCAACCTGTCTCTCACGACCGCTGGCGCCTACACCTACACCCACACCAACCTGCTCGGCTTCAGCGACTCATTCGGCATCAGCGTCAGTGATGGGACTTTGAGCACGACGGCGCCGGTGACGATCGTGATCAGCGATGTCGATCCGCTGGCCCCGGCGATCAGCAGCCTCGCGCCGATGCGGATCGTCCAGGCCACGACCTTCTCCTACACCCCGGTGGTCACCGTGCCTGTCGGGGTCTCCTCGGTTGAATACCAGTTGGTGCCCAGACCCGAAGGCGTGGAGGGCGTCGATTGGACCTTCAGCACCTCGACCGGCACCCTCACCTGGCCCAGCATCACCACGCCAGGGGCCTCGACTCCAGGCGATACCAGCGATGACACCGGCTACCACCAGTTCGGCATCCTGGTCATCGATCGCACCAACAACCGGGCGAGCTACCAGCCGATCACCCTCAAAGTCACTGTCGGAGGCAATGGATGAGCCAGCATCGTCGAGTCCTTGGCGCCGGGGTGGTGGGTGCCGTACTGGTTGTCGCCGGCTGCACGCCGCAGGAGGCGGGGCTCTCTGGCCAGTTGGCCAACTTCGTCTCATCGATCACAGCCCCATATGCCCTCCTCGACCTGCCGACCGGCACCGTCACTTGGCGAAACGACCTGCCTGATGCAGCGACAAACGCCAGCTACCGCGATCAGGTCATGGTGTTCCGGCGCGTCGGCACCGGTACCGGCGAGCGGTTGGTCGGCATCTTCGAGGTCACCCAGGCGCAGTGGGCCCGACTCGACAGCTCGGCACCCTGGCAGACCGTTCATGCTAATGTCGTGCCGGCGAGCGCCCATGCCGGCAATCGGCCTGCCTATTCGGTCGATTTCGATACGCTGACCGCCATGGTCGGCGCCTATAGTCCGGCCGGTACGGCTCGGCTGACCCTGCCGACCCTGGCCCAATGGCACCTGGCGGCCGGTACCACGGCCGGTTGGACCTGGGGCGCGACCACCAGCCGGGCGCAGCTCGACGCCAACGCCTGGGTGTTCGAGACGATCGGCGGCACCGCCGGTCCTCGGGCGGTGGGTACGCGCGGAGCAAGCAGTCTGGGCTTCTTTGACCTGCATGGGAATGTCTGGGAATGGACCCAGGACGGCACGGTGCATGGCGGATCCTGGCGGGACGGCTGGCGTTCCAGTCGGGCCGAGGCCTCTCCTGCAGTGGCCGAGGGTATCGACAGCGTCCTGGAGCACGCTCTGATCGGCGCCCGATTGGTCCTCATCCCGTGAATCGCCTCCTCGTCCTTGCCCTGACCCTTGCTGCTCCTGCCCTGACCTCCGCCGAGCTGGTGGTCCGCGACCTCCGCGCCTCTGCCGGCGTCCGCCCGACAGCCTTCGATTTCACCCTGGCGACGCCCACGGTGCAGGCCTCGGGGACAGACGGCTTCGATGCCGCCATCGGTCTCGAACTCGGTGGCCGCTGGTCGTTCTCGCGCCCCGGCGACGCCATCGGCCTGGTGGTCGGCCTCGATGGCATCCTCGACGGCTATTCCTACGGCGGCGGCGACGGCCTGGCCACCACCTGGCTGCGCGTCAGCGCCGGCCCGGGTTGGGCGATCACCGACCGCTGGACGCTGACCGGCGAGGTCGGCGCGATGTATGGTGTTTCGGCGATCACCCTGCCGCCGACCACCACGTCCTCCGATTTCAGCGCCACCGGCACCGCTACCGGCTATGACGTGCGGCTTGAGACCAACTGGCTGCTGACCCGCCAACTGGCCCTGGGCGCCTATGTCGGTTACATGATGGCCTCCCACGACCTGTCGGGCGATGCCGCCATGACCATCGACCAGTCCGGGATGGTCGGCGGCCTTGAACTGATCTGGCGCTTCACCGACGCCCCGCCGCGCCTGGAGTGATCCGATAAAGGCTCACACAGAGCACCAGAGTGCCCAGAGGGGAATGGCTCTGCAGGTGCATAGACATTCACCGTCCCGGCGAACGTGATAAAAATGTGCAAAGCCTTGCCTTGACCTCTGGTGCTCTGGTTCTCTGTGTGCATCCCTTGTCTAGGGTGACTCTGGCCTCGCCGCCATTGGGCCTAACCTCCCGGGCATGACGCAGACGCAGTACGAGGCGGTGATCGGCCTGGAGGTCCACTGCCAGCTCAAGACGCGCACCAAGATGTTCACCGGCGCGGGGAACATCTTCGGCGAGGCGCCCAACACCCAGATCGATCCGACCGTGCTCGGTCTGCCCGGCGCCCTGCCGGTGGCCAACGCGCACGCCGTCGAGCTGGCGGTGCGCGCCGCCATCGCGGTCGGCGGCGAGGTGCGCGAGCACTCGAAGTTCGATCGTAAGCACTACTTCTATCCCGACCTGCCCAAGGGCTACCAGATCAGCCAGTACGACGAGCCGTACTGCATCGGCGGCACCGTCCTGGCCGAGCTGGCCGATGGCAGCGCCAAGTCGATCGAGCTGATCCGCATCCACATCGAGGAGGACGCCGGCAAGCTGGTGCACCAGGATCATGGCCCGTGGTCTGAGGTCGATCTCAACCGCGCCGGTGTGCCACTGATCGAGATCGTGACCAAGCCCGATCTGCGCAGCTCGGCCGAGGCCTACGCCTACCTCACCGAGCTGCGTCGCACCATCCGCTGGGTCGGGGCCTCGGACTGCGAGATGCAGGAAGGCACCCTGCGCTGCGACGCCAACGTCTCGGTGCGCCCGCTCGGCCAGGAGCGCCTCGGCACCCGCGTCGAGATCAAGAACCTCAACTCGTTCCGCAATGTCGAGGCGGCGATCGAGTACGAGATCGCGCGTCAGGTCGGCCTGTGCCGGGCCGGGCGCGGCGCCGAGATCGTGCAGACCACGGTGCTGTGGGATCCCGACGCGACGTGCACCCGGGTGATGCGCGGCAAAGAAGACGCGGCCGACTACCGCTACTTCCCCGATCCCGACCTGCCGCCGCTGCACCTGCCCGCCGCGCGCGTCGCCGAGATCCGCGCCGCGATGCCCGAGCTGCCGCGCGTGCGCCAGGCGCGTTTCGTCAGCCAGTACGGCCTGGAACCGGCCGTGGCGCGCGAGCTGACCGGCGAGATCACGGTCGCGGATTACGTCGAGGAACTGATCCGGCTGGGATCCAAGCCCCGTCTGGCCGCCAACTGGACGCGCGAGGAGGCGATCCGCCTGGCCAACGAGAGCGGCCGTCCGATCGCCGAGGCCGCGCCTGCCGCCATCCTCGCCGCGGTCATCAACCTGATCGATGCCGGCAAGGTCGCGCGCGTCGTGGCCAAGGCCGAACTGCCCGCGATCCTTGCGGGCGGCGAGGCGCCCGAGGCCTACTTCACCGCGCGCGGCATGATCCAGGTGCAGGATGCCGGGGCGCTGAGCGCGTGGGTCGCGCAGATCATCGCCGCCGAGCCCAAGGTCGTGGCCGACATCAAGGGCGGCAACGACAAAGCGATCGGCCGCCTGGTCGGTGCGACCATGAAGCTGTCGGGAGGCAAGGCCGATCCGGCGGCGGTGAAGGCCGAGATCGTCAAGCAACTGGGCTGACCGTGGTTACCGCCATGGACGGGACCGCCCCAGCCGGGTGAACGGCGGTTGGGTATTCTCCAGGTAGGCTTCGCCGCTGGCCGGCGTCTTGAGCCGTGCATGGCCATGCCCCTGCCGATCTGCCCGCGTTGCGGTGCTTCCGCGCGGACGGAGGCGGGCCGCTGTGCCGTGTGCGCCGTCGAACTCGGCGTAGAGGGTCTGACTCCGATATCGGTCGAGGTCACGCCGGTGCCGCGTCAGCCGGTCGGTGTGCGCCTGTCGCGCATCCAGACGCTGCCTGAGAGCGTGGTTCTGCCGCCTGTACCAAGCGTCCGTCATCGCCGCCTTGCCCCACCCAACCGGGCCGAGGGCGAGGATTACGAGTTGTGCCGCATGCTCGGCGAAGGCGGCATGGGTGTGGTGTGGTCCGCCCGGCAAAGCGGGATGGATCGCGAGGTGGCGCTGAAGCGCGTCCGGCCCGGCAGCGGGCAGCGTGCCATCAGCGCCCTCATCGCGGAAGCCGAACTGACCGGTTCGCTCGAGCATCCTGGCATCATTCCGGTGCATGAAGTCGGCCTCGACCAGGACGGCATACCGTTCTATTCCATGCGCCGCCTGATTGGCCGTACCTGGGCCGAGCGCTGGGCGGGGATGAAACAGCGCGAGCATCTCGATGTGCTGGTGCGCGTCTGTGATGCGATCTCCTTCGCGCACGGACGGGGCGTCATCCACCGCGACCTCAAGCCCGACAACGTTTTTCTTGGTGAATACGGCGAGATCATCGTGTTCGACTGGGGCCTGGCGCTGCGTCTCAAGGATCTGGGGACGGGATCCCGCACCGTGATGGCCTCGGGCACGCCGGTGTACATGGCACCTGAGATGGCGCGCGCCGACCCGCGACTGCTCGGCCCGGCCAGCGATGTGTACCTGCTGGGGGCGATCCTCTACGAGATCCTGACCGGCACTGCCCCGCATCCGGGCGAAGAGCCTCTGGATGTCCTGATCGCGGCATCCGAGAACCGCATCGATCCGCCGATCCCAGAGGGCGATCTGGGGGATGTCGTGCGTCGGGCGATGGCCACCGATCCAGCCGACCGCTACCCCACCGTGCGTGCCTTTCAGACCGCCTTGCGCATCTGCCTGGACCACCAGGAGAGCATCACGCTGGCCGAGCGCGCGCGCGTCCGGCTGGAGGCGGCCAGCGCCGGGACCGGTTACGATGGATTCGCTCGGGCGGTGCACACCTTCGAGGATGCGATCGACATGTGGCCGGAGAACCGCGCGGCAGTCATGGGCCTGTCGCAGGCGAAGCTGGCCTATGCCGCGCGCGCCCGCATTGCCGGCGACCTCGACCTCGCCGCCGACCTCCTGCGTGGAGGCGATCCGGCCCATGCCGAGGAATCGGCCCGCATCACGACGCTGGTCACCAGCCGCCTGCGCCGTCGCCGCGCCCTGCGCGCCCTCGCCTGGACCTCTGCCGGTCTGCTGGTCGGCCTGATTGCCGCCCTGCTGGTCGGGTACTTGGCGGTTCGGCAGCAGCGCGACCAGATCCTCGGTGTGACCCGCGAGCGCGACATCGCCGAGATGGCGCTCCTGCGTCAGCAGGAAGCCGAGGAGACGGGCAACCGGCGGCTGTGGAAGCGGCTGGTGCAGGAGGACTTTTCCAGCGGTTCGATACCGCGTGCGGCCAAGGCCCTGTCTGGACGATGGGGCGTGGGGAACGAGACCCTGGGCGCAGAAGGCGATCAGCCAGCCGTGCTGGTGGTCCCGCTCTCGTACGCCAAGGCTGTGGTGACCCAGTTCGACCTCGAACCTGGCGGCAACCTGCTGGTGCGCATTGGCACCGCTGCGGCGGCGGATCTCGAGGTCGGCCTCGACGACCGTCTGATCGTGCGTCGGGGCGGGAAGCCCGTGGCCGAGTACGGGCTGGGCCAGGCCCCAACGGGCCTGGCACGCCGCCTGCGCATCGAAATCCGCCAGGAGCAGCTGCAGATCCGGGTCGATGGCCGGGTCGCGGTCGCTGCGCTGCCGGTGGCTGGCCTGTCGCTGGACAACCTCTACCTGGTCGCCGATCCCGGGACGGTGCTGGACAACCTCAAGGTCGAGGTGCCGTGGGAATAGCCGGAGTCAGCGGGTTGAGGGGATGCCGTCCAGCACCGCATCCCACCAGCGCGCCTCGGCCTTGGCTGCGGTGGGGATCGCCACCAGATGCACGCGGCCGCTGCCGCGCGGCTGCCAGGCGATGGGGAAGCCGGGGTCGATCCAGCCGGTGAACACGATCGACACCGGCACCGCCAGTGCCGCCGCGAGGTGATGCCCGACCGAGTCGTAGGCCACAGCGTGGCCGCAGGCCGACAGGGCGGCGGCCCAGCCGCCGATCGAGCCGTGGAAGCGGATGATCTCAGCAGCGGCCAATTCGTCGGGAGCGAGGGCGGCGACGGCGCGGCCGAGGCCCTGGTCGCTGTCGTCGAGGTCGGTGACGCGCCAGCCCAGCGCATCGACCAGGGCATCGCTGTTGGCCAGTTCCTCGGCACCGAAGCCGCGGTCGAGTAGCACGCGCCAGCCCTTGGCGCGCAGGCCGCGCAGCAGGTGCAGCTCGCCGTCGCGCGGCAGGGCCTTGGCCGGGTTGCCGCCGTGGTCGAGCTTCACCGCGCAGAGGGGGGCATCACCGAAGGCGCTGCGGAAACGGGTGGCCAGCGCGGCGCGCTCGCTATCGAAGGCGAGGCGCGGGGTGCAGGCGGGACCGCCGCCAAGCAGTCCGGCACACCAGCCGTCGAGCTGATCCGCCAGGCTCTGCGGCGCGGCTCCTTCCGGCCGCACGTTCTCCCACAGGCGGTAGCGCGGCGCCGCGATCACCGGCAGCAGGCCGAGCTGGTCGAGGCGCGAGTCGGGGGCGACCACCAGATCGGGGGCCTCGGCGGCCACTGCGTCGGCGAGCAGCAGCCAACTGGCGAGACGCTCGCGCAGCGGTCCGCGCCGCGCGTAGGCGAGGGGGCGCACACGCACGCCGGGCAGTCCGCCGATCAGTCCGCCGAGTTTGGCGTCGCCCAGCACCACCAGTTGCGCCTGCGGGTAGCGCGCGTGCAGGCGCTGCAGCAGCACGGTGGTCAGCAGGACATCGGCGCCCAGCGTCACGCGCGAGGGGATCACCACCGTGGTCACGCTGGCGGGCAGGGGGTCAGCCCCGGCCCGCACGCGCGCATGATGTGCCAGCAGCGCGGCCTCGTCAGCGATGCCGAAGCTGGCGAGGCGTGTCGCGAGGGCCGGTACGCGCGCGCAGACGCGCCACACGATGCGGCCGAAGACGCGGTGGTAGGTCCAGCGTCCGGCCGGCGTGAAGCCGTCGTTCAGCGGCTCGACCAGGCCGCCGAAGAGGGCGGCGAGGCCTGCTCCGCGCGTCGCCTCGTCGTCGCTGTCGGCAGCGTCAGCCAGAGCGTCGGCGTGCACCAGCAGCCGGTCGTCCCAGGCGGCCTGCGCCTCGGCGAGGCTGCGGCTTCCCAGCCAGGAGATCAGGGCATCGGCATGGGCGCGCGGGGTCATGGGCGGCGAAGGTAGCCGTGGAAGCGGTTGGGCCAATCGCTGACCGGCCTATGCTCGTGGCATGCTCGGCATCCTGCTCGTCGATCACGGTTCGCGTCGCGCCGAGGCCAACGCCCAGCTCGATGACATGGCGGCGCGGGTCGCGCGCCTGCTGCCGCCCGGCACGCCGCTCGCCACCGCCCATCTCGATGTCTGCGCTCCGACCATCGCCGATGGCATCGCCGTGCTGCTGGCGCGCGGCTGCGACGAGCTGCGTGTGCTGCTCTACTTCCTCAGCGACGGCCGCCATGTGCGCGAGGACATCCCCGGCCTGGTGCGCGCCGCGCTGGCCGCGCATCCGCAGGTGCGCTGGTCGATGGGCGGGGCGCTGGGGCCGGATGATGTGTTGGCGCAGTTGATGCTGGCCCGGGCCGGCATCACTCCGGCCTCATCGCCGCCCTGATCCGCGCCACCCACAACTGCGCGGCTGGCGACAGCCGGTCCTCCGGCAGGTTGCCGCGCGCCGACTCCCAGGCCTGGCGCAGCACGGTGATCTGGCCGCGGGTGCGGTTGTGCACCTGGGCGATCTCGCCATCGGGCCGGTCATTGAGGAACTCATCGACGACCGCCCGTACCGTCTCGTCGCTCCATGGCCGGCCTGGCACCTTCGAGCCGGGTCGCGCCACGACATCCTTGCTGCTCGGCTGCGGCAATGCGGCCAGCGCTGGTTCCGCGGTCGCTGTCTCGGCGTTTCCCAGGCGGATCCAGGCGACCTGGCTGAGCTGCACCAGGAGCTCGCCGTCGCCATTGGCGAGCCGCAACCAGCCGTTGGCATTGCCAAGGATCCGCCCGGACATGGTATCGCCGGCGGCACAGAGGCTGATCTGACGACCGGGGCTGAGCAGGGAATGCGGCAGGGACATGGTGCCAGGATGGACCCATCCTCGGTTCCGAGCAAGCCCCACCATCGCAGGCTTGCTGTCTTGGTCGGCAGGCGGCATACATCGGCATGCGTATCTCGTTTCGTCTCCGTCTTCTCGCCATCACCGCGTTGTCGGTGATCCTGGCCCTCGGCGTGGCGGTGGCCGTCGCTGGTCACGCCAGCTTCCAGACTCGCACCGAGCAGTCGCGCGAGGACAGCTTGCAGCATGCGCGGGCCCTGGCCTATGAACTGCAGGCCGAACTGACCATCGGCATGGAATCGGCCCGCTCGCTGGCCAACACCCTGCGCGGCTACCTCGAAACCGTGCCCGTGGACAAACGCGAGCGGCAGATGTGGTCGGCCGCGGTGCGTGCGGTGCTGGAAAGCCACCCGCAGTTCAGCGGTGTGTACCTGACCTGCGAGCCCAAAGCCTTCGATGGCCGCGACGCCGAGTTCGCCGGCAAGCCCGGCGAGGAGCCGACCGGTCGTTTTTCGCCGTACTGGAACCGTGCTCCGGACGGCAAGCTGGCCGCCGAGGCGACGATCGGGATCGAGGACGCCACCCCCGGCCCGACCGGCGTGCGGGCAGGCGAGTGGTACCTGCGCCCGCGCGAGCTGAAGCGTGAGTGCGTCATCGACCCCTATCCCTACGAGGTCCAGGGCCGCACGGTATGGATGACGACCGTGGCGGTGCCGATCCTCCTCGACGGCGCCTTCGTCGGCATGGCCGGTGTGGACATCCCGCTCGACCGGGTCCAGGCCTTCGTCGAGGCGGCGGTGAAGGAGGGCAACGTCCAGGCGCTGATCTCCAGCCCGCGCGGCATCCTGGCGGCGACGGCCGGGCTTGCGGCGAAGCCGGGCGATCACATCCGCGTGGTGCATGGCAATGACTTCGAGGAAGACCTGGCGGCTGTGGCCAAGGACGCCTTCGTCGCCGATGACAGCAGCGGCGAGGCGCGCATCGAGGTGTTCGCTCCATTGCGCCTTGGTGGTGATCCGGAGCCCTGGGCGGTCAACCTGCTGGTTGATACCAGCCATTTCTACGCGGAAGCCTGGCGGGCCGTGCTGGTGCAGGTCGGCTTCGGCTGTCTTGCCGCTGGTCTCGCCCTGGTCGTGGCCTGGTGGTTGGCCGGGCGGATCGCCATCCTGGTCGGCCGGATGACCCGGGCGGTGCAGGCGGTCGATCACGGCGACTTCGCCCAGCGGGTGGCGACGACACGCAGCGACGAACTGGGCGACCTCGGGCGCGCGCTCGACGCCACGCTCGGACACCTCGGCACCCTGGATCAGCGCATCCGCACCGGCATCGGCGGCAACGCCACGGCGCTGAATACGGCCGCCAAGCGCCTGGGAGAGACCAGCGCGGCCATGACGACCGCCGCCTCCAGTTCGGCCGAGCGCGCCCAGAGCGCGGCCGCCGGTGCCGAGCAGGTCTCGGCCAACGTCACCACGGTCGCGGCCAGCATCGAGGAGATGACCGCCACGGCCAAGGAGATCGCCGGCCAGTCGGGCGAGGCGGCGACGGTGGCACGCGAGGGAGTGCAGGTGGCGCAGGAGGTCGGCGGGGTGGTGCAGAAGCTCAGCGCTGGCAGCAAGCAGATCGGCGAGATCGTCGGCACGATCGGCTCGATTGCCGAGCAGACCAACCTGCTGGCGCTCAACGCCACGATCGAGGCGGCGCGCGCCGGCGATGCCGGCCGCGGCTTCGCCGTGGTCGCCAACGAGGTCAAGGAGCTGGCCCGCCAGTCCGCCACCGCAGCCAGCGACATCAGCCAGCGGGTGGCGGCGATCCAGGCCGACATCCAGGGTGCGGTCGGCGGGGTGGCGCGCCTGGCCGAGATCGTCGCGCGCATCGACCAGACCCAGCAGTCGATCGCCGCCGCGATCGAGCAGCAGACTGCGACCACCGGCGAGGTCGGGCGCAACGTCGCGCAGGCCGCCGCCGGCAACAAGGATGTCGCGGTCAGCGTGGCCGAGGTTGCGACCACGGCCAGGCGCACCACGGCAGGCGCAGGCGAGGTGCAGGCCGCCGCCGAGGAACTGGCCCGCCTGTCGGCTGAGCTCGACGCGCTGGTCAAGACGCGCTGAACCATCGTCCCTACGCGGCGTGACCCTTGGCCTGCATGGTCAGTCCGGCCAGTCTGGC
>JAIFND010000039.1 GCA_020047915.1 bacterium | reverse complement strand
GCCTTCCTCTACCATCTGGCGTGGAGCGAGGCCACGCCGCCCGCGACCCAATCCGGGATGCTGCGCTGGCTGTCCGGGCTGGGCCTGCCGGTGAATCCGCAGGCCGAAGTGGTCGAGGGCGCCGCTGCCGCAGCCGCGCGCTGCGCCGCCTTCGCCGAACGGCGCGGTACGCTGGGCTATGATATCGACGGCATGGTGGTGAAGCTCGACGCGTGCGCCCAGCAGGCCCAGTTGGGCGCCACCGAGCATCACCCGCGCTGGGGCATCGCGTGGAAGTTCCCGCCCGAGCGTCGCCCCACCGTGTTGCGCGAGGTGATCGTCCAGGTCGGCAAGAGTGGCAAGCTGACGCCGGTCGCGGTGCTCGATCCGGTGCAACTCGCCGGCACCACGGTGTCGCGCGCCAGTCTGCACAACTTCCCCGAACTCGAACGCAAGGACGTCCGGCTGGGCGATACCGTGCTGGTCGAGAAGGCGGGCGAGATCATCCCGCAGGTCGTCGGCGTGGTGCTGGAGCGCCGTCCGGCCGACGCGCGTCCGGTGCCGCGTCCCACCGCCTGTCCGTCCTGTGGCGCCCCGCCCGAGCAGGATGAAGTGTTCCTGCATTGCCCCAATCCCGCCTGCCCCGCGCAGGTGCGCGAACGCCTCCGTCATTTCGCCTCGCGCTCGGCGATGGACATCGAGGGCCTGGGCGAGGCCGTGGTCGATCAGGTGGTGACGCATTGCGGCGTGCGCGGACCTGCTGATCTGTTCGCCCTGACCGTCGAGCGCCTGGCCGGGCTCGAGCGCATGGGCGCCAAGAGCGCGGCGAACCTCGTCGCTGGGCTGGAAGTGGCCAAGGGCCGCGGCCTGGCGCGCGTGCTGGCCGGCCTCGCCCTCGAACAGATCGGCGAAAAGCTCTCGGAAGATCTCGCGGCGCGCTTCGGCACCCTGGAGCGGCTGCTGGCCTTGGCCGACGCGCACCATGCCGGTGACGCCGCCGCGCTGGCCGAGGTCAGGCAGATCGAGGGCGTGGCGGAACGCACCGCGCGCCTGGTTCTCGACCAGTTGGGCAACGCGGCGGTACGCGCGCAACTCGCTGCCCTGGCCGCTGCCGGCGTGGTCATGGAGCATCGCGGCGCAGTGGTCCAACAGGTCGCCGGCATCGCCGGCAAGACCTTCGTCCTGACCGGTACCCTGCCCAGCCTGACCCGCCCAGACGCCGAGAAACTGATCAAGGCGGCGGGCGGCAAGACCAGCGGCAGTGTCTCGAAGAAAACCGACTACGTGGTCGCCGGCGCCGAAGCCGGATCGAAGCTGACCAAGGCCCAGGAACTGGGTGTGACCATCCTTGATGAGGCTGGTCTGCGCGCGTTGCTGGGCGGGTGATTGCCCTCGATGCAGGCTGAAGCCTGCGCTCCCAGGGAAGGCAAGCCTCGGTGCGGTAGGTATCGGAGCGCAGCGAAGATGCCGGACGCGCCGAGGCCGGGGGGTTCGGGGGGCGGGAGCGGCGCAGGCCCGGCGAAAATGAAAGAAGGGGGAGCGGCTGAGCGCTCCCCCTTCTTTCACGCCGGGCCGTAGCCGCGGAGCCCCCCGGGCAAAAGCGCCCCCCGGGTCAGAGCTTCTGTTCGATCTCGTCGAACAGGATCAGGTCCGCCTGCACGATGATCAACTGCCGAATCTCGGCCTCGGTGCGACCGTTCGAGCTGAACAGGCGACCGAGGAAGGGAATGTGGGACAGGAAGGGCACGCCAGCATGGCTGCGCCGGCTGTCGCCGTTGGTCATGCCGGCGATGACCAGCGAGCCGCCGTCGGGGACGGTGACCGAGGTGCGCACGGCATTGTAGGACAACTGCGGGATGAGCAGCGGGAAGCTGCCGAAGCCAGCTGCCACGGCCGAGCCGGTCTGATCGACCGGGCCGCCCGGCCAGCCGACGGCGGGCGGGCCAAAGCGGCGCCAGGCCTGCACCTGGGCGTTGGTCGGGCGCAGGCTCAGAGTGATGTACTTCTTGTCGGCCGAGGCGATCGCCTTCACGTCCAGCACGGTGCCGTAGGACAGGATCGAGATGATCGGGTCGTACTGGCCCTGGACCACGTCGTAGTCCGAGATGTAGGACTGCTGGTTCATGTTCACGATGTGGGCCTGCTGGCCATTGAACAACGTGATGTCGGGCTCGAAAGTGACGTTCGAACGGCGGTCTTTCTCGACCGCGTTGAGGATGGCGCTGGCCCAGAAGTTCGAGGCCAACTGCCAGCTCTGGGTCTGCAGGTTCAGACCGCCACCGGTGGCCAGGGTGGTACCGCTGGTGTAGCTGAGCAACTGGTTGTTGATGCGCCCGGCGGTCAGGATCTGGTCGGTGGGTGCACCCCAGGCGCCGCCGACCTGGAGGTCGGGGGCGGTGGTGCCGGTGGTGGTGC
Organism: bacterium; assembly: GCA_020047915.1. GTDB lineage: Bacteria > Planctomycetota > UBA11346 > UBA11346 > UBA11346 > UBA11346. Next base: position 58,346 of record JAIFND010000039.1, on the reverse strand, counting down.
CATTGGGATCGCCGCCAGCATTATACCCTGGTAGCGTGCCACCGGGTCCATTGGGGCGGTTGGCGGCATTGTAGTTCTGCCAGCTGACCCCGATCTCCTCGAGCATCGAGTTCTCGACCGACAGGAACTTGCACTTCACGTGGATCTGCGAGCCACGCTGGTTGCGCAGGGCGCGCAGCAGCTCGTCGATCTGGATATGCACCTCGCCGCTCTGGTTCACCACCATCGCGCCGTTGTATTCCTCGATCGTGGTGCCGGCATCCGGGCTCCAACTGGCCGGGGAGACGACCTGCTGGATGATCTCGATGAACTCCGAGGTCTCCGGCTTGGTCTCGGCCGCGGTCGGGGGCAGCAGCTGGCTGCCGGTGCCACCCGGCTTGGGGATCTCCAGGCTGGGGCCGGGGAAGCTGTCCATCGCGTGGGTCAGGTCGCGGACGTCGTACATCTTCATGAACAGGTCGCCGCGCGTGCCCTGTTCGTTGCTGATGTAGATCGCCTCGTTGCGCAACGTGTATTTCAGATTGGTGATGCGCATGATGAAATCGAGGACGAAGCGCATCTTCATGCGATCGACGCGCAGCGTCACCGGGGCCGGACTGCCGGCCGCCACGCGCGGGTCGAGGACGATGTTGGCATTGGTCACGCGCTGCAGGAAGCCGACCACATCGACCAGGTCGGTATCGGAGAAGTCGAGGGTGATCTCCTGTTCGAGCTGGTTGGCGATCTCCTTGCGCCAGGCCTCGTTCTTCTCCTCGAGACCCTGCACCGGGGCGCTGCGCCGGGCGTCGAGCTCGGGCCACTCGGTGGTGTAGCGCACCAGTTCGAGCTGCGGCAGCATCGAGCTGCGGATCGACTCGGAGAGGAGACGGTGCTCTTCGTCCCAGCGGTCGGCGGTCATCTGGCGGATATAGACGTGGCGTTCGCGCCGGCACTTGGCCAGCAGGTCGGCGGCGCGTTCGTCGGCGCGGTTCAGCTTCAGCACCTGTTCGCAGATCAGGATCGACTCGTCGTAGTCGCGGCGCTCACGGGCGCGCAGGGCGCGGCGCAGCATCGCGTCGATGCGGTCGCGCTCGAGCTGCAGTCCAAGGTCGCGCAACTGCTGGCTGCGGTCCTGGGCGCTGCGGTTGCGCTCGGCGGCGACGGTGCGGTCCTTGGCTTCGCGGCGGCTGCGCGCGTCAGAGGCCAGGGTCTCGACCTCGCGCAACGCCGCCAGCTTGCGCTCGTCGGCGAAGGGCAGGCTTTCCAGGCGCACCAGGGCCATCTGGAACGAGCGGTCGGCGAGGTTGAAGTCACCGGACTGCATCGCGGCGATGCCGGCCTCCTTCTTGGCCTGGGCCTCGTTCCACAGTTCCTGGTCCTTGACCTGGGCCTCATCGACCAGGCGGTCGATCTGCTGCGAGCGCGGATCGCGCTCGAGGCCGGCCAGGGCGCGTACCGCGCTCAGTTCCTTGCCGTAGGCCTCGTTGCTTGGGGCATAATCGACCGCCAGGGTCAGTTCACGCACCGCTTCGGCGAGCCGGTTCTCCTCTTTGGCGCGCATGCCGCGCACGTAGTGGAACTCGGCGGCCTGGTTGCCCCCGGCCTGGTGGGCGGCGCGTTCGGCGGCGTAGCGCTCGAGTTCAGCGGCCGCACCGCTTTGGGCCGGCGGGACGGCCTCGCCCGACTGCAGCGAGGCGGCGCACAGGGCGAGCATGGTGGCGGTAAGCGCCAGGCGGCGGGTGTGGCGGCAGGTCAGGGGCTTCACAGGCGGGCCTCCAGTTCCGGGTAGTTGATGATCGAGACGGTGGACATCAGGTAGAGCTTGGTGCGGTCGGCGTAGCGCCCACGGGCGCCGAACAGCCGGCCGAGGAAGGGGATCGATCCGAGCAGCGGCACCCGGGTCGAGCTGAACTGGTCGAGGCTGCGGGTGAAGCCGCCGACCAGCAGGCTGCCGCGATCCGGCACCATCACCGTGGTGGCGGTCGCCTGCACGGCGACGTTCGGCAATTCGATCGGGGCGCGGGCGGACGTTTCGATGAGCAGCAGGTTGTCGAGGTACTGGGTACCGACGTCATCCGCATTCGGCGGCGGGGTGAGCGCATTCGGATCCAGCAAGGTGCCTGGAATGGTCACGAAGTAGTCGATGTATTCCGTGAACAGGGTCGCGGAACTGACCGAGGTGCGCAGGTCCAGGGTGACATACTTGCGGTCCGCGCTGATCATCGGGCGGACCTCGATCATCGTGCCCAGGTTCAGCACCGAGATGACCGGATCGGGATAGCTGGCGACGATCTCGTAGTCGCTGATGTAGGCCAACTGGCTGGCGAAGACGGCGTGCGCCTGCTGGCCGTTCAGGCAGGTGACCTCGGGGGCTTGCAGCACGCGGCCCTGGGCATTGCGTTCCAGGGCGCTGAGGATGGCGTTGAACTTGTTCTCACCGAAGAACGAGGTCTGCAGGGTCAGGCCGGTGCCGCTGGTCGCGGGGACCACGGACATGGCGGTGCCTGGCAACTGGTTGGTGGAGTTGGCTGCCACCGACCAGGCACCGGTCCGGCGCAGGAAGCCAGCCGAGGGCTGGCCGTTGGCCGGGGCGACCATCGTGCCGGCCCCCGAAGTCCACTGGACGCCGATCTCCTCGACGAAGCGGTCGGTCAGTTCCAGCCAGCGGGCATCAATGCGCACCGCCAGGCTGCGTTGCGCCTCTTGGGCCCGGATGAACTCGCGGATCAGGGTCTGCGCCTCTTGCGGGGCGGTGACCAGCAGGGTCGTCCCGCGCACGACGATGGCATTGCCCTCTTGTTCCCAGAGCCGCGGGCTGACCACGCGGCGGATCAGGTCGGCGATGTCGTCCCCGGTCGCGACGGCCGTGGCCGCCGGTTCGGCGGCGACCAGACTGGCGCCGCCAGAGGCGCCGTCGGCGGTGCTCATGGCCATCACCGGGCCGGGCTGGTCCACCGCGCCGAGCATCAGGCCGCCGATGTCATGCAGCGCGACGGTGCGGTCGCTGGTCGCCTGGTCGCCGACGAAGACGGCGCCCTTGGTGATCGACCAGCGCGTCCCGCCCTGTTCGGTGATCCAGGTCAGCACATCTTCAAGCCGCATGCGCGCTGCGCGCAGGGTGACGATGCGGTCGGCGGCGGCCTGCAGTTCGGGCGCCACCACGATGCTGATCCCGGCGAGGCGGGCAAGTTGGGCCAGGGCATCGACAGCTGGAGTCGCGTCGAAGATGATGGTTACGCGCTGGGCCAGGCGGTCGCGTACCGCATCCGAGTCGCTCGCTGCCTCTGGGCCGGCATCCAGGCGGCTGCGCCGGCCGGCCCGGCGTTGGTCCCAGTCCGCGGGCCACACCGGTTCGCCATCGAAGCCTTCGGGGATCAGCGAGCGTTCGACCAACAGGGCGATCTCGGAACGCAGGTCACGCTCGCGTTCGGCGATGCTGCTGCGGCGGGCGGCATGGGCGAGGTCGAGCAGTTCCCGGTACTCGGCTTCGACCTCGGTGTCGGCTGGCAGGTCGCGCAACAGCACGCGGCAGTGCGCCAGGGCCAGTTCGTGGTGTTCGCGCTGACGCAGGTCGCGGATGCGGGCCAGGCGCTCGGCGCGCAGGCTGCTGCGGACGCCGGCCTCGCGGGCGGCGCCGGCGGTGGCGTTGGCGGCGCTGCTCTGACGGGCGGCGTCTTCCGCGCTCAGATCGTTGGCTGCCTGGGCGGACTCAGCCTCGGCCAGCAGGCTGGCGGCCTCGGCGCGCCGCGGGGCGTCGGCGGGGACGCCGACCAGGGCGCTGCGCAGGTGGTCTGCCGCCACCCGCGCCTGGCCGGCAGCAAGCAGGAAGCGGGCGTCATCCAGCGCCGGTCCCAAAGCCGCGGTGCGCGCCTGCTCGTCGGCCTGGCGTTGTTCAACCCGGTCTGCCGGCAGGGCCTCGCCGCCCGCCAGGCTGGCGGCGACCAGCAGGATGGCGACGACGGGGCGCGTCACGCGCTGGCGCGCGAGCCCCCGAATCGTCGTCCTGCCGGCCGCTGCGGTCACTGCTGCTGCTCGCTCTCGGCCAGGTCGAGGATGGTTGCGGAGAGCAGGAAGAAGATCTTGCGGCTTTCGTCGTAGGTGCCGTTGCGGCTGAACAGACGACCGAGGAAGGGGATGTGGCTGAGGAAGGGGATGCCGCTGTGGGTGCGCTGGCGCAGCGAGCGGTTGAAGCCGCCGATCAGCAGGCTGCCGCGGTCGGGGATCATCACCGTGCTGCGCAGGGTCTGCACCTGCACGTTCGGCAACTCGATCGGGAAGGTGGCGGGGACGACTACGCCGCCGGTCGTACCGGTGTTGCCAACGATCTGGTAGGCGGCGATGTATTCGACGAAGACACCGACCAGGCCGACGTTGGTCGGACGGATCTCCATGGTGACATACTTACGGTCGCTGGAGATCACCGGGCGCACATCAAGCAGGTCGCCGTAGTTCAGCACCTCGATCACCGGATCGTAGTTGCTGGAGACGATCTCGTAGTCCTTGATGTAGGCGTACTGACCGATGAAGGCGGCGTTGGCACGTTGGCCGTTGAAGCAGGTGATCTGCGGGTGGTTGAGCACCGTGGCGTCGGTCTCGTCTTCAGCGGCGCTGAAGATCGCGTTGACCTGGTCCATGCCGAGGAATCCCTGGGCGAATCCTTCCAGGACCAGGCCCTTGGGGAGGGCCTGCCCGAGGTTGATCGTCGGGGTGATGCCATAGCCGATCGAGGTGGCGTTGCCGGGCAGCTGCTGGTACAGGGTGCCGCCCAGGCTGGTGCCCGAGCCGGAGGTGGCGTTGCCGTTGGTCGTGACGTTATAGACGCCGGAGTTGTTGGCGATCGGCGAACTGATCATGTTGGTCGGGTTGTTGTGCCACTCGACCCCGATCTCCTCAAAGAATCCCTTGCGCACATCAAGCAGGCGGACGCTGACGTTGACCTGCATGGCGGTCTGGTTGCGCAGGTTGGCGAGCAACTGGGCGACCAGTTCGTGGCCTTCGGGGGTCTGGCTGACGAACAGGGTCGAACCACTGCGCTGCTGGATGCTGACGTCATCCTTGTCCCAGGCGTCCTTGGTGACGTTGTTCTTGATAAAGGTGACCAGGGCTTCGGGGTCGGCGGCAGCCGTCTCTTCGCCGCCCGAGCTGCCCAGCAGGTCGCCGCCGCCGCTGCCGCCGCTGGCGGCCGAGTAGGCCAATTCGGCGCCCGGCTCGTCCTTCACCGGGGTGATCAGGTCGGTGACGTCGTAGAGGCGCAGCACCACCGCGCCGGTCACCGGCTGGTTGTTGATGAAGATCGCCTGGTCCTGGATCGCCATGTGATGGCCGGTGATCTCGAGGATCCACTTCAGCGCATCGCGGAAGCGCATGTCGCGCACCTTGAGCGTGACCGTGCCGCCGCCGGCAGCGGCCAGCACTTCGGGCGCGACGATGATGTTCACGCCGGTCACCTGGCGCAGGAAGGTGACGACATCTTCGAAGCTCTGGTCCTGGAAGTCGAAGGTGACGCGCTGTTCCATGCGGTCGTTGAGTGCGGCCATCCACGGCTCGGCCTTCGAGGTGCCGATCTCGCGCGGCTTGCGCAAGGTGCGGCGCTGCCAGTCCTCGGGATAGACCAGCAGTTCGTTCTGCGGGATCAGCGACTTGTGCACCTCTTCGGCGACCCGGGCGATGCCTTCGGTGCGCTCGACGCGGTAGGCGACGTCGAAGGAGTAATGGCCTTCGCGGCGCGAATCGAGGTAGAGTTCGCGGGCGTCCTCGCGACGGCGGTCGAGTTCGTAGGCGTTCCACGCCTCGACCTCGGAGCGACGGTAGTCCTTGCGGTTGAAGGCCGCGGTGGCGCGGCGCATCAGTTCATCGACCTTGAGGCGCAGGGCCTCGGCCTGCAGGTCGGCCTGCTGGCGGGCGGTCTCGGCGGCGGCGGTGCGGTCGTCCTGCTGACGCTGCAGTTCGGCTCCGCGCGCCCGGTCGCGGGCGGCGTTGCGCTTGTCGGCGACCTGCTTGGGCAGTTCGCCCCAGTCGAACTTGTACGGGAACGAGCGGATGCCGATCTCGACCCGGTCGTAGTCCAGCTCGGCGGCGGCGAAGTCACCCGCAGCCATCGCCTTGTCGCCGCGCTCGAGCAGGGCGCTGAGGCGGACGGCGGTCTCCTGGGTGCGGATGTCCTGCAGGCTGCCGAACCAGCTCGCCGCCATGCGCAGGCGGTTGGCGCGGTTGGACAGCACGGCCAGCACATCGCTGCGCAACTGCTGGGCGCCGCGATGGGGCGGATACAGGGCGACGGCCTGCTCGACCAGATCAAGGGTCTCGGCGAAGGCGCCGGCACGGTAGCGGCCGAGGGCCTCGGTGTATTTGGCGTCGGCAGCCACTTCAGCCTGGCCGGGCTGGCTGGCGACGGCCGTATCTCCAGGCGCCTCCGGCTGCACGGCGGGCTCTGCAGCTGGCACCATGGCGGCGATGGCGAGCAGCAGCGGAGTCAGCGGCAGGCGGTGGTTATGGAGGGGTGAACGCGAGCGCATGGGGCGTCCCTCTGGGCGATGGTGGCATGCGTGCGAAGGCATGCCGGCGGGCTGGTGGATGCTAGGATGGGGGGCGGAGGCCGGAGGGCTAAGGCCCTGCCGGCGTCCGTGGTGTCACTCTCACCGGCGGGTCAGGGACGCTTGCCGGGGAGAGTGGGGGGCGGGGGCTGGCCGAAGGCTGCGCCGGACGGGGCCGCCGGCTTGGGGGCCGGTCCGGGCTGCTGCGGCGCTGGCGCCGCTTCGCCGGCCGGATCGCCAGCGGGCGGTGCGGCCGGAGCTTCGCTCTTGGCCGTCATGACGCCGCGCGGGTCCTCGATCTTGACCTTGTGCTCGACCGTATCCCACCAGACCACCCGGGCATCCGGCATGACGTAGTAGGTGGTATCGGTAGCGTAGTTTTCGGCATCGAGGGCGCCTTCGTCCTTGCGCGCCCGGTAGAGGTCGGCGAGGGGGCCGGTGCCGGCCTCATACGCCTTGGGCGCCTCGGGTTGCAGGCCCCACTGGCGGAAATCACTGGGCGCCTTGGCGAACTCGTCCTTCTCCGAGTAGGTCGCGGTGCGGTGCGGATAGATCAGGGTGTCGGCGTTGGCTGGCGGGCTGATCGAGATCAGCTTGGTCAGCACCAGTTCGCTGCCGCTGTCGGGGTTCTTCAGCACCACGATGTCGGTCGCGACCTCTTTCTTGTCGAGCACCAGGTCGCGGTCCTTGCCACCGGCAGGGCGGGCCTTCGGCTTGAGCGACCAGTAGATGATGCGCTTCTGGTCCTTGACCAGTTTTTCGACCACGAAGGGGGTGGGCAGATCGACGCGGATCTTGGCCGCGCCGAAGGGGTCGACCATGGTGTGGTCCTTGATCCCCAGCACATCGCCCTGGCCGAACTTCTCCTCGATCGGCTTCTCCATCCATTTGCGTTCTGCACCCTTGGCGAACAGGCGCAGCAGGAGGAAGCGGCCGACGTCGCGGCTCTTGGTCGGATCGTTGGGATCCATGCCAGTGCTGAGACCGACCAGGGCGAAGCGCACGCTGGCGGTGGCCTCGACCGCGGCGACCGGACTCCACGGGCCGAGGAACAGCCGCTCGTTGGCTTCGAGCTTGGTGCCGGGGGGCAGTGGCCCCTCGACCGGACGCAGCAGGCTCTTGAATAGCGCGCCGTCCTTGGCCTTGACCTCGCGGGCCGCCTGGCCGAGCAGGGCTTCGTCCTTGGTCGGCCCCTCGGAGGCGGGTCCGGAGGTGACCAGGACGCTGGCGCGTGGCCGTTCGACCCACGGGGCGGCCAGGTCGAGGGCGGTGGCGGCGGCGATGATCCGGGCGCGGATCTGGTGCAACTGCCACGGTTCAGGCGTGGGGATGCTGCGCAGGGCGTCGCGGGTGAGGCTGGCCAGCGGCAGGATGCCGTCCTTGGAACCGCCGGGCAGGGCCAGGGGGCGCCATTCGCCATCGCCGATCTTGATCTCGACCTGCAGCGCCAGGTGGCGGCCAGTGTTGATGATCGGGCCCTTGTCGTTGCGTTCCCAGCGGCGCGAGGCCTCGGAACTGACCCGGCGACCGAGACCCTGCTGGGTCGTTTCCGGGGCGTTGACGCCGATCTCCAGGGCGCCGACCGCATCCTTGATCGACACGGTCGGGGTCAGCAGTTCGTAGAAATAATAGAAGCCATCCCCCGGACCGCCGCCGGCGGTTCCCTTGCCCTTGTCAGGCGGGGCGGTCAACCAGGCCATGGTCGGGGTGATCGGGGCCTGTTCAGAGAGCCGGCCGAGCAGCTGGTCGAGGTAGGGCCGCGGCTCCTTCATGACCGGGGCTTCGTTCTTGAGGAAGCCCTGGCTGATCTTGGCGTTGATCGCCTCGATCTGCTGCTGGTTGTCCTTGGGCCGGATGCTTTCGTCGGACGCGGCGCTCCACAGGACCAGGGCGCAGCCCCCGGCGACGGCCACCACGGCCAACTTCTCGCCGTGCGCGATGAGGAAGGACTTGGCGCTCATGTCAGTTCACTCCCGGCGTGGCCGTCGCGGCGACGGCGGCGAAATCGAGGACGTTGATGGTCAGCACCAGGCGGGCGGCCTCGGCGGCGGCGTCGAAACGCTCGCCGGCGGCGAATTCCGTGCGCTTGCTGAGGCTGGCGTTGGCGATGCTCAGCAGCGGCCGGTCGGTGCTGGTGTTGCCCTCGATGGCCGAGCTGGCGGCGAGCAGGGCGCTGACCGGACCAGCCAGCGTCAGGCGCACGCCGACTGAACGCACCGTCACCAGGCTCGAGACCGTGGTCTCGATCGTCTGGCCGATCTCGCCCTGTCCGGCCGAGGTCCATTCGAGCGACACCACCACCGGGCTGGAGCCGGCGCGGTCGTCGCTGCGCCCGGTCGGGCCGACCAGGGGATTGTCGGCGATGGCGGTGCGGGCCGCGATCAGCCGGTCGGCGAGCAGTTCGATCACGCGCAGGCGCGCGGTCAGCAGCGGGTGCTCTTTGGGATCGGGGAAGGAGCCGGACTTGGTGTAGAGGCCGATCACGGCGCGCACGTTGCTGGGGCTTTCACCGGCCGCCGAGACCACTTCGGTGGGGCTGGCCGCGACCATGCAGCCGCGCGAGCGCAGGTTGGCGATAACCGCCTCGCTGGCCTGGATGTAGGCGTTGTACCATTCCAGCACGTTGCTGGTCGGGGCGATCGGCTTGGCCAGCCAGCCTGAACGGCCGAGCAGCTGGGTGCGGATGTCCTCGAGCTGCTTCTTGTACTTGTCCACGTGCGGCTGGAGGGTGTTCTTCCACCGGTCGGTGATCAGGAATTCACGCGAGAGGCGCTCGGTCTCGGCGGCGTTTTCGGCATCCCACACGCCGGGCGGGTTGCCGGCCAGGGCGCGCCGCTCGAGATCCTTGAGATCCTTGGCCTGCTGGTCGAGCTTCTGCTTGGCGCTCTGCGCGTCGGCAGTGGGCACGACCACGAACCAGGCGACGAGGATGAGCAGGGACAGGGCGCCGCAGACGATCCAGAAGATGTGCTTCACGGCTTGGTCTCCACGGCCACGACAGGTGCGGCAGGCGCCGAGGGCGCGGCGATGGTGCAGGTGTAGGTGGTGACGCTGGTCGAGAGGCTCTTGCGCTCTTCGATCGGCTTCGCATCGCCCTTGTCATCCAGATGGTTGCGATCGAGATACCACCAGTCGATCGTACCCTCGATGTCGCTGGTCGCCTGCACCTCGCTGAACAGGGTCGGCGTCCTGGTCAGGTCCTGGAGGTGGGCGGGCACCGGCATCTCGCGCAGCGCCTTGAGCAGCGACGAGCGCACCTCGCCCTGGCGGGCGCCGCTGGGGATGTCCACCTGGACGGTGACGGTACGCGGACTGCCCAACGGGTTGAACGGATCGGCCACTTTGCCGCCGCCTTCCGTGCTGGGCTGCAGCTCGACGCTGCGCAGGTAGGCCGCTTGCAGGGCCGGCGTGCTCTCGGCCAGCGCCGCCGGGATGGTCGGGCGCAGTTCGGGGGTCGTGGCGATCATCTGCACGATGCCGGTCGCCCCAGCGAGCGCGGCGTGGGCCAGGCCCTGGTTGGAGCCGATGGCGTCGAAGCGGGCCAGCTGGGGGGCGAGGTCCTGGACCAGGCGTAAAACCTCGGTGGACTCGCTCATGCGATCACGGTTCTCGTCGGCGTAACGCTTCACCGTCTGCGCCAGGCGCACGTTGGTGTCGTTGGCGCTGCTGGCGATAGCGTAGTCGGCATAGACCGTGCCGGCGAGCATGGCGACAATGGCAGCCGCCGCCCAGCGCTTGGTCGCGAGCAGCTTCTCGGTCTGCAGCGCGCTCGGCATCAGGTTGACGTTGGCGCGCGACACCCCGGTCGCCTGCAGGCCGAGGCCCATGGCGACGCCCAGCGACTGCAGATCCTGCATGGGATGCGGTCGAGGTCCTCGAGGATGTTGATGGTCAGGCGCAGCTTCTCGGCCATGTACTCGGGCAGGCCGGGCAGGCGGAAGGTGTTGCCCGAGATCACCAGGTTGTCGAGCGTGGCGCTGGCGTTCTGGGTGCGGTAGAAGCCGAGGCTGCGGTTGATCTCGCTGGTCAGTTCCGACAGGCCGCTTTCGATCACCTTGATGATCTTGTCGGCCTGGCGGCTGTCGTTGACCTGGCGCTTCAGTGTTTCGGCCTCGGGCACGCTGACGCGGAACTTCTTGGCGAAGACCTGGGTGATGTCGTTGCCGGCCACGGTCAGCGAACGCATCCACAGCTGGTCGCCCTGGTACACCACCAGATCGGTGTTGTCGGCGCCGACATCGAGGATGATGACGGCTTCGCCGTCGGGGAACTCCTGGTCGAACTTGATGAAGTTATAGAGCGCCAGCGAGGGCACCGACACGCCGGTCAGGTTGATGCCCACCGACTTGCACTTGCTGATGATCTGCTGGATCACCTCACGCTTCACCGCGAACAGCGCGACGTCGAGCGAGGCGCCGTCGGGGGCGGGTGAGCTGTGGTAGCCCCATTCGACCTCGTCGAAGTTGCCCGGGATCTGCTGCTTGGCCTCCAGCTCGACCATCGTGTGCATCTTCTTCGGGTTGATCACCGGGACGTTCACCGGGCGGGTGAACACCTGGCGGCCCGAGATCGCGGCGAAGACCGGCGTGGCGCCGAACTCCTCGCGCGCGACGATCGCCTGTATGGCGGCGGTGACGGCCTGGTCACGGTCGCCGCCTTCCGGCACGGTGACCGGTTCGATGGCGTAACCGAGCACAGTGACGCTGCCGCCACTGCGCGACAGCTTGACGGCCTTGATCGACGAGTGACCGATGTCGAGGCCCCAGGCGACCGGATGGGAGTCCATAACGCGTTTCCCCGCTGGTGGATGCGGCCCGGTGCATACCGGGATGTAGCGCCACCCTAGCGGGGCCGCTGCCGGGGACCAAGGGGCGCGGTTCGTACGGTGAGCGTGTGTGTGTCACCCGTGGAGGGGCTGATGGGCGGAGTCCGCTGTCTGGAAGTCCGGACGCGCCCTTGCGCCTCCTGGTCAACCTCCGACCGTCCCGGCATGAGCGACAAGATCATCCGTTTCCCTGGTGCGGCAGGGGCCAAGCCGGCCGCGCCGGCACCAGAACCGGCCGCCCCGGCCGGCCTTGACGGGCTGAGCGAGGACCAGCGCAAGGCGATCCAGGTCGTGCTCGGCGGGATGAGCTTCGTCCTGGTCGGGATCAAGCCGACCGACCGGGGAGCCGACTTCTTCACTGCCGTGCACGGCGAACCCGGCGACCTGCGCAATGCCTACGACCACCTGCCCGGGGTGATCGAACGGGCCTATGGCCGCAAGGGGCTGATATGAGAAAGCTGGAGGCTGGAAGCTGGAGGCTGGAAGCTGGGGGCCGCGGGACCTGTCGGCGGGTGGCTGGGAGCCTCCAGCCTCCAGCCTTCAGCCTCCAGCCCACGGATATGCTTCGCATCATCCTGGCGCTTTTCGCCACCCTCGCCCTCGCCGCCGGCGAGGCGCGCGGGACGGTGCTGCTGACCCTGAACGGGGATCTCGCCCTGCGCCCCTCCGAAGGCTTCCTCGGCGGCGGTGACCCGTCGCTGCACGAGGTGACCACCAAGCTGCGCGACGCCCTGGCGGCGGGCGAGGCACGCCTCGTCCTCGACCTGTCGCGCGGTTTTTCGGGGGGCCTGGCCGCCGCCGAGGAGATCGCAGCGGTGCTGCGCGAGCGCGGCCCCGGTACCAGCGTCGCCTGCCTGCTCGACCGGGTCGGCGACCCCGCCCTGGTCATCGCCGCGGCCTGCGACGAGGTGGTGATGCCCGCCGCTGGCGTCCTCGCGGTGCATGGCCTGGCGGCCGAGGGCTGGTACCTGGCCCCTGCGCTGGCGCGGGTCGGGGTGCGCTTCCACGCCGTGGCCAGCGGCGAGTTCAAGACCGCTCCCGAGACCTTCACCCGTGAGGGGCCCTCGGATGCCGCCCGGGCCGAGATGCGCCAACTGATCGAGGGGATGGACCGTGTGCTGGTGTCCCTGGCGGCGCGTCCGGGCCTGGACCTGGCCAAGGCGCGGGCCGAGGGCCTGCAGACCGGCAGCGCGGCCAAGGGCCTTGGCCTGGTCACTCAGGCGGTCGAGCCGGGCGCCTGGCTGGCGGCGCAGCCCACGCCCTTGCGCCGCGTGCGTTTCGGGGCCGAGGTTCCCGACCTCAGCAGCTTCGCCGGGATGATGCGCTTCTGGGGCCAGTTGCTCGGCGGTGATTCCGCGGCGCGTCCGGCGCGCTCGGTCGCGGTGGTCGAGCTGGCCGGCATGATCATCCCAGGCGAGCATTCGATGCCCGGCGACACCGTCGCTGATGGCGACACTTGCGCCCTGCTCGACCGGTTGCGCGACGACCGCCGGGTTGCGGCGGTGGTGCTGCGCATCGACTCGCCGGGCGGCGATGCCACCGCCAGCGACCGCATCCACCACGCTGTGCGCCGCCTCGACGAGGCCAAGCCGGTGGTCTGCCTGATGGATGGCGTGGCCGCCAGCGGCGGCTACTGGATCGCTTGCGCGGCGCGCGAGATCCGCGTCCACCGCGCCACCATCACTGGGTCGATCGGCGCCTTCGCCATGGTCCCCGATCTGCAGGGGGCCGCCGACCTCCTCGGCGTGCGCCGCCACGTCGAACTGGCCGCGCCGCATGGGGCGCTGATGTCGCCCTTCGGCTGGACGGCCGAGCGCGAGGCGGTGTATCGCCGGGTCATCGCCGATGTCGACGACCGGTTCCGCCGCCTGGTCGCGCAGCGCCGCAACCTGCCCCGCGAGCGCATCGACACCCTCGCCCAGGGCCGGGTCTTCACCGGCGAGCAGGCGGTCGCCGAGCGCCTGGCTGATGGCCTGGGCACCCTGGCGAGCGCGGTGGCGCGGGCGCGCGCCTTCGCCGGCGAGGCTGCCCCCTTGCCGCTCGAACGCTTTCCCAAGGGCAGTGGCCTGGCCGCGCGTCTGGGACTGGTCGATGCCACGGCCTTCGTGCCCGGGGCCCGGCGCATCGCGGTGTGGGCCGACCTGGCGCGGCGTGGCGCCCTGATCCTGGCGTGGGACGGGGTGCCGGCGATCAGGTGAGGCCCAGCGCCGTCTGCCGCCAGCGCCCCGGCGGGGCGTTGGCGAGGCGGCGGAAGATACGGTCGAGGCAGGCGCTGGAGCGGTAACCCACCGCCTCGGCCGCCTCATGCACCAGCGCCCCCCCGGCGAGCAGGCGTTGCGCCTCGGCCAGACGCAGGCGGTGCAGGTGCTGGATCGGCGTGCGCGCCAGGGCGGCGCGGAACAGGCGGCGGAACTGCACCGCGCCCAGTCCGCAGGCCAGCGCCAGCTCGGGGATACGCAGCGGCTGGGCGAGGTCCTGGCTCATCACCGCCAGGGCCGGACTGATGCGTGCCAGCGCGCCGGCTGAAGCCGGGTTGCGGATGGCGGTGCGCGCTCCGGCGCGGCGCGCGACCGCCACCAGCGCCTGGATGACCAGGGCATGCACGGCCGGCTGCCAGCCAGGAGCGCGCTGCGCGTCCTCGCGGCAGGCGGCGAGCAGCAGGGCCTCGACGCCGTCCTCGTCGCGCAGCTGCACCGCCCACGGCAGTCCGGCCGCCACCTGCACCGGTATCCCGCCCGCGGTGTCGGCACGCAGGACGATGATGGCCAGGCGCGGCGGGGCGGCTGGATCGGCCTCGGCCTGCACCCAGCTGCCACGCGGGGCGAGCAGCAGCCGGCGCGGGGAGAGGGCGTACCAGCGCCCATCGATGCCGGCCTTGAGGCGACCGGCCAGCGGCAGCAGCAGCAGATCATGGCGTTGGCGCCGGCGCGGAATGCGCCAGGCGGCGGTGCATGCGTAGAGTGCGGCGCTGACCTGGGGCAGCGCCAGGCTGGCCAGCGAGCGGGCGAAGGACGGCGAGGTGTCGCAGGTGCGGGGCGGGAAGTCAGTGACGATGGTGAACTGCGCGGGGTTCCTGGCCATGATCGTAATGGTCGCATCCATGATCGTAAAAGATAGGTGTCTGTCCGTGTGCCGACCTATCATCGCAGCCAGCAACCACGCCTTCCGCCAGGAGCCCGACCATGACCGATCTCAAGCCCCTTCATGACGCCGTTGTCGATGGCGACGCCAAGACCGCCAAGGCGCTGACCGACGCCGCCATCAAGGCCGGCGTCTCCCCCGGCGACCTGCTCGGCAAAGCGCTGATCCCGGCCATGGACGAGGTCGGCCGCCGCTTCGAGTGTAACGAGTATTTCGTGCCCGAGCTGCTGATCTCGGCCCGCGCGATGAAGGGCTCGATGGAGCTGATCCGTCCGCTGCTCGCCAAGAGTGGCGTGCAGCCGGTCGGCAAGGTCGCCATCGGCACGGTCAAGGGCGACCTGCACGACATCGGCAAGAACCTGGTCGCCGCGATGCTGGAAGGCGGCGGCTTCGAGATCATCGACCTCGGTGTCGACGTCGCGCCCGACAAGTTCGTCGCCGCGGTGAACGAGAAGGGGGCCAACATCATCGCCCTCTCCGCCCTGCTCACCACCACCATGCCGGCGATGAAGGACACCCTGGCGGCGCTCAACGCCTCGGGCGTGCGCGGCAAGGTCAAGGTGATGATCGGCGGCGCGCCGATCACCGACGCCTACGCCAAGGAGATCGGCGCTGACGGCTACAGCGACAACGCCAGCTCTGCCGTCGCCCTGGCCCGGCGCCTGGTCGCGCCGGCCTGACGATGACCATCGTGGCCAAGCGCTACGCTGCGATCGGCTGCGGCGTGTTCACGCGTGAACTGGCCGCCGCAGCGGCGCGCTCGCCCAACCTCGTGGATATCCGCTTCCTGCCCGCCAACCTGCACAGCCAGGGCGGCAAGCCGATGGCGCGCGAGATCCAGGCTGCGATCGATGCCGTACCGGCCGAAGGCTACGACGCGGTGATCCTCGGCTACGCCCTGTGCAACAACGGCATCCTCGGCCTGCAGGCGCGCCACGCTCCGCTGGTCGCCCTGCGTAGCCACGACTGCATCGCCTGCCTGCTCGGCTCGGCCAAGCGCTTCACCGACGAGCACGCCAAGGCCCCTGGCACCTACTGGCTGTCGATCGGCTGGATCGAGCGCTTTCGCGGCGACGCCAGCGACTGGCTGGCCAACACGCCCAAGGATCCGCCGGCCGATGACCCGGCCTGGCGGCGCATGCTGGAGAAGTACGGCGAGGACAACGCCCGCTACCTGTGGGACGAGATGCAGGCGCAATGCCGTCACTACGAGCGTCTGGCCTACATCGATACCGGGGTTGGTCCGCAGGAGGGGGTGCGCGCCGAGGCCGCCCGTCGCGCCGCCAGCCAGGGCTGGCGCCTGGAGGTGATGCCCGGCGACACCGCCTGGATCGAGGCCCTGGTCAACGGGCCGTGGGACGAGCAGCGCTTCCTGGTCGTGCCGCCCGGAAGCCGCATCGTGCCGCGTTACGATGGCAGCCTGATCGGGGCGGAAGCGTGAGGGCGGGCAGGCCGACGAAGGCGGAAGGCGGAAGGAGGAAGGCGGAAGAAATGCGGATCTGCGCGCTCGGGGATACAGCTTTAGCGTGCGCCCTGGGTCCGAACGGGCGGTGGGCTGATCCAGGCGGACAGCGTCCATCGTCCCGGCTTGGCAACTCTTCCGCCTTCCGCCTTCCGCCTTCCGCCTTGCCTGCATCGGGTGAGGATCGCTGATGGCGACGGTCCGCCTGCTGCCCGCCGGAACCACACTCGAGGTCGCTGCCGGGACGCCGCTGCAGCAGCTGCTGTTCCCGCATGGGGTCGAGTTCCCGTGCGGCGGGCGCGGCACGTGCAAGGCCTGCCGGGTGCGCGTGCTGTCGGTGCCACCGCCCCCGGTCGAGGCCGACCTGCGCTCGTTCACCCCGGACCAGCTTGCCGCCGGTTGGCGCCTCGGCTGCCGCATGGCGGCGTACGATGGCCTGGTCCTGGAGCTGGCGCGCTGGTCGAGCCCGGTCCTCGCCGATGACACCCCGGTGACGGTCGCGCCGCGTGACGGCTGCGGCATCGCCATCGACCTCGGCACCACCACCCTGGTCGCCCAGTTGGTCGATCGCCGCGATGGCCGGGTGCTGGCGACGCGCACCGCGCTGAATCCGCAGGCCCGTCTCGGTGCCGACCTGATGACGCGCATCGACCACGCCAAGCGTGGCGGCGCCGCCGAGCTGGCCGGCCTGGTGCGCGGCGAACTGGGCCGCATGGCCGGCGAACTGGCCGTCCTCGCGCCGGTCCCGGTGCGCCTCGTTGTGGTGGTCGGTAACACCGCGATGCACCACCTGTTCGGTTGCATCGACGTCACGCCGCTGTCCACCCCGCCCTACCGGCCGGTGGAGGATGGACTGCTGGACCTGCAGGCGCGCGATCTCGGCTGGGGCATCGACGCCCCGGTGCGCGTCCTGCCCTGCCTCGGCGGCTTCGTCGGCTCGGACCTCACTGCCGGCATCCTCGCCACCGGGCTGCACCGTCTCGATGGCCTCAACCTGCTCATCGACCTGGGCACCAACGGCGAGTTGGTGTGCGGCGGGCGCGATGGCCTGGTGTGCGCCAGCACCGCCGCCGGGCCGGCATTCGAGGGCGCCGGCATCTCGATCGGCATGCGCGCCGCGACCGGCGCGATCGGCGCGGTGCAGGCGGTGGACGGTGCCCTGGCGCCCGAGGTGCTGGGTGGCGGTGCGCCGCGCGGCATCTGCGGCAGTGGTCTGGTCGATGCGGTCGCCGCCGCCCTTGAACTCGGCTGGATCGTGCCCTCGGGGCGACTGGCGCGCGGCCGCACCGACCTGCCGCTGGCGCCCGGCCTCGCCCTGCAGGGCATGGATGTGCGCCAGCTGCAGCTTGCCAAGGGCGCGATCGCGGCCGGCATACATCTGCTGTGCAAGGCGCGCGGTGGCACGGTGCACGACCTGCGTCGGGTCTTCCTGGCCGGCGCCTTCGGCAACTACGTGCGCATCGTTTCTGCGGTGCGTATCGGCCTGCTGCCCATCGCCCCCGAGCGCATCAGCCCGTCGGGCAACAGCGCCCTGCTCGGCGCGCGCCTGGCCCTGCATGATGATGATCATGCCTATACCGCGATCCGCTCGCTGACCCGCCAGGTCGAACTGAAGATCGAACCCAGCTTCGACGACACGTACATAGATGCGATGGCATTTCCGGGGGCGGGGGCGTAGCACACCCAGGTCGAAAGGCGGAAGGAGGAAGGCGGAAGGCGGAAGAATTGCCAAGTTGCGCGATCGTCGCCATCCGCCGGGCGCAGCATTGGCCCGTGAACCGGACTGATGCCGATCGCACGCATCAAGCGACTCTTCCGCCTTCCGCCTTCCGCCTTCCGCCTCCCCTCCCCCTGCCCCGCCGGATCCACATTGACCACCCGCGAAAGACGATACCCTCCTGCCGTCTCAACCTTTCGGGAAACCGGAAGCGTGGGCCCTCCGGCTCACGCTTTTTTCGTCTAGGACGATCCAGATGTTCAACGCCGCCAATTTCCTGCAGCGCGTCGAAGCCCTCGCCAAGGAGCGCGGCGTCGACAAATCCGTGATCATCGACCACATCGAGCGCGCGATGCAGCAGGCCGCCCAGAAGCGTTTCGACGCGACCGGCGACTTCACCGTGACGATCGACCGCGAGAGCGGCGAGATCCGCGCCTTCGAGGACGACAAGCCGGTCGATCTCGAGACGCTCGGCCGTATCGTCGCCAACGTCGCCAAGCAGGTCTTCGTGCAGGGCCTGCGCGAGACCGAGCGAGACCGCCTCTACGACGACTTCTCACCCCGTCTGCACACCGTCGTCTCAGGCACGGTCATGCGTGAAGAGCACGGCATGGCGATCATCGCCCTGGGCGGCCGCGCCGAGGCGATCATGCCGAAAGAGGAGCAGTTGCCCGGCGAGGTGTACCGCCCCGGTGCGGTGGTGCGCGCCTACGTGCTGAAGTGCGAGAAGAAGGGCAGCCGCCTGCGCATCGTCCTCTCGCGTACCCACGCCAACTTCGTGCGCGAGTTGTTCCGTGCCGAGATCCCCGAGATCGCCGACGGCCTGATCGAGGTGAAGGGCATCGTGCGCGAGCCCGGCCGCCGCACCAAGATCGCGGTCGCCAGCACTGATCCGCGCATCGACCCGGTCGGTTCGTGCGTCGGCATGCGCGGCAGCCGCATCAGCAAGGTCACCGATGAACTCGGCGGCGAGAAGATCGACATCATCCCGTGGGCCGAGGACTCGGCGCAGTACATCGAGAACTCGCTCAAGCCCGCCCGCATCCTGCGCATCAGCTACGACCACTTCCGCGACCGCGCCCGCGTCGTGGTGTCGCAGGACCAGCTGCCCCTGGCGATCGGCAAGGCCGGCCAGAACGTCCGCCTGTCGGCCCGCCTGACCCGCTACAAGATCGACGTGATGAGCGAAGAGGCGCAGACCGAGAAGCGCCAGAAGGGCTCGGAAGAGCTCCAGCTGCTCATCGACGCCAAGCTGCTCGACGACTTCCTGCGCGAGACCTTCCTCGACAACCACCTCGACGCCCTCTCGGTGCTTGCCGCCCAGGTGCCCGAGCGCCTGGTCGAGGGCCTGCAGGGCGCCCCGGTCGATCTCGAGCTGGCCACCAAGCTGATCGCCAAGGCCGAAGAGCTGCTCACCCCCGAGCAGCGCGCCGACAAGCAGAAGCTGCTTGAACAGCGCGCCGAGGCCGAGCGCCGTGCCCAGGAAGAAGAGGCGCGCGCCATCGCCGCCGCCGCCACCGCCGCCGCCCAGCCGGCCCCGACCTCGTCCTCGGCGGCCTCCTGACACGGCGCAGACCGCCGCTTGAGCGCGGCCGGAACCGCGCCATCGTGTTCGCCCCTACGGAAACTGCATGAAGCTCGCCGAGTTGGCCAAGGCCCATAACCTCTCCCTCGACCTCCTGGTCGAGGTCGTCGAGGTCGATCTCAAGATCAAACTTACCAAAGGCGCCGAGTCGGTGCTGAAGGAAGCAGAGGTCGCCCGCATCCTGGCCTGCGACGGCCTCGAGACCGCCGACGGCAAGCCCTTCACTCCGATCATCGCCAAGGAGTTCGAAGAGAAGCACCAGAAGAAGCTCCAGGCCAAGAAGGGCATGGAGACGCGCAAGAAGAAGGCCGAGGAGGAGGCCGCCAAGGCCAAGGCCGACGAGGAGCGCAAGCTCATCGAGGAGCGCAAGAAGCACGCCGAGGAGCTGGCCCGCCGCCAGGCCGAGGACGACGCCAAGCGCGTGGCCGACGAGGCCTCCGAGCGCAAGCGCCTGGAAGAGGACGAGCGCGTCCGCCAGGACCTGGAACGCCAGCGCATCGTCGCCGAGGACGAGCTGCGCCGCCGCGAGAGCGAAGCCCAGCGTATCGCCGAACAGCTTGCCACGATGAAGCAGAACCAGGCCACCGCGCGCGCCGATGCCGCTGCGGCAGCCGCCGCCGCAGCCCAGCCCGCCACGCCTGCCGCCGCCCCGGCCGTCACCCCGGTCGCCGAGACGCCCGCCGTCGTGCCCGCCACGCCGGCCCAGACGCCCGCCACCCTCACCACGATCGCCGAGTCGCAGCCCGAACTGGCCCCGACCCCCGAGCCGGCGCGGGCCCCCGCCCTGGCCCCCAAGCCGGTCGTCGCCAAGCCTGCCGCCCCGGTCCTGAAGACCGTCGCCGGCGTCGGCTCGAAGCTGGCCGCGATGGCCAAGCAGACCCACGAGAAGGCCGACCACACGATCAAGGCGATACCCAAGCCGCCCGCGCCCGTCGCGCCCGCCGCCGGCACCCCGGTGCTGCCCGACCAGCCGCTGTCGCCCGAAGAACGCCGCCGCCTCATCCAGGCCAACATCCAGCGCAACATGGAGATGGCCAAGAAGGTCGCCGAGGCCAAGGCCGCGGCGAAGCGTCCTGGCTTCCGCACCATCGACCGCACCAAGACGCCCGGCGGCCCAGGCGGCCTCAGCCGCGGACCCGGCGGTCCCGGTCGCGGACCCGGCGGTCCTGGACGCGGCCCGGGCGGCCCCAACCGCGGCCCCGGTGGTCCCAACCGCGGTCCGGCTCGCGGCGGCGCGCGTGGTGCGGTGCCCGGCAAGGACGATCCCAACGAGCAGGAAGGCAACCTCACCCGTCGCCGCCTGCGCTCGTCGCTCGACGAGGACATCAGCGGCGTCACCGAGTTCTCGATCGCCGTGCCGTGCACGGTGCGCGAGTTCTCCGAGGCCGGCGGCGTCAAGGTCAGCGTGATCATCGCCAAGCTGTTCATGGCCGGCGTGATGGCCAACATCAACTCGGTGCTCGGCAAGTCCGAGGTCGAGCTGCTGGCCCAGGAATTCAAGAAGACGGTGACCATCACCGAGCCGAAGGATCTCGACGAGGAGATCGAGGCCGAGACCCAGGTCATCACCGCCGACAAGCCCGAGGACCTGACCCCGCGTCCGCCGATCGTGACCATCATGGGCCACGTTGACCACGGCAAGACCAGCCTGCTCGATGCGATCCGCAAGACCGAGATCGCGGCCGGCGAGGCCGGCGGCATCACCCAGCATATCGGCGCCTACACCGTGACCGCGCCCAACGGCATGGAGGTGACGTTCATCGACACCCCCGGCCACCAGGCCTTCACCGAGATGCGCGCGCGTGGTTCAAAGGTGACCGACATCGCGGTCATCGTCGTCGATGCGGTGGACGGCTGCATGCCGCAGACCATCGAGGCGATCAACCACGCCAAGGCCGCCGGCGTCGCGGTGGTCGTGGCGATGAACAAGTGCGACAAGCCCGAGGCCACCCCGCAGGCGCAGGAGCGCGTCATCCGCCAGCTCGCCGAGCAGGGTCTGCAGGCCGAGGAATGGGGCGGCGAGATCGGCGTCGTGCGCACCAGCGCGATCACCGGCGTCGGCATCGAGGACCTGCTCTCGCGTCTCGCGCTCGAGACCGACGTCAAGGAACTGAAGGCGAACCACTTCGCCCCCGCCTCCGGCACCGTGCTCGAAGCCAACCGCAGCGAAGGCCAGGGCGTCACCGCCACCTTCCTGGTGCAGCGTGGCACGCTGGCGATCGGTGATGTCGTGCTGGCCGGTGCGGCCTATGGCCGCGTGCGCAGCCTGACCAACTGGAAGGGCGAGCGCGCCGAGATCGCCGGACCCTCGACCGCTGCCGAGATCATCGGCCTCGACGAGATGCCGCGCGCCGGCGACAGCTTCCGGGTGATGGAGGACCTCGCCCAGGCTGCCGAGGCAGCCGAAGTCCGCCGGCAGAAGAACCGCGACCGCGAACTGATGGCCAAGGCCAAGAACATCACCAGCAGCTCGATCCTCGGCGACATCGCCGAATCGAAGAAGAAGGAGCTGCGCGTGGTGGTGAAGGCCGACGCCAGCGGCTCGCTGGAAGTGCTGCAGAAGACGATCAACGACCTGACCAGCCAGGATGTCCGCGTCGCGATCATCCACAGCGGCGTCGGCGGCATCAACAGCAGCGACGTGACCCTGGCGGTCGCGTCCAAGGCCACGGTCATCGGCTTCCACGTCGTCGCCGACTCGAAGGCGCGCATGATCGCCGACGACAACGGCGTCGACATCCGCAGCTACACCATCATCTACGAGCTGCTCGACGAGCTGAAGCTGGCCGCGGCCGGCATGCTCGAACCCGAGACGCGCGAGAACATCATCGGTCACGCCGAGGTGAAGACGACCTTCCAGATCAGCAAGACGGGCATGGTCGCCGGTCTGCGCGTGGTCGACGGCCTGGTGCGCCGCGACGCCTTCATGCGCATCACCCGCGACTCGAACATCCTCCATGCCGGCAAGGTCGGCTCGCTGCGGCGCTTCAAGGAGGACGTCAAGGAGGTCCGCGAGGGCTTCGAGTGCGGCCTGACGGTCGAGAACTTCCAGGACATCAAGGAAGGCGACCTGATGGAGTTCTACCTCAAGGAAAAGGTGCCGAGGAAGGCTGCCGCCTCCTAAGC
Source organism: bacterium (assembly GCA_020047915.1). Lineage (GTDB taxonomy): Bacteria > Planctomycetota > UBA11346 > UBA11346 > UBA11346 > UBA11346. Next base: position 35,978 of record JAIFND010000039.1, on the reverse strand, counting down.
TTAGAGCTTAGAGCTTAGAGTCCGCAGACCATTCACTTTGCGCTGAACTTTTCCTATGCTGCACAGCAATCCAATAATCACGCACCGCTTCGGGCTCAAAGCCCAAAGCTCAAAGCTCTAAGCTCTAAGCTACCCCATGTCCGCTCCGACCCGTCAGCAGCGCCTCGCCTCGCTCCTGCACCGCGAGATCGCCACCGCGGTGCGCGGGCTCGACGACCCGCGCATGGGCCTGGTGACGATCACCCGGGTCGAACTGACCGGCGATCTGCAGTTGGTCACCGCCTACTGGACGGTGCTGGGCGGCATGCGCGAGCGCAAGCTGGCCGAGCACGCCCTGGAAAGCGCCCGTCCGCATCTGCGGCGCAGCTTCGCCCCGGCGGTGCGCACCCGCCTGGTTCCCGACCTGCGCCTGCTGTTCGATGACCGCGAGCAGAAGCGCGACCGTATGGACGAGATCATCAGCCGCGCCCGGCGTACCGATCCTGACGGTGGCACCGTCCCCGAACCGGCGGCGCCTGATCCCACCGATCCGAAGGCTCTGCCAGACCTGTGATCCTGGAGATCGCATCCGGATTCACACGGAGGAACGAAGGTAACGGAGGCGACATGACGTGGAACACAGCCGATCACTCCCGCGAATCGTATCTGTCCTATCGCTCGCAATGTGTCGTTGCGAGCTCTGTTGCCTTTGTTCCTCCTTGTGAAATGCGGCTTTTCGGGTGATTGCCGTCGTCGGCACCGGATCCTGGGGCACGGCCACCGCCTGTCTGATCGCCGCTCGCGAGCCGGTCCTGCTGTGGGGCCGTGATCCGGCCAAGACGGCGCGCATCGCCGCCGACCGCCAGCATCCCCAGCTGCCCGGCCTGCCGCTGCCTGCCGCCGTTGAGATCGTCTCCGATCCCAAGCGCCTGCGTAGCGCCGACCTCATCCTGTGGGGCGTGCCGACCCAGCATACCCGCGCCCAGGCGCGCGAACTGTCGGCCGCGATCTCGACCGTGCCGGTGGTATCCCTGGCCAAGGGCCTCGAGCAGGGCTCGCTGGCCCGGGTCAGTGAAATCCTGACCGCCGAGCTGCCCGGCCGGCCGGTCGCAGTCCTCTCTGGGCCCAGCCATGCCATCGAAGTGCTGCGTGGCCTGCCTGCCTGCCTGGTCGCCGCCGGCGACGCCGCCGCCTGCCGACGCCTGGTCGAGGTGCTGCACGGCCAGCGCCTGCGCATCTACACCTCCAGCGACTTGCTGGGAGTGGAACTGTGCGGGGCACTCAAGAACGTCATCGCGGTGGCGAGCGGCATGTGCGAGGGGCTGGGCTTGGGCGACAACGCGCGCGCCGCCCTGGTCGCCCGCGGCCTGGCCGAGATGCGCCGCCTGGGCCGGGCCCTGGGCGCCCAGGATGCGACCTTCGCCGGAGTGGCCGGGGTCGGCGATCTGATGACCACCTGCTATGCCCCGCACGGTCGCAACCGTGCCCTGGGGCTGGCGCTGGCGCGCGGGCAAAACCCCATGGACTTTCTATCCCAATCAAGCACCGTGGCCGAAGGTGCATGGACCTGCCGAGCGGCGGTCGAGCTCGGGCGGCGTGTGGCCGTCGAACTTCCGATCGCATCCCAGGTGGCCTCCGTCATCTGGGAGTCCGTCCCGGTCGCCCAGGCCGTGCATCAGCTCCTTTCCCGCTCCCCCAAGGAAGACGACGCATGACTCGCTCCGCCTCCCGTCTCGTCCCCGCGATCCTCGCCCTCTGCGCTGCCGGCTCCGCCGCTGCCCTGGACCACGAGTTCGCCTTCGCTCCGCTGGTGCTCGGTGCCGCCCCCGGCAGCACCCCCGAGTACTATGTCGGTCTCGAAGCGTCGCTGCAGAGCAAGATCACCGATGACTACCGCGTGGTGCATGACGATGCCGCCCTCGGCCTCGACGGCCAGTTCCGCGCCTACGGCCTCGGCATCGCCCTGAACACCGACTGGTCGCTCGGCCAGGCTCCGGACGTCAGCCGTCCGGGCTCCCACACCAGCCCCGGCCAGTGGCAGCGTGCTGAACTCAAGCTGGACTGGGCCCTTGAGATCCGCGACCCGCGCGACACCTCGATCCCCCTGCTGCAGATCATTCCGCACTTCACCTGGATCACCTATCCGCACCAGCGTTCGTATGATGTGCCTGGCTACCGCAACTACCTGAAGGGCAAGCAGCGCTGGTTTGGCGCTGATGCTTGGCTGGCCCTGCCGATCGAAGGCGTCGAAGTCGGCGCCGGCATCGAGCAGAACATCAGCAGCGAGTGGCGCGCCACGCGCGGCGGTATCGGTGGCCGCGAGTTCATCCAGTACAACTCACTCGACATCGCCCTGTGGCAGAAACTGAACTTCGCCGACAGCGAATACCGCAACACGATCGGCGGCAAGGACAGCACGGGTCTCACCACCCTGGCCGCCGGCGCTCGCATCACCACCCCGGTGTTTGTGCAGGACGTGTACGCCTTCGTCGAGACCGAGGCGTCGTTCTGGTTGTCGCAGGAAATCCGTAACAACTTCCGCAATGGCGGCCAGGATGGTGGGGACTTCGTGATTTCGGTGGGACTCGACTACAAGCCGCAGTAAGCTTGGGGACTGCGTCCCCACGGCCCCCGGACGACCGGGGGCCTGCCCCTCGGCCGCGGGCGGGGCTTGGTTTCCTCGCTGCGCTCGGAAACCAGGGGCGGATGGGCTAGCGCCCATTGTATCCGCCCCGCGCCCCTGGCGGCCGCCAGCGCTGGCGCGCTGGTTTTTCTGCTTGGGGACTGCGTCCCCACGGCCCCCGGACGACCGGGGGCCTGCCCCTCGGCCACGGGCGGGGCTTGGTTTCCTCGCTGCGCTCGGAAACCAGGGCGGCATCGGCTGCGCCGATTGTATGCCGCCCGCGCCCCTGGCGGCCGCCAGCGCTGGCGCGCTGGACCTTATAGGAAAGACAAGACCCCGGTGGATACCGGGGTCTTTGCGTTACGGCGCATGTGGCACGGGCGTCTCGCCCGTGATCGACGATGACGGGTCAGATCTGGTTGTTGGCCGCGTCGAGGAGGACGACTTTGGGGACCAGGGTGCGGGCCTCGGTCTCGTCGCAGATGCCGTAGGCGCAGACGATGACGCGGTCGCCCTTGTGGAACAGGCGGGCGGCGGCGCCGTTGACCATGATGTGGCGGCTGCCGCGCTCGCCGGCGATTAGGTAGGTCTCGATGCGGGCGCCGTTGTCGATGTCCAGCACCTGGACCTTCTGGTGCAGCAGCATGCCGGCGGCGTCGATGAGATCCTGGTCGACCGTTAGGCTGCCTTCGTAGTCGATGCGGCACTCGGTGACCGAACCCCGGTGCAGTTTGCCGATCAGCATTTCTCGCAGCATCGTTCCCTCGTTGGGCGCAGGCTATGTGGCGGCGGCGGCAGTCACGCCGCGATCAGCGCGATCGCGACGTCCATGACGTTGGTGCAGGTCGGCCCAGTGCGCAGCAGGGCCCCGGCTGCGGCCAGGCATGGGTAGGCGTCATGGGACAGCAGGTCGCGCTGCGGGTCGCGCCCGGCCTGGCGCATGCGGGCGGCCGTAGTGGCCTCGACCAGGCCACCGGCCGCATCGGTCGGGCCGTCATTACCGTCGGTGCCGGCCGCCAGGATGCGGATGCGGCGGGACAGGCTCGGGTCCAGGCGCTCGAGCGCGAGGGCGGCGGCGAGGGCGAACTCCTGGTTGCGACCACCCAGGCCGGGGTGCGCGCCCAGCGTGACCGTGGTCTCGCCGCCTGCGATCAGGGCTGTCGCCCGGCCGGCCCGGGCGAGTTCCGCCGCCTGGGCGACGAAGCGGAGGGCAGCCTCGGCGGCCTCGCCGTGCAGAACGGCGGGATCGAGCTGGGCCCGGAAACCGTAATCCGGACAGGCGGCCGCGATCGCGGACAGGGCCAGGGCGTTGCTCGCGACCAGCAGACAGCTGGCGGTGGTGAAGCAGGCGTGATCGGACTTGGGCGACTCATGCCGGGGATCGCACAGCGCCGTGCGGGCGGCTGGCGGCAGGGCGTCCCAGATGCCGGCGGCGCGGCAGACCGCTTGCGCCTCGCCCAGGGTGGTCGGATCCGCTACGGTCGGACCGCTGCCGATCGTCCCCCAATCATCACCGATCACGTCCGAGATGGCGAGGGTCAGGAGCGGAGCCGGGGCGGCCTGCACCGCCAGACGGCCACCCTTGAGGCGCGAGAGATGCTTGCGCACGGTGTTCACCGCCTGGATGTCGGCACCGCTGGCGAGCAGCAACCGGGTGACGGCCTGCTTGTCCGCGAGATCCAGTCCGGCGACCGGAGCCGGCAGCAGGGCGCTGGCCCCGCCCGACAGGGCGCAGATCACCAGGTCATCGGACGTGAGTCCGCTCACCGCCTGCATCAGGGCTGTGGCCCCGGCCAGCCCCTGGTCGTCGGGCACCGGATGCCCGGCTTCGATCAGCCGGATCTTCTGCAATGGACAGGTATGCCCATGTTTCACCACCACGACGCCAGCATCCAGGTCCTGGCCAAGCAGGTCCTCGAGGGCGGCGGCCATCGGTGCCGAGGCCTTACCGGCGCCGACCACGACGGTGCGCCGTCCAAGCGGCAGCGAGCGGCCGTCGCTGAGGACCAGGCGTCCACCATCCCGGCGCAGGTGCCGCCGCACCGCGTTGCCGGGCTCGACTGCCCCCAGCGCGGCATGGAGCATCGCAACGAGCGGATCGGTCATGCGTGGTCCGGAAATGACCTGGCCCGCCGCAATGCGGCGGGCCAGGTCGGAGAAATGCACAGCCAGATGACCCGGGACGCTGGCCGCCACCTTATGGCTGCTCCCGTCAAGGCCTGACCAGATTCGGAGGCTTCCTGCTCCCGGGGTCCAGCTGTGCGGGGGCGGACGATAGTGGTTGGAACGGATACGCAACCATCACCATCCCCGTCGTCTTTCACACACGGGATGGAACGGGCAATCCGCCAGCTTGGTCCGGGGCGATGGACGCTGAACATGCCAGCATGCCTCGTGTTCTCGCGTGCCTGCTCGCCTGTTTGGCGCTGCTCATCCTCAGCGGATGCGGCAGCCAGGCGGAACGCAACGAGGTGCGCGACGACCTGCGCCGCTTCCGCCAGGCGCGCGGGGCCGAGGTCGAGCAGATCACGCGTGATCTGGCCCGTTACGGCCGCGCTGAGCTGGGTGTCGCCAGTGAGATGCCGCACGATGCTGCCGCCTTCTTCGCCTGGCGGCATCGCGAATGGTGGCGGCTGCGCGACGACCTGGCGGTGCTGATCGCCTACGAATGGGGCACCATCGAGCAGCTGACTCTCGATGCGGCGCGTTTCTACGGCTACGAGATCCGCAACTTCCCGAAGCTGACCAAGGACATCGTGCTCTTCTTCGAGCATGCCGAATTCGAATGGGCCGGCCTGGTCCGCGACGTCGCGATGTTCGTCGAATGGCAGGACCGCGAATGGCTGCCGTTGCGCCGCGAACTGCGCGAGGCCTACGAGCGCCTCGGCTGGGAGGCGGGCAACCTGCAGGTCGACCTGCTCACCTTCCTGCAATGGCGCGAACGCGAATGGCGCCGCCTGGTGTCGAGTACGGACAACTTCATGTCGATCGAGCGCGTTCAGGGTCAACGCATGCGCGAGGACCTGCGTCGCTTCCGAGCCGCCCGCGCCCTCGAAGCGAACTACCTGGTGGCCGACCTCAAGCAGTGGTGGGCCTATGAGGCCGGCGCCATGCCACCGCGCCTGATCGCCGATGTCTACCGCTGGGCCCAACTGCCGCCCCAGGAGCTTACCGCGTTGGGCAACGAGATCGTGCGCTTCGGCGAGGGGATCCACGAGGATACGCTGAAACTGATCGACGACCTGGGCCGCTTCGCCAACCACCAGATCGACCTGCTGCCGGCCTTGATCGCCGACGTCGACCGCTTCTTCATCGTCTATGAACGCGAGTGCGGACCGCTGGGTGCCGATGTGCGTCGCTGGTGGCGTTCCAACATCGGTCTCGGCATCCTGCTGCGCGAGGACCTGCGCATCGCCCTGATTGAGAACCCGCGCGAGGACGCTGCCGAACTGCAGGCCTCGATGCGCCGCTTCATCTCCTATGCCGGCAAGGAGTGGAAGGACTTCAAGGGCGCCCTGGGCCGGTTCCTGTATGACGACTCCGGCCGAGCCTTTGGTGACCGCGCCATGCCCATGGCCGGGGATTCCGGCCGGGCGGTGTTCGAGGACCCCCGCGCCTATCCCGCCCGGGGCTACGACGCTGGCGAAGAATAGAGGTCGGGGGCCTTCCCCCCCGCTCCGACGCTCCTAGCATCCCGCCATGCCCGAGGGCCCTGACGGCACTGCTGCGCCGCCCGCCCCGCCGCCGACCGACGAGTCGACGCCGGCCGGGGATGTCGGAATCACCGTCGCCCTCGACCAGTTCAGCGGCCCGATGGATCTGCTGCTCTACCTGGTGCGCCGCACCGAGGTGGACATCAAAGATCTGCCGATCACCACCATCGCCGACCAGTTCGCGACCTGGGTCGCGGCGGCGGCCGGCACCACCCTCGACCTCGAAGCCGCCGGCGACTTCGTGGTCATGGCCGCGACCCTGCTGGAGATCAAGGCGCGCCAGGTCGCCCCGCCGCCCGAGGGCACCGAGGTCGAGGACGACGGCGAGGACGAGTTCGACCCGCGCGCCGGCCTGATCCGCAAGCTGCTGGTCTATCGCGCCGCCAAGGAGGCGGCCTTCGATCTCGACCGCCGCGACGACGAGCGCCGCCTGCGTCACGAACGAGGTCATCGCGAGGTGGTGCCCGACGATCCGGCCGAGGTCGATGCCTGGGAGCTGAAGGACGTCGGGGCCGGGACGCTGGCCAACCTGTGGTTCGATCTGCTCAAGCGCATCGACAGTCTCGGCCCGCGCACCGTCATCGTCGATGATGTGCCGATGGGCGTGCGCATCGCCCAGGTCGTCGAATCGATGCGCAGCCGTGGCGAAGGTCGCATGTCCGAGCTCTTCGCCCTGGATGACGGCCTGATCGCCCGGGTCGGCATCGTCATGGCGATCCTCGAAGGCACGCGTCAGCGCATGCTGACGGTGCGCCAGGAAGAGCAGTACGGCGACGTCCACCTGCGCTTCCGGCCCGAGGACGAGCGCGCCATCGCGGGTGGCGACCCCGGCCCGGCCGAGCAGCTGCCCAAGCGCCAGCGCCGGCCGCCCCTGGTCACCTGGCAACCGCGCGGCGGCAGCGCCGCCGAGATCGAGGACGAGAAGACCGGCGACGAGGCCGAGCCGGCGGTCGAGAACGAGGAGCAGCGCTTCCTGCGCGACCTCGAAAGCGAGATCGGGGTCGAGCGCCTGCTCGGCCGCGCTTCCGATCTCGAACTCGGCTTCATCGCCTGGTGGGAGGAGACGCATCCCGGCGAGCCGTTGCCACCGGGCGTGGTCAAGCCTGCCCCGCCACCACCACCCCCGCCACCTGTGGTGGTGGAGGTGGTCGCCAAGCCCGACGAGCCGCCCAAGCCGAAGCGAGCCCCGCCGCGTCCCCGGCCGGTGGCCGAGGTTGTCAAACCCGCCATCGAGGCTCCGCCGCCGATCCCCGATCCCGCCGCCGGCGCTCCGCAGATGACGCCGCAGGGTCCGCAGCCGACCGCCGACGGGCCGACCCCGCCCAGCTTCGAGGTCGTGCCGCTGGGCGTCGTGATCCCGGACCCGTTGCCGGGGGCACCCATCGTGCTGCCGCTGCCCGAGGCCGGTGCGCCGCTGGTCGTACCGATCGCAGCGCCGGAAGCACCACCCGAGCCTGTGCCGCAGGCCGAGGAAGCCCCGGTTGCCCGGGCTGCGCCAAGCGATCCCGAAGCCCAACCGGTCGCGATCGCGGCGGCACCGGAGCCGGTCGTCGCTACGCCAGAACCGGAACCAGTCGCCGTTGTGCCCGAGCCCGAACCCGCGCCGGAACCGGAACCAGTCGCCGTTGCGCCGGAACCGGAACCAGTAGCCGTTGCGCCGGAACCGGAACCGGAACCGGAACCGGAACCGGTAGCGATGGCTTCTGTTCCCGAGCCGGAACCCCTCACCGTTGCTCCGGTCGTGGTTCCTCCTGCCCCCGCCCCAGAGCCGGAACCAGTCGCCGTCGTGTGTGCTCCGGAGCCGGCCCCCGAGCCGGTCGCTAGGCTGGTCGTCCCGGAAACCGTGGCGCCAGCTCCACAGCTCGTCGTGTCAGCCGTGGTGGAGACCGTCCAGGCGGTCGTGCCGCCGCCGGAACCCGAGCCGGTCGCACCGGTGATCGCCGAGCCCGCACCTGTCGCGGAAGTGCCACCATCGCCACCACCGGATCCTGACCCGGATCCGCCGCCGATCCGGCCCGAGACCGCCAACACCGCACCCACCCCCGCCCCGACCTCACCCCCGCCCAAGCCCGCCACGATGTCCCGCCCCCGCCACCTTCCGACCGCAGCGATGCTCGCACTCCTGGTGCTGGCCGTCGGCGTGCTCGTGGCGTGGATGGATCAGCCGAGGGATGTGCTGGCAGCCAGCGGTCCGAGCGATGGAGCGATCGTGTCGCGCAGCCAGAGCGTGGCGTGGACGCTCAATCTGCCGCTCGACGAGGCGACGCGGACAGCCGCGCCGTTGCCCGTCGTCACGCCGGCCGGGGCCGGCACCTGCGCCTGGCAGGATGCCCGCACCTGCGTGTTCACGCCGGCTGGCGAACTGCCTGCCGACGCCACCGTCAGCCTGGCGTTCAGCGACGAGTTGCGCGCCCTGGGCGGCTTCCGCTTCGCGCGCGAGCGCGTGCCGAGCTTCACCGTGCGCACGCTGCCGGCAGTGGCGGTCTCGGCGCCCAGTGCCAGTCTGCCCGCCTTCGGCCCTGGCATCATCGAACTGCAACTCAACCGCGTGCCGTTGAATCCCGCTGCTCTGCTGGGCGAGATCGCGATCACGCCCAGCGTGCCGTTGCAGACCAGCATCAGTGATGGCCGCGTGCGCCTGGTCGGCGACTTCCGTCCCGGCGTCACCTACAGCCTGCGCCTGGCCTCCAATCCTGCCATCGCCGCCGACGACCGGCCCCTCGCCTGGCAGGGTGAGATCGCCATGCCGGCACGCACGCCTGGCGCCCGCCTGGTGGCCGAGGTCGGTCGCACGGCGCACATCGAATCGGTCGGTCTCACCTATGTCATCGTCGAGAATGCCGACGGGCAGCGCGATGTGGTGCGCTTCCCTGCATCGGCCAGCGCCGAACTGCCTGCCTGGCTGCTGAAGGCTGGCGAGAACCGCCTGCGCCTGCGCTGGGCCGACGGCGCCACCGACGTCGTGCTGCATCGCCACGACCTGCCGCTCACTCCGGATGATGCCGTCCCAGCCCTGCTCGGCGGCACCCTGCCGGTCACCGCCGCGCGCTGAGCCCAAGGATCCACCGTGGACAGCCTCATCCCCGCCCTCGCCACCGCCGTCGCGACGCTCGAACGCCTGGCGCCCAACGCCAGCGCCTACGCGCGGCGCAACGCCGGCACCCAGGTGCGCGTCGACAGCGCCTCGGTGTCGTGCCAGCCGCTGCCGCCCGAGGCCGGTTTCACCCTCTCGGCGTGGACCGGCGACCGCTTCCTGGAGATCAGCAGCGACGATCCCAGTCCCGAAGCGGTGCGCGAGGCGACGCATCGTCTGGCCGACCGGGTGCGCCATGCGCATGTCGACTGGGAGCGTCGCATCGAATCGCTCGACCGCCTCGAACGCCGTTTCGAGCAGCCGATGCAGCACGACCCACGCAGCCTGTCGGCCGCAACCAAGATCGAGGCGGCCCGCGCCCTGCGCGCCGCCGTGCTGGCTGGTCCGCGTTGCCGCGAGGCGGTCGGCATGGTCGGCGATGTGCACGCCGAGGTCGTGTACGTCGATCGCACCCGCCAGATGCACCAGCGTCTGCACCGCGTGCGCCAGGTCTGCCTCGGCATCTTCGCTGATGGCGCCCAGCAGGCGCAGTTGCACCACGGCCGCGAGGCGATCGGCGGCTGGGAGCGCCTCGCCGATCCGGCAGCGGTCGCGGCCGAGGTGGTGCGCGACGGTCCGCGCATCCTCGGTGCCCCGCGCATCCCCGATCCCGGCGAGCACGAGTGCGTGTTCGACGGGCACTTCGCCGGCATCTTCGCGCACGAGGCCTTCGGCCATGGCACCGAACAGGACCTCTTCCTCAAGGACCGCGCGCGCGGCGCCGAGTTCCTCGGCAAACCGGTGGCCTCGCCGCTGGTCGATATGTACGACGATCCCAGCAACGGCTGGGCCGCGTCCTACTTCTTCGACGACGAAGGCGTGCTCGCCAGTCCGACGCGTATTGTCGAGAAGGGCGTGCTGGTCGCCGGGCTCAATGACCGCCACAGCCAGGCCGAACTGGCCCGTCGCGGTCAGCAGGTCGCCAAGACCGCCAACGGCCGGCGCGAAAGCTACGACCACAAGCCCTACACGCGCATGACCAACACCTTCTTCGGGCCGGGCGATGCGACCACGCAGCAGCTCATCGGTGCGGTGCGGCGCGGCTATTTCCTCACCCATCCCAGCAACGGCATGGAGGACCCCAAGGGCTGGGGCATCCAGCTCGAAGGCGCGATGGCGGAGGAGATCATCGACGGTCGCCTGACCGGCAAGGTCTTCAGTCCGGTTGTCGTCACTGGCTCGGTGCCGCGCCTGCTGCAGTCGGTCAGCGGCGTCGGCCGCGAGGTGGTCGAGGCCAGCCTCGGCATGTGCGGCAAGGGCTACAAGGAGTGGGTCAAGGTGACGGACGGCGGACCGGCCCTGCGCCTGAAAGCGGTGGTGGCCTGATGGACCTGCGCCTCATCCAGAATGTCCTCGCTGGCCGCTCGGAGATCGCCCAGTGGCAGGTGACCGAACGGCGCAGCCGCCGCTTCGAGCGTTATCTCACTTTCCTCAAGCCCGAGAGCGAGCGCGAGGCCTCGTCGGTGCGCTGGCAGGTGTGGATAGCCCTGCCGCCGAACCCGGATGGGACGCAGGGCGAGGCTGGCTTCACCGTCACGCCGGTGCATGGCGGCCCCGACCTGCGCGTGCTGCTGGACGCCGCGGTGACCAGCGCGCAGTCGGCGCCCAACCGCGCGTGGAAGCTGCCCGGTCCGGGTGACAATGGCGCTGCGGCGGGTTGGCGCGGTGGCGTGGTCGCCTGCAACGTCGCCGGTGGCGCCGCTACCGGGGCGCAGATGGCCACCGCCACCGACTTCCTCGCCGACCAGCAGATCACGCGCGATCCCGGCCAGGCGCTGCATGGCAACATCGCCCTGTTCGGCGATGCGGTGCATGCCGCACCGTGGACGCGACCGAGTGCGCTGGAGCTGTTCGCCAGCATCGACGACCGTCGCCTGGTCAACCACCGTGGCCTCGACCTGTCCGAGCGGCGCACGCGCTGCTACGCCGAGTTCGTGCTGCTGCATCGCGGCGCCAACGGCGAGGAGAGCGAATACTACGACCGCTGTGAGGCAGCCTCACTGGGCGAGTTGCGCCTGGCCGAGCGCGTCGCCGACGCCGCCGACTGCCTGCGCGACGGTGCTGCGGCGGGTCCGCCGCCAGCCGGCCGCCTGCCGGTGCTGATCGGCGGCGAGTATCTGGCCGGGCTGATGGGCTGGTACGCCGCGCATGCCGATGCCGCCCAGCATGTGCGCAACATCGCCGCGCTGACCCTCGACGCCCCGGTGGTCGAGCCGTGCGGCGGCGACCGCCTGAATCTCAGCAGCGATGCGATCGTCCCCAGCCTCGCCGCCTACCGCTTCGACGAGCACGGCTACGCCGCCTGCCGCCAGGACTTCATCCAGGACGGCGTGTTGACCGCGCTGCACGGTGCCGGGCGTTGGATGCAGGTGCTTGAGCGCCAGCCGCGCGGGCAGCTCGCCACCCTGGTCGCCCCGCCCGGCCGGCATGGCGCCGCCGAACTGCGCCACGGCTCGCTGGAGGTGGTGCGCTTCAGCGAGTTCCATCCGCGCCACGACACCGGCGCCTTCTCCGGCGAGATCCGCTTCGGCTGGTGGAACGCCCCCGATGGCTCACGCATCGCGGTGAAGGGCGGCAGCGTGTCGGGCGTCCTGCGCGAGGCGATGACCGGCGCCTCGTTCAGCCGCGAAGTCGCCACCGTCGGCGGCTGGCACGGCCCCGAGTGGATGCGTATGCACGCTATGGTGGCGGTGTAGGGGACGCTGGAGGCTGGAGGCTGGAGGGGCGACAGGAACGAGAAGCCGTGGATGGATCATGCTTCCAGCTTCCAGCTTCCAGCTTCCAGCTTCCAGCCCATCACCCCATCGCCCGACGCAGAGCCGCCAGCAACTGCTCGGCGTCACCCGGGCGCAGGGTGCGGCAGTCGGCGATGCAGGCACCGTCCTCAAGGCGCACGAAAACGCTTGGTTCGCCGGTGCGCAGGCGTCTGGCCAGCTCGCCGGCCTCGATGCCGACGGCGCTCAGGCGCAGTCCGGCGCTGGCGATGCCCTCGTCGGGCGCCGAACCGCTGCCGACGAAGGCCACCGTTTCGACTACCCGCGCCCGCAGGCCGGAGATGTCGGCGCAGCGCGCCGCCAGGGCCGCAGCGTCGGCAGCGATCTCGCTGGCCGGCCGCGAGGCCATAGCCCAGAACGGGATGGCCTCGCGCCAGGTGCCGTTGAGGTAGTGCACCAGGGTCGCCTCGAGGGCGGCGAGGGTCAGCTTGCAGACGCGGAACATGCGCGCGTAGGGGTTGGCGCGCAGGCGGGTGATGGCGGCGCGGCTGCCGACCAGGATGCCGGCCTGCGGGCCGCCGATCAGCTTGTCGCCGCTGAAGCAGGCGATTTCGGCCCCGGCTGCGATGCTCGCTGCGACCAGCGGTTCGTCCTCGACCCCGACGGTGGAGAGCGGCACCAGCGCGCCGCTGCCGATGTCGTCGAGGGCCAGCACGCCCTTGGCCTTGGCCAGGCCCGCCAGCTCGGCAATGCCGGGCGTGCCGGCAAAGCCGCGGATGCGGTAGTTGCTGGTGTGGACATGCAGCAGCGCGGCGGTCTGCGGGGTGATCGCGCGTTCGTAGTCGCGCAGGTGGGTGCGGTTGGTGCAGCCGACCTCGACCAGGGTGCAGCCGCTCATGGCCATGACATCGGGCATGCGGTAGCTGCCGCCGATCTCGACGAGATGGCCGCGCGACACCACCACCTCGCGGCCGCCTCCGAGCGTCGCGAGCATCAGCATGGTCGCGGCGGCGTTGTTGTTGACCACGGTCGCCGCTTCGCAGCCAGTCAGCTCACACAGCATGCGCTCGATACGTTCTTCGCGCAGGCTGCGGTCGCCGCTGCCCAGGCTGGCCTGCACCGCGCTGTAGCCGGCGGCTGCGGTCAGCGCCGCCACCGCCTCATCGCACAATGGGCTGCGGCCCAGGCCAGTGTGCAGCAGCACGCCGCTGGCGTTGACCACGCGGCGCAGCGCGGGCACGGCGATGCGCCGGACGCGCGCGGTGAGTTCGCGCTCCAGCTCCTCGGCGGCGGGCGGTGTTGAACCGGCCTTGGCGGCGGCGCGCAGCTCGTCGAGCAGCAGGCGCAGGCAGTGGCGCACCAGGCCGTGGCCGTGCGCGGCCACCAAGGCCTGCACCGGCGGTCGGTTAAGCAGTGTGCCGGCGGCTGGGATGCGGCGCAGCAGGTCGGTGTCCATGCGGTTATTTCCGCAGGCCGTTGTAGAACATCGCGGTCGGGGCGCCACCGAAGGCGATGCCCAGGGCCACTGCTTCGGCGATCTGCGCCTGGTCGGCGCCGGCCTTCTGCGCGCCCTCGGCGTTGATGCCGACGCACGGTTCGCAGCGCCCGGCCACCGACAGGGCCAGCGCGATCAGCTTCTTGGTCCGCGCGTCGAGGGCGCCCGGCGCGGTCACCGCCTGCATGTAGGCGGTGAAGGCCGCTGCAGCGGCGGCGGGCGGCAGGCCGCTGACGGTAGGCAGCGGGGCCATGGCGTTGGCCGTGGCGGGCGGTTCGGCGCAGCACGGTGTCTCGGGGAGGAGGGCTGGAGGCTGGGGGCTGGAGGCTGGAGGAGCGGCGGCGATCGCAGTGGCGAGGCGATGTGCAGGATCTGCGATGGTAGCGAGGTCCTGGATGGCCACGCTTCCAGCCTCCAGCTTCCAGCCTCCAGCTTTTTCCATGGCCGCCAGCTTGGCGGCGGTCGGCGCCGGAGCCTTAGATTTCGGGATGCCCAGCGGCGACCACGCGGCGGCATCGCTGGTGGTGACGCGGATGCGCCCGGTGCCGGCCACGACCTCGCCGATCACGCTGGTCGCCACCCCGGCGGTGGCGCAGTCGGCACGGTAGCCAAACACCGCATCGGCGGGCAGGAAGGCGAGGATGCCGCCCGAGGTCTCGGGGCAGAACAGGACGGCGATCTGGGCGGGGCTCAGACCGGCGAGGTCAAGGCGCTCGGGCGCGACTGCCTCGCGGTTGCGCTCCAGGGCTCCCGGCCACACCTCGCGGCGGGCCAGGTCCTGGACGCCGGGATGGATCGGCAGGCGATCGAAATCGATGACCAGATCGCACGGCGAGCGCATGGCGATCTCGATCGCATGGCCGAGCAGGGCGAAGCCGGTCACATCGGTGCCGGCATGCGCGCCATGCCGCGCCATGGCCTCGCCGGCGGCGCGGTTGAAGGCCGCCATCTGCGCCGTCCAGGCGGCGAGGTGCTCGGGCGCGAGTAGGCCGATCTGCTGCGCGAACCCCAGGAACCCGCCGCCCAGCGCCTTGCTCAGCACCAGCACATCGCCCGGTTGCGCGCCCTGATTGCGGATCGCGCGCCCGGCGGCCACGGTGCCGGTGACGCTGTAGCCGGCGAAGGGTTCGGCGGCGTTGACGCTTTGCCCGCCGACCACCGGCACGCCGGCCTCGCGCATCGCCTCGGCCCCGCCGCGCAGCACCTCGGCCAGCGCGCTGGGCGGTAGGTCGTGCATCGGCCAACCGACCACCGACAGGGAGCATTCCGCGCGGCCGCCCATCGCCCAGATGTCGGACAGGGCGTTGGCGGCGGCGATGCGGCCGTAGCTGTAGGGATCATCGACCGGCGGCGAGAGCACATCGACGGTCTGCACCAGGTCATCGCGCGACCCGTCCAGGCGCAGCACGGCGGCATCGTCGCCGGCCGCCGACCCGATCAGGACGCGCGGATCATCGATCACCGGCAGGTTGCCGAGCAGGCTCGCGAGTTGCGCCTTGCCGATCTTGGCGCCGCAGCCCGCCGCCTTGACGCTCTGGGTCAGCCGGATCACGGCATCGGCGGGTGGTTCCGGCGCGGTTTCGCCGGCGCAGGGGCAGCGGTCCTCGTTCTTCAGGGTCGGACAGGGGCAGCCCAGGCGCGGATCGCAGATGCAGTGGCCGAGCGCGATCGAGCGCTTCATGACTTCACGGCGGCGGGGCAGATTGATGGCGGGCATGGCGGACCCTAGTCGATCGGCATGCGGCTCAAATCCCCGTCTGGCGCTACCCGCACGGGCGTGCGATACGAGGCGGGTTGTTTCTTGTCTTGGTCGGCGTGCTGTCCATAATCGATATATGGCCATATTCGCCCGACTCTGTCTCGCGCTGGTCGTCGCCGGCTTCTTAGCCGCCGCCGACCCGATCGCCAGGCTCCAGTTCAGCGACGGCGTCTCGCGTACGAGCGCCGATTTCGCCGGACAGCACGTCCTCCTCTACCAATTCTCGGGTCATTGACCCCACTGCGTCGCGTCCCTCGGTGAGGGCGTCAAAGAAGCGGTGGACTGGATTGAGAAGGAGAAGGTGCCGGTGTGGGTGATCGTCACCTCGCCGCACTTCGAGCCGCAGGCGATGGCCGATCTGCTGAAGTCGAAGGGCATCGAGCGCACGCTCGGCGCCTACGACCCGAACAATCCCAACGGGGTCGGCAAGAAGACCACGATGTGGACGGAACTGCTGAAGCCTGACGGCACGCTGCAGACCGTCAGCACGGCTGAAACCTACGGCAAGGGCAAGCCCCTGCCCTTCCTCAAGGGACTGACCGGTGGCACCCATGCCATCCCGGTCGAGGGCCTGACCGAGGCCGGGGTCATCGAAGTGTGGTGGAAGGCCAACCGCGGGCTGGTGCCCGGGGCGCTCAAGGAATTGGTCGGTGCCGCCAAGCGCAAGAACGCGGTCGGCGAGCAGTCCCAACTGGTGATCACCTCGGCGACCACTGCGCTGGAGGCTGGCCTGGCTGCCGCAGGCGAAGGTTTCGCGGCCTACGAGAAGCTGGAGGGGCTGTCCCGCCGCTTCGACGGTCTTGATCTCAAGGCCTTGAAGAGCCGCCTGTCGGAACTCGGCAAGGACCCGGTCATCAAGAAGGAGCTGAAAGCGCGTTCGGTCTATATGGAGTGCAAGCGCCTGACCGGTTCAAGCAAACCCAAGGAACAGGCCGCTGGCCGCGACGGCATGGCCGCGTTGGCCAAGGCCATGCCCGACACCGTGTACGGGGTCCTCGCCGGCAGCAATTAGCCTGCTTCCCGTGACGCACAATGGCGGTGGTTCGCGCAAGCGGACCACCGCCGTGTCGTTTGCGGCCGGGTCCAGGGCCCGCCGCCTGTTCAGCTAAACACGACCTGCCGCGTGTGGCACGGGCGTCTCGCCCGTGATCGACGAGGCTCATGCACATGGGCGGGACGCCCATGCCACATCAATGGCACACCTAGTCCTGCGCGAGTCCTGGCTGAACACCATTGGGCGAAGCCCCTGAACTACGGCGCTGCATCACCCGGGAAGAAGCTCTCGATCAATCCCAGATGGTTGCCGGCCAAGCCTGACGCCAGCCAGATCGCCAGGGCGGCGCAGATGATGGCGGCGCTCAGCCGGCCGAGGCCGGCGTGCTTGATGCTCTCATCGCCGTCGTGGCGCCACCAGCCGAGGACATAGGCGGCGATGGCCAGGGCGATGGCGCTCCAGCTCGCCAGGCAGAAGGTGCGTCCGATGATACCCCAGCCCCAGGCATGGTCGCAGATGGCGAGGAACTTGCAGGCGGCAGCGATCTCAACCAGCCCGCCCACCACCTTGAACTCATTCATCCATGCCCCGGCGCGCGGCAGTCGCGCCAGCCAGCCGGGAGCGAGGGCGAGCAGGAAGAAGGGCAGGGCGATGGTGCCGCTGTAGATCGCCATGCCGAGCACGGCCGATCCCCACGCGCCGTGCGCGACGCCGGCCGCCAGCACCGCCCCGGCGAAGGGGGCCGTGCAGGTGAAGGCAGTGATGGCGAAGGTCAGGCCCATCAGCAGCGCGCCGAAGTAACCACCGCGCGCGCCGCCGGCCGCGTTCTGCAGCCAGCTCGGCGGGGTGAGGAACCAGGCGCCGAGCAGCGACAGGCCGAGCACGACGAAGAGGACGCCGATCAGCAGGTTGGTGATCGGGTGGCCGGCCAGGGTGGTGAGCGAGGCGCCGAAGACGCCGGTGATCAGCACGCCCAGGCCGACGAAGCAGGCGATGATGCCCAGGGCATAGGCGGCCGCGAGGGGCAGCAGCTTCGCTCCGCCTGCCGCCTGCTTGGTGAACATGTTGACGGTGAAGGGGATCATCGGGTAGGTGCACGGCATCACCAAGGTGAACAGCCCGCCGAGCACGGCGAGCAGCAGGAACTCGCCCCACCCCGAGCCGGTGCCGGTCGCATCGCCGGCGGCGCTCTCGCCGCGTTCGAGGAGGGCGACGAGGCGTTCGAGGGTGGCGGTGTCGGAAGGATCGAAGACGCGGTCCCAGCGCACCTCGCTGCCATCCGGTGCGATGCGGATGTAGAGCGGGCGGTTCTGGGTGGCGAAGCGCTCCTGCTGCCAGGCGGCGAGATCCTCGTGCGGCGGGTCGGTGTCGATCTCGATCGGCACGCCGCTGTTCCACGCCCGCGCCACCGCCGGCACCCGGAACACCGTCTTGGCCATGAGCAGGCAGTTGATGCAGCTCGGGCCGGTGAAGTCGAGGATCGCCGCCTTGCCGGCGGCGTGCGCCTCGGCGATCAGCGCCTCGGCGGCGGCGCGGTCGGCGGGACGGCGCCAACGGATCGCATGTGGCTCTGCGGCAGCCGCCAGCTCGGCCCGCAGTTCGGCGCGCAGCTTGGCCTGCGTCCCGGCCAACTCCTCGCGGATCACGGCGCGGATATCGTCGAGCGCGGCGCCGCCCCCTACGGCCGCGGGTGCAGATCCGTCGCCCGGGACGCGCAGGATCAACGGTGCATCGTTGACCGGCACCAGGCAGGCCTCGGCGGTGCAAGCCATGTAGGAGACGCGCACCTCGACCGGAATCTCGCCGCTGCCCGCCGGCGCGCTGATCGGCAGACGCAGCGTCACCGCCGTGCCATCGGGATAGACCGGCAGGCCATCGAGGTCGTGCACCGGCTGGTCGTCGCGCAGCGGACCGCGCGCGCGCACCGGCGATCCGGGCGCCAGGCGCAGGTTGGTCGGCACGCCGGCCCCGCCCGGTGTCAGGCCCATGCCGTAGAGATGCAGCGGAGGATCCTGCGGCCGCGGCTGGAAGGTCGCCGCGATCACCGGGCCATCGGCCGTGGTCTCAAGTTCCACCGAGACGGTGACGCCGTGGCGCGAGAAGAAGGATTCCTCGGCGATCAGGCTGGTCAGCAGGAGCAGGGCGAGCAGGACGCGCATGGCGGCATGATGCGGCAGGGCGTGCCGAAGGAATGGCTGGTGCGGGTATACCTGACACATCCGCGTGCTATCCCTCGCGGCCATGCCCATCACCACACTTGACCCGCGCGCCCTGAGCGACCGCCTCAAGGCCGGTCCGCTGAACCTCATCGATGTCCGCACCCCGGCTGAATACGCGGCCGGCCATGTTCCTGGCGCCCGCAGCATGCCCCTTGATGCGTTGGACGCTGCCAGTCTCGGCAGCGGCCCGGTGCATGTGATCTGCCAAAGCGGGGTGCGCAGCCGTCAAGCGTGCGAGAAGCTGGCTACCGCCGGCCTCGGCGAACTGATCGACATCAGTGGCGGGACCAATGCCTGGAAGGCGGCCGGACTGCCGATCGACGGCTCGGGCGGCGCGGTCTTCGGCGTCGAGCGCCAGGTGCGCAGCATCATCGGAGCCGGGGTGCTGACCGGCGCGATCCTCGCCCTGACCGTCGATCCCTGGTTCGCCGTGATCAGCGCGTTCTTCGGTGGCGGTCTGCTGATGGCCGGCATCACCGACCTGTGCCCGCTCGCCCTGCTGGTCGCCCGCCTGCCGTGGAACCGCTCGGCCAAGAGTGGCGGTTCATGCTGCGTGCTGACGGCGAAGGCATGAGGTGAACCTAAACCCAGCATTTCACACAGAGAACCAGAGCCACCAGAGGTCAAGACAAGGATTTGCTCGATTTCTCGGGTTCACCCGGGCGGTGCATGTCGATGTACCATGCAAAGACTTTCCCCTCTGGTCACTCTGGGGCTCTGTGTGACCCCAACTACCTCGGCGCCACCAGGGGCCCCTGCCCCGTCGTCTCCAGCACCGTCCGCCACAACTCGCCTTGCGGCACCACCTGCTTGCGACCCTCGACCGCGAGCGGGATCGGCACGTGCGTGAACATGCCGTTCCAGCTGCCGACGATCATGTCGGTGCGTCCGGCCATCGCGGCGTGCACCGCGCCGTGTCCGAGGATGGTGCAGAGCACCTGGTCGGCGGCGTTGGCGGGGGCGGCGCGGATGATGTAGCTGGGATCGATGTATTTCAGGGCGAAGTCGATCTGGCGCGAACGCAGATGGGCCGCGATGCGGTCGCGCAGGAAGGTACCGATGTCCTGGTGCAGCTTGTTGCCTGAAGCGTCGCGCTGCTCCTCAGCCTTGGGCATGTGCTCCTGGCCGGCGCCTTCGGCGACCACGATCACAGCGTGGCCGCGCCGGGCCAGGCGGCGTTCCAGTTCAGTAAGCAGGCCGTGCTCGCCCTCCAGGTCGAAGGGAACCTCGGGCACCAGGCAATAGTTGGCGTCGGCGGCGGCGATCGAAGCTGCGGCGGCGATGAAGCCGGAATCGCGGCCCATCAGGCGGACCAGGCCGATGCCGTTGATAGCGCTTTCGGCCTCGGTGTTGGCGGCGGCGATGGCCTGGCGGGCGATCTCCGAGGCGGTCTCGAAGCCGAAGGTCTTCTGCACCCACGAGATATCGTTGTCGATCGTCTTGGGGATGCCGACCACGCCGATCTCCAGGCCGCGCTTGGCGATCTCCTGGTGGATCGCATGCGTGCCGCGCTGGGTGCCGTCGCCGCCGATCGAGAACAGCAGGTTGATGCCATAGGCCTGCAGGGTATCGACGATCGCCGGCACATCGGGCTTGATGCGCGCGCTGCCCAGGAACGAGCCGCCGGTGCGTGCGATCGACTTCATCACATCGCGGTCGAGCGGCTTGATCCCGGCGCTGCGCCCGGGCATCAGGCCGGCGTAGCCGTTGGGTACGCCGAGTATCCGACGCACCCCGTAATGGTGGTGCAGCGACATGAACACCGACGAGATCACCGCGTTGAGACCCGGGCACAGGCCGCCCGAGGTGAGGATGGCTGCGGTGGTGGTGGCGGGATCGAAGGCGATGGACTCGCGTGGACCGGCCTTCTCGAAAGCGAGATTCGGGTCGCCACCCTGCATCGCATCGACCAGCACCCGAGCATCGTCGGGCACATAGGTCATCGCCGGCCCCTGGCCACGGCCGGCGAAGCGATGGGTGGTGGGCATGGTGCAGCGGCGCACCTGCTTGACGGCGAGATCGGCGGGGGTCATGGCGTGATCGTGAGGGGGCGGGTGTGGATGCCAAACGGCAACCGTCATGCTGCGGACGGAGCGCGGGCGCCCCCGCCCGACCGGCCTGCGGGCGCCCCCGCCCGCAGCAGTTGACCCTGCCTCATGCGCCGCGGGCGAGGGCGCCCGCGGTCCGGTCGGGCGGGGGCGCCCGCGCTCCTGCTTACTTCCCGGCGATCGACTTCAGCTCGACCTCGAAGACGAGGATCTGGTTGGCGCCGATCTTGGGCGGGCTGCCGGCTTCGCCGTAGCCGAGCTCGGGCGGGATGAACAGCTTCAGCTTGTCCCCCGGCTTCATCAGCTGCAGCGCCTCGGTCCAGCCCTTGATCACGCCGGTGACGGCGAAGCTGGCGGTGTCGTTGGCGTCGAACTGCTCGCCGTCGATCAACGTGCCCTTGTAGGCCACGGTGACGCTGTCGCTGCTGGTCGGTTTGACGCCGCCCTCGGCGCCGCTCGCCAGGGTCTGGTACTGCAGGCCGCTGGGGGTGGTGGTGATGCCGGGCAGGGCGGCGTTGTCGGCCAGCCACTGCTTCACCGTCTTGCCGCTGGCGCCGGCCATCGGTTCCTTCGGCTTGTCTTCCCACCAGGTGGAAAGATCGGGGCGCAGCTTCTTGAAGGTGCTGTCGCTGACCACGTAGAAGAAGCGCTGGAAGCGCTCCTGCGCCTTGGCGGCGCGTTCCTTGCCGGTCAGCTTCTTTTTGGCTGGCTTGGCTTCGTCCGGCTTCTTGTCCGCCTCGGCCTTGGACTCCTCGTCGAGCGCGGCGTCGTAGGTCACGAAGACGGCGACGTAGCGGTTCGCACCCTCGGCCGGCTTGTCGTCCTTCTTCTCCTCGGCCTTCTGCTCGGCGTCCT
This sequence comes from bacterium, assembly GCA_020047915.1. Taxonomy (GTDB): domain Bacteria; phylum Planctomycetota; class UBA11346; order UBA11346; family UBA11346; genus UBA11346. The sequence continues at coordinate 14,446 of JAIFND010000039.1, read as the reverse complement.
TGTCCTGGTCGTCGCCCAGGGCGACCTTGCCGAACATCAGCGAGTAGCGCAGGCCGTCCTTGGTGGTGATGTCGGTGCGGCCTTCGGTGCCGAACAGGGCGTAGGGCTTGCCGCCCAGCTGCACGGTGAGGGCGTTGGGCAGCTGGAAGGCCTGCGGCTGGTCGGCGAGGTAGAAGCCGCGCGTCTGCAGCCAGCGCAGGTCGAAGGGGCGTACGCCCTGCAGGCGCAGGGCGGCCAGCTCGGACAGCACCTCATCCACCTTGGCCTTGGCCAGGCGCTTGTCGGCTGGGGCGTTGGTGCTCTCCCAATCCTTGTCGGCGGCTGGGCGCGCGGCCTTGGTCACCGGTCCGGGGGTGATCTGCCCCTTGTCCGGATCGAGCTGGTAGTCCACCACCGCCACGCCGCGCACGCCGTCGCGCTCGATCTTGAAGGGATCGACTTCGACGTAATCCACGAACTTGGTCGAGATGTCGCTCTCGACCTTGGCGGTCACCACGTCGTTCTTGCCGACCTCGCGCACGTAGTAGAGGCCATCGGCTCCTTCGACGCGGTTGCCGACCACGATGTCCACGGCGGTGGCGCCGGTCGCATCGGTCAGGGTGATGCGCTTGCCGAAGCCCTTCTTGGCGTCGGCGCCGTGTTCCAGGGGATCGACCACGCCAAGCGCCTCGTGCTCGGCCGGCTTGTCGGTGACGACGCGGCCCTTGGCCACGCCGAGCACACCTGCGGCCGTGCGCGTCACGCGGGTGTTGCCGTCGGCAGGATAGGCGTGGTTGCTGGGGATGATCCAGCGGTCGCCGTCGCGCTTGACCTCGAAGATGGTCGCTCCGGACAGCGCCTCGTCCCAGCTGACGACGCGCAGACCGGTGATTGTCTCGGGGGCGACCCCGGCCCGGCCGAGGGTGCCGCCGGTGCTGGCCACCGCCGCGGTGGGGCCACCCGACATGGCGGGCAGGATCCAGGCCGGGATGGCGGTGGCGATGGCGAGCAGGCCGAGGACCACCGGCATGGTGGCCTTCGAGCCGCCGCAGCAGGAGGTGGTCGCGCAGGAAGTGTTCTGTTCCATGATATGCTCCTCAGCCCTGACGACGGCGGGCGGCCGGGATGTGGCTCTTCTCACGCACCACCCGGTTGGCGAAGACCGCCAGGGCGATGACCGCGAGCACGGCCGAGGGGATGGCGACGGCGAGGAACTTCACCCACCACTGGTAGGCCTCGACGGTGCGGCTCTGCTGGATCTCCAGCTTCCGCTCCTCCTGTTCGATCTTCAGCTTGATGTCGTTGATCTCACGCTCGATGCGGCGCTGGCCGACGATCTGGGCGCGGCTCTTCTCGTGCGCCTTGCTCTCCTCGTCGATGTCCTCGCGGGCGTCGATCTTGGTGAGGCTTGCCTGGAAGTCGGACTGGATGGTCTCGATCTTGGCCTGCAGGTCGGTGTTGACCGACTCCATCTGGGCGCGGCGGCGTTCCTGGGCCTCGGTGGCGACCGCTTCGAGCTTGAGCAGCGGACGCGGCAGCGGACGGCGGGTGCGCAGCGCGAGGTAGCTCTTGTCATCGAACAGGGCGTCCACCGCGTTGGCGACGAACTGCACGTTCTTGAGGTTCATCAGGACGCGCAGTTCATCCTGCTTGCCCATCTGGTTGCCCTGGTCGCGGTAGAAGCGGAAGAACTCGTTGTCCACCAGGTCGAGGTCGGCGACGACCACGACCTTGACCGGCTTGCCGGACAGCGCGCCGGTCTGCGGCTTGGGCGCCTCCTTGCCTTCCTCGGCCTTGGCGCCGGGCACCAGGCGCGGGTAGGCGCTGGGCATCGCGCCGGTGATCTCGACCGCCAGCGCCGGGCGCTTGCCCTGGTCGGGGTAGGGCCGGCGCTTCACCTCGTCGGGGCGCTTGAGTTGCACCTGGCCCTGCCAGCTCGGCTGGGTCAGGTCCATGATCAGGTTGACGCCCCACGGGCTGCCGGTGCCGGGCAGCAGCAGGGGGGTGACGGTGAGCGAGGCGGGCTTGTCGGCGGCGGCCTGCACGTTGCCGGGATAGGGCAGCAGCAGGGCGTTGACGCCGGTGGTCACGGCCGAGCGCTCCTCGCTTTCGATCGAGCTGCGGTCCTTGACCAGCCAGACGAAGTTGGCCGGGATCAGCTCGCGGAAGTAGTGGCTGGGGTTGTAGTCGCTCCAGGTGACCTCATCCGGGCGCCAGTCGAGGCCCAGACCCTTCATCAGCGGGCGCAGGTCGCCCTTGGGCGGGCCGCTGTCCGGCTGCTGCATGCCCATCATCGGGTTCTGCTGCGGGTTCTTCTTCGGCTGGCTGGGGATCAGATCGCCGCGCCCCTGGACCACCTGGAAGAAGGGCATCGGGTCTTCCAGCATCAGGGCGGGCCGGCCGTTCCAGATGTAGTCGTGCAGCTTCTCCATCTGCGGCTGCGTCAGGGTGCTCGGCTGCGGCACGACCAGCACCTCGATGTCCGCCGCGACATCGCTGTCGAGCGACACGCTGCGCACCTCGTACTGGCGCTTCCACTCCTCGACGATCTCCCAGCCCTGGGTCATGCCCATGGTCTTGTAGTCGAAGCCGCCCATCACCTCGAGATCGGTGGTGGCGATGCCGAGGACGCGCTTCTTCACGTCGGCGACGCCGCGGATGGCGCGCACCAGTTCGTATTCGACCGACAAGCCGGGATCGAAGTGCTCGATCACCTGGCTGCGTCCGGCGCTGGCGATGGCGGCGCCGAGGAAGACGTCGGCCATGCGGCGACCGCTGGCCGAATCGACGACCTGCTTGCGCGGCCGGAGGTTGAACTCGGTCTGCGCCAGGGCGCCGGCCTCGTCGAGGGCGTCGGCGGGGTAGCGGATGTCGAGCTTGACGGTGGACGGCGAGGCGCGCTGGACGGCCTTCAGCTTATCCACCACCTCCTTGCCCTTCAGCGCCAGTTCGGGCGGCAGGTCCTTGGAGATGAAGGCGGTGACGGTGACCGGCTCCTTCAGTTCCTTGAGCGCGGCGATCGAGGCCGGCGAGACCGAGGACAGGCCCTCGGCGGTGGTGTCGGCATCGACGCCGCCGCGCGCCGCAAGACGGCTGAGGTTGGCGACCAGGACGACGGCGAAGATCAGGCTCATCACCTGCACCGCGACCATCGCCTGGCTGCCCGGGCGCCAGCGCCGGCTGGACAGCACGAAGGTGGCGGCGCCGAGCGCGGCGGCGGCCACCGCCAGGGCCACGGCGACGGCGCCGAAGGAGATCACACCGCGGCCGAAGCCGTCGTAGAACTCCCAGAAGTTGAACGACCACTGCGCCGCGGCGCAGCCGATGACGCCGAGCACGAAGGCGACGGCGGGCATGCTGACCAGGGTCGAGGCGAGAACGGCGATGCCGGCGAAGGCGAGGCCGGCCAGCCACCAGCCGAGGTAGTTGGCGAAGACCATGCCCCAGTCCGGGGTGCCCAGCCAGGCGACCACGAAGACGTGCGCCAGGGTGCACAGCAGGGCGATGGTGAAGAAGATCGACACCGCGGCCCACTTGCCGATCAGCGCATCGAGCGGCGACAGCGGCAGGGTCAGCAGGTGTTCCTCGGTGCCGTGGTCGCGCTCGGCGGCCCACGCGCCCATGCCCAGGGCGGGCAGCAGCACGGCGAGCAGCCAGCCGAAGGCGTTCTCGCGCTGCCACGGGCCGAGATCGGCGATGTTGCGCGCGAAGTAGTTGGAACTGCCGGTCTCGATCCAGAACAGGACGGCGCCGGCGATCAGCACGAAGGCGAGGATGAAGACGTAGCCGAGCGGGTTGCCCAGGAAGCTGGACAGCTGGCGGCGGGCGGTGGCGTCGATGCCGGACCAGTGGAGGGTGTTCATGCCGCGACTCCCTTCGTCAGCTCGCGGAAGCGCTCTTCGAGGCTGCCGCCGTTGGCCAGCTCGGCGGGCGTGCCCGAGAAGCGCAGCCGGCCTTCGCTGATCAGGACGACGCGATCGGCGATCGCCTCGACCTCTTGCAGGATGTGGGTGGAGAGCAGCACGGTCTTGTCCTTGGCGAGCTGGCGGATCAGGTCGCGCACCAGCTGGATCTGGTTGGGGTCGAGGCCGGCGGTCGGCTCGTCGAGGATGATCACCTTGGGATCATGCAGGATGGCCTGGGCCAGGCCGACGCGCTGGCGGAAGCCCTTCGACAGCTTGCGGATCGGCTTGTGCCACACCTCGTCGATGCGGCAGGAGCTGGCCACGCGGTCGAGCGCGTCCTTGAGGCGGGCGGCCGGGATGCCGTGCACGCGGCCGGCGTAGGCCAGCTGCTGGGCCGGGGTCATCTCGGGGTAGAGGGGGCCATTCTCGGGCAGGTAGCCGAGCTGGCGCGCCGCCGCGATACGGTCGGTATCGACATCGATGCCGGCGATGCGTGCGGTTCCGGCGCTGGGCGCCAGGAAGCCGGTCAGCATCTTCATGGTGGTGGACTTGCCGGCGCCGTTGGGGCCGAGGAAGGCGGTCACCGAGCCCTGCGGCACGGCGAAGCTGACATCCTGCACGGCGGTGAAGGCGCCATAGTATTTGCACAGGCCGACCGCTTCGATGAGCGGCGCGGCGGTGGCTGGAGCGGTATCGGTCATCGGAACTCCGTTACGGATCCGGGAGACGCGCACGGGCTGCGCACCTTACCGGCGGGGTGGCGGATGGTGCGGGGGTCGTCCAGGGCCGCAACTGGTCCTTGCGGTTGGCGGCGACTTGCGTCAGGTGCGGCCTTCACCCCGCTTGACCGGAGCCAGACCATGCAGTTCGACCTCAGCCGCGACTTCCTCGACGGGATCGTGATGCAGCACCCCCAGGTGAAGAGCGGTCAGGAGGCCCAGATCCGCGCCGGCGGCCAGTTGCACTTCATGCCCAGCAGCACTGACGGCACCATGCATACCGCCGTGGTCAGCTTCGCCCTGTTCATCGGCGAGGGCGATCAGCCTTTCGCGCGCGGCGGCTGGCGCTTCCTCTTCACCAGCGACGTGAAGTGCGACCCGCGCGAGCACCAGAACCACGCGTTCATGGGCCAGCTCCTGGTCGTCGGTGCGGGCAAGGTCATGGTTCAGCTCAACAACCTGCTGATGCACGCCGGCCTGCCGATGATCCCCTTCGACCCCACCCAGATGGCGGTGCGTCCGGCTGGCGCGGCGACGCCCCCCGGCGTCCCCGCCGGCGCGGTACCCGCCGCCCCGCCGGCCTGAACCTGGGATCGCGCGCGGCCCGCGCGCCTGGGGCAATGGATGCTGGCTGTCCAGGCCAGTGGTCTTTCCCGTTGGCCGATGGCGTCGCCCCTGAGAATCACCGGCGATGAGCCTGGCTATACGCTACCACCAATCGACCAAGTACGCCCCCGAGACGATCGGCGGGCATCCCGGACTCGATTGGGACAGCCAGCCGCTGGCGTGGAAGGAATACCACAGCGATGGCGGGGTTGAACTCGCCCATCTCCTGCCCCTCGACCCCAACCCCTTCACCGGCAAGCCGCCGCAGGCGACCGGGGCGTGGCAGGGGCGGACCCTGGCGGCGCTGTCGCGTTGGATCTACTTCACCTACGGCGTCACCGCCGTGATGCGCAATCCGGGCCGCGACCTGCTGCTGCGTGCCGCCCCGTCGGCAGGCGGATTGTACCCGGCAGAGATGTATCTCGCGGTACGCGACTGGCCCGGCCTCGAACCCGGACTGTACGGCTATGATCCGCGGCGGCACCGCCTGGTGCTGCTGGCCGATGGTGGCGATCTGCATGCCGCCTTGACCGCGTCCGCCTATGGCAACGCCGCCCTGGCCGCTGCGCCGGTGATCGCCGCCGTCACCGGGGTGTGGCAGCGCAGTCGCTGGCGCTACCAGGAACGCGCCTACCGCCGCATCCTGCTCGACATCGGCCACCTCATCGGCAACGCCGGCCTGGTCGCGCATGCCCTCGGCCTGCGCCTGCATGCCACTGCCGCGTTCTGCGACCAGCGTGCCGATGACGCCCTGCGCCTCGAAGGCGAGCACGAAGGCGTGCTCGCCCTGCTGGCGCTGAATCTCCCCGGTCCGGCCGAGCGGCCATCGTGGACCGCCCTGCCCAGCCCGGCTAGCGATGCGGCCAGCGCTCCGTCGCTCGATCTGCTGCATCGCGCCAGCCGGCTGCCCGAGGTGCGGCCGCGCCTGGTCGCGCAGGGCGAGGTCGCCTCGGACGCCCTGGAACTGGCGCATGGCTGGGCCTCGGGCGACCGTCTGCGCGGAGCGGGTTGCGCCGGCCCCGTGCCGCTGGCTGGCGACCAGCTCGGCACCATCCTGCGCCGGCGCAGCTGCCGCCGTTTCCACCCCGGACCGATCAGCCGCGATGCGCTGGCGCGCATCCTCGCCGCGTCCTATCTGCCCGAGCAGGTCGCGCTCGGCGAACAGCCCTCCTTCGATCGCGGCAGTCTCTCGACCTTCATCGCCATCATCAGCGTCGAGGGGGTCGCGCCCGGCGTGTACTACCTTGCTCCGCACCAGCTCGAGCTGCGGCCGGTGCGGCCGGGCGACCCGCGCGAGGCGGCGCGCTTCATCGCCCTCGGTCAGGATCTCGGTGGCGACGCCGGGGCGATGATCTTCCACACCGCCGACCTGCAGGCCTGCGTGCGCGCCCAGGGCGACCGCACCTACCGCTATCTCCACCTGGATGCGGGCGTCATCGGCCAGCGCATGAACCTGGCTGCGCTGGGCGAAGGTCTGGGGGCGAGCGGCATCGGCGGCTTCTTCGACGACCACACCGCCGACCTGCTCGGCATCCCGCGCGACCAGGCTGTGGTCTATATTACGGTCCTGGGTCAGCCGGCCACGGCATGATCCCTTACCTCGCATTGTATTCACAAGGAGGACCAGAGGACCAGAGGAAGCATCGGGCTGCGAAGTGGTGGTTTTCAATTGAAGAAGTAGTCACACAGGGCACCAAAAGAATCAGAGGCAAGAGGCGTTGTACGGTGCGCTGAAATTCATGCCGGTGCACCAGTGAAATCGTGCACAGCCATGCCTTCACCTCTGGTGCTCTGGTCCTCTGTGTGGAAAGTCGGATTAGGACACGTAAGTGCTTGCCTTAATTGTAATTAAGTATCGGTGACCTGTGCCTGGCACGGTCGTTGCGTCTACGACCGTCAGCCGAGCCACCGTCGAGGAACCCGACATGCGACCATTGCTGATCCTCCTGTGCCTCGCCGCCTCGTTGGCCGCCGAGAGCCTGTGGCAGGCCGAGACCCTTGCCGACGGCAATCTCTACGCCGACGCCACCGCGCGCCGGCGTGGTGATCTGCTGACCGTGGTCATCCAGGAGACGACCTCGGTCTCGGAGAACGAGAAGACCGACAACAAACGGGACAACAAGGCCAACATCGGCGTCAACCTGCTGCCCGGAACGAACCAGTTGCCGGCCGCCGTGGGCGAGACCGCACTCGGCAAGCTGCCCGGATTGGATGTGGACTCGTCCAAGCAGTTCCAGGGCGAGGGCAAGTTCGACCTGACCCACAAGGTGCGGTCGTCAATCGCGGTGCAGGTGGTCGATGTCCTCGACAACGGCTCGCTGGTCATCCGCGGATCGCGCGAAGTGCTGATCAACGAAGATCGCAAGACCATCCAGATCGCCGGCATCGTCCGGCCCAGCGACATCAAGAGCGACAACACCGTGCTGTCCGAGAAGCTCTACGACCTGCAGGTGTCGATCGTCGGGGAAGGTCCGCTCACCCGCGCCCAGCAGGAGGGGTGGCTGGGTAAGATATTGGACACCGTATGGCCGTTCTAGCTTGTCTTGAGGATACCTTCATGCCGGAAGGCGGAAGGCGGAAGGCGGAAGGCGGAAGAATTGCTGCGCGCTGCGCGTGCCTGCCTGATGCCCATTCCAACTCGCCTGCGTGCCGATCTTCCGCCTTCCGCCTTCCGCCTTCCGCCTTTTCGGTGACAGCATCACGGATGTGGTACATCGCTCTAGCCATGGCTCTCGTTGCCATACTGGCGGGCGGCGAAGCGCAGCACGGCGTGCGGCTGAAGGATCTGTGCACCATCGACGGGGTGCGCGACAACCAGCTCAATGGCATCGGCATCGTGGTCGGCCTGTCCGGCACCGGCGACAAGAGCCCGGCGACCAAGCGGCTGCTGCGCCAGGTGCTGGCACGCAAGAACCAGGCGCTGGCGGAAAGCGATCTCGACTCGCGCAACGTGGCGCTGGTCGCGCTGACCGCCGACATCCCCTCGTTCAGCAAGGCCGGCACCCGGCTGCACAGCCAACTGTCAGCGATCGGCGACTGCACCAGCTTGCGCGGCGGCATCTTGCTGCAGACGCCCCTCGATGCGTGGGACGGCAAGATCTACGCCGTCGCCCAGGGTCCGGTCTCGATCGGCGGTTACGGTGCCGCCTCGCCGGCCAATCCCGGGCCGGTAGGCACCGATCATAAGAACATCGAGACTGTCGCGGTCATCGAAGCGATCGTCGAGCGCGAGGTGCCGGCGACGCTGGTGCAGAAGGACCGCCTGCGCCTGGTGCTGCGCGATCCCGACTTCACCACCGCCTCGCGCGTCGCCAAGGCGCTGGCCGAGGTGTTCGGCCAGGAACGTGTCGTCGCCGAGGATGCGCGCGCCATCGCGCTGCGCTTCGCCAGCCCGCCGACACCGCAAGAAGTGGTCGAATCCCTGGCCCGTATCGAGGATCTGCGCGTCTCGCCCGACGTCCGCGCGCGCGTCGTGATCAACGCCCGCACCGGCACGATCGTGGTCGGCTCGACCGTCGCCATCGGCGCGGTCGCGGTCAGCCATGGCGGCCTGTCGCTGCGCATCACCCCGACCGCCAAGCCGGTCGGGCCCGATGGCCAGCCGACCGGGGTACAGTGGAGCGATCCGGTGACCAAGCTGCGCGGCGACCAGCCGCCGGCCGGCATCCAGCCGCCGATCGTCCCTGGCACCCTGGGCATGGTCGAAGGCGTGACGGTCGAGCAGATCGCCAATGCGCTGAACGCGATGGGCGCACGGCCGCGCGATCTGGTGTCGATCTTCGAGGCGATCAACCGGGCCGGGGCGCTGCACGGCGAACTGGAGATCATGTAGCCATGCCTGATCTCTCGATCACCGGTGCCGGCCGCCTCGATGCCGCCGATCCACGCCAGAAGCTGCATCAGGCGGCCAAGGCCTTCGAGCAGCAGTTCGTCAGCCAGTTGCTCAAGCCGATGGGCGAGCGCAGCGAAGCGACCTCCGACCTGTTCGGCGAGGATCCCGGCTCGTCCGCCTTCCAGGGCCTGTTCGTCGATGGCATGGCCGAGCACGCCGCTGGCGGACTTGGCGTCGCCGCGATCATCGAGCGTGCACTCGCGGCCCGCATCCGTTCCGGCGACGGCTCGACCCCGTTACGCTGAGGTCACTACGCGGCCACCCGGCCACACCACGCCCGACAGCACCCGCCCGGGCAGTCCGCCCGAGGTGTCGCAGAGGATGCGTCGCGAGGTGATCAACGGCTCCGGCAGCGGCAGATGACCGCTGACCAGGACGACGCCCGGCGGCAGTTCAGGATGATCGAGCAGTACCCCCGGCTTCTCGTACAGATGGTCGGGTTCATGAAGCAGATGCCGCCAGCCGTCGCGTAGGCAGGCCAGCTGTTCGGCGAACGGTTGATCCTGGCGCAGGGCGGCGTGGACGGCCAGCCAACCGGGACCTTCCAGGCACCACGGCAGGCCGGCGAGCCAGCTGATCAGCGCCGGCCCCATCGCCTGGCGTAGAGAGGCCGCATCATCAGCGCGGTAGTCGCGCAGCACGCTGCGTCCCCCATGGCGGTCGCGCCACAGGCCGAACCACACCGGATCCGGTGCCAAGTCGAGGTCGGGGGCGCCCAGACCGCGCAGCAGGGCGTATTCATGGTTGCCCAGCAGGCAGCGGGCCCGGCCTTCGTCGGTCAGGGTGCGGACGTGATCGAGCACGGCCGGCGTGTCAGGTCCGCGATCGATCAGATCGCCCATGAACACGAGTTCACCTTCGGACCGTGCGAGCACGGCCGCGAGGCGTTCCGGCCAGCCGTGCACATCCCCGATGAAGGTGACGGTCATCACCGGCGATGATGCCAGCCCTGACCCCATCGCGCCACTGCTGCGCCCGCATCGTTTCCGGCTGACGTCAGCTTCGGGGAAGGGATCTTCCGCGCAGGCGGCAAACAGCATGTGATATGCGCAAATCGCCAGCGACCGTGCGCAATGGGCCATCCCGATGAGACGGGATCGGCTACCCTGGTGGCATGTTCACCTCTCGCGCGTTGCTTCTGCTCTCTGCCGCCACCCTGACCGCCGCCGACTACACCGTCGATGGCGTCAATGGCTCGAACCTCAATTCGGGCACTCCGGCAAGCCCCTTCGCAACGATCCAAAAAGCCGTCGCGTGGAGGGTGGATTGATCACGGTCGCCGGCGATGGCAGCGTGCTGCTGAGATGGTCGGTTGCCGGCACGGAATACCCGGTCTTGACGACGAGGCAGGCGTCCTACCATCCCGCGCTCCACCTGCGCGGGTGGCGGAATTGGCAGACGCACTAGCTTGAGGTGCTAGCGAAGTAAAATTCGTGGGGGTTCGAGTCCCCCCCCGCGCACCAGAGAAAACCCCGGCGAAAGCCGGGGTTTTTGCTTTCGATGGGGGAATGAGGAGACCTATCCCTGTGCGGCCAGCAGCGGAAGGCGTCGGACGGGCACGCTTTTCCTGGCCGACGCTCCAGAGGGGATCTCGGCCAGGATGACGGTCGGCTTGCCCGGCGCAGAACTCAGCGTGAATACGCCCCCGAGCATTTCGACACGTTCGCGCATCCCCATCAGGCCCAGGCGGTTGTTGCGCTTCGCGCTGGACTTGCCGAGGACCTCGAACCCGAGGCCATCATCTTCGATGCGCATGAAGATGCGGCCGGCCAGTTCCTGGATGGTGATGGCCACCCGGGAGGCCTGGGCATGGCGTGCCACGTTGACCAGGGCCTCCTGGGCGACCCGGTACAGGGTCGTGCGGAGGTCGCTGCTGCAGCGTTCAATGCCAGCGAACACCGTAAGATGGACGCGGATGCCCGTGCCCTCCGTGTAGTCGCGCAGATGAGCCTGGAGCGCAGGGATCAGGCCGAGGTCGTCGAGCATGGTCGGGCGCAGGTCACGGGCGAAGCGATGCACGATGTCCACCGAATGCTCGACCAGCTGTTGGGTGATCCGGATGCTCTGTCGGAGGTCATCCTGGTTGATGCCCGTGGTGGACTCAACGTGCAGGGCGGAGAGGCGCAGGTTGATGCCGCTCAGGGTCTGGGCGATGACGTCATGGAGTTCCCGGCTGATCCGGCCGCGTTCATCCTCCTGGGCGGTCAGCAGCAGGTGCGACATGGAGCGCATCCCGACTTCGTTGGCATGCGCATCCTGTTCGCTCAGGCGAAGGGACTCTTCGAGGGATCGGTGCTGGATGATTTCCTGCTGCAGCCCTTCAACTGATTCGGACAGATGCAGATTGCGCTGGCTGAGTTCTTGGACCTCGGCGGTCAACAGCTTGTTGTCCTCAAGCGCCCTGCGCTGCGGCCGTTCGATCGCGGTGAGCACTTCGGCGAAGAATCGCGCGGCCCGATATAAGTGCGTGCAAGCGGATGACGAATCCGGCCGAGCCAGGCTGGAGAACGCGCGTTCATGTACCCAGGCCAGGTCGATCGTCTCCAGGCCGAGGGTCACGGCGAGACGACCCACCTCGCACGCCAGATCGAGGTTGTCGTCGGATCCCGGCTTCAGGTAGGCCTGCAGGGCGGACTGATAGAGAAGCGAGAGGCTGGGTCGGGATCCCCAGGCTGCTGGGAAGAGGCTCATCGGGTTTCCCATGAAAGCCAGTCGCATGCCACCTGTATATGAAGCATATTCACACGCGTCACTGTCGCAGCGGGGTTCATATAGCGACACAATTCTTTCTGTTAGAGTATAGTGACCTGGACCGGGCTCTCGATGATGCCTGCGCCAATGGCATAGCGGGTCAGGCCGGCGGTGTCATGGATGCCGAGTTTGCACATGAGATGCTCACGGTGCTTTTCGACGGTCTTGATACCGATGCCTAAGGCCACTGCCGTCTCCTTGTTGGCCTTGCCTTCCGCCACCAATTGCAGCACCTCGTTTTCCCGCGAGGTCAGCACGACACGTTTCGGCAGTGGTTGTCCGCCGGGCACGGGAGTCGAGTGACCTGGGTTCGCAATACGTCGGGTGATCGGATCGCTGAAACAGGTTTGCCCCGCCATGACGGAGCGGATGCCATCGCAGACGTTGCGCACCGAAGACTGCTTGAGGAGGAAACCGACCGCCCCGGCCTCGGTGGCGGTATTGATGAAGGAGTCTTCGCTGTACGCCGACAGGATGATGATCTTGGTTGCCGGGCGGTTCTTGAGGATCTGGCGTGTGGCCTCCAGGCCATTGAGTTGTGGCATGGCGATATCCATGAGGATGACGTCGGGATGCAGACGCGTAGCCATCTCCACCGCAGTACGCCCATCCTGGGCCTCGCCGACCACGTCCAGATCCGCATCAAGCCCAAGGAGACGCAAGAGGCCTTCGCGGACGACCTGATGGTCTTCGGCTATCAGGATGGAGATCTTCTTCATGCGGTGCCCCGGGGTGCGGACGATCAATGCGACGCCAATCATGGCCATGGGGTGATTACCCCAGTATGGAATCGCCACGAAACGAGGGGCCTCGTCGCGTGGTCGTCGTCGGCTGCGCAACACCGCGTTCAGGCCCCACCTTATCGCAATGCCCTTGTCATGCTGTGCGACGGGGCTCGGGCCCTGAGTCGATACCCCAAGGGGTGAACGCCCCATCGTCGATGGTCGGCCTTCGCATTAGGTTCTGGTCAGCACAGCCGACCGGCCCTGCCGTCCTAGGACGCCACACAGAGAAGAAGAAAGCGAAGCCTCCCATGAGCACTGAAACCCACGAAGGTGGCAACACCATTGGCACCCTGGCCGAGGATGCCCTCGCCCTGATGACCGCTACTGCTGATGTGGGCGGCGAGAAGGTCGCCGAGGCCCGCAAGCGCCTGGCCATCGCCTTGGAGAGCGGCAAGAAGATTCTCGGACAGGTCAAGGACAAGGTCGTCGAGGGCGCCAAGGCCACCGACAGTGCCGTCCACAAGCATCCGTACGTGGCCATCGGCGTCGCGGTCGGAGTCGGCGCCCTGGTCGGATTCCTGCTCGCGCGTCGCTGCACGCGCTCCTGTGGCTGAGCGCGCAATGGCGGAAACCATGGATGGATGTCTGCAGGTTGCCGTGACGACCCGACGTATCGCCGAACAGGTGTTGACCATCGCAGAGAACCGTCTGACCCTGGTCACGGTGGAGGTGCAGGAGGAACGCAACCGCCTCCTGCACGCGTTGGTGCTGGTGCTGGGCATCGCCGGCTGCGGCCTGCTCTGCGGCATCGCCATCACGGCCGCCATCGTGCTGCAGGGGTGGGCGTGGTCCCCCTTGGGAGTGCTGCTCATCCTGGCGGCAGGTTATGCCTCTGTCGCCGCGGCTCTGAGCTGGCTTCTGACCAGGCATCTGCGTCAGTGGTCGCCATTCGCGGCGACGCTTGACCAGGTGCGCAAGGACCGCGTCTGCCTCGCCGACCTCCGGGCATGAATCGGCTCGAAGCGCAGAAGCGCTTGTTGCTTGCGGAAAGCGACCTGAACCGGGCCCAGTTGGCCAGCGAACTGGCCAGACTGGGTAGGGCTTTTGGTGCGGTCGCAGGAGGGGCCGCGCGGGCCGAGACCTTGTCCTCCACCGTCCTCGCGGTGGTGGCGGGTTTTCTTGGAACAGGAACGGCGGCAACTGGGGCGCCTGGAAAACCGTCATTTTTCAGCCTGGCGCTGCTTGGCGGTCGGCTGATATCCATGGTATGGCGGGCTTGTGCGAGCCGCCGGCCGTCCTGACGCGCCTCGGCTGCATCGTATTGGTGACCGATCGGGGGTGGTCTCAGGTCCTGATCAATGACATGGCCCTTATCCCTGCATGCGGGACTGGGGAGTTCACCCCATGGCGGAGACTCGTGAAGGCGATGATGCTGCCCACCATGGCGAACGTGAATGAGCATGATCAACCGACATGTGAATCGGGTATGTCTGCCGCGGATACGTCCCTGTCCCGGCCTGGTGCGTGCATGGCAGACGAGCCTGCCATGCCGACGGCGAGTTCTGGGCGGGTGCGCGCCCTGCGGGCCGGGATCACCGCGGCGCTGAGACTCGGCGATCTGGCCATCGCGGCACGTTTGGGCGAGTTGCATGACCAAGCCTCAACCGATCCGGCGTGTGCGATCCGGACCCAATGGCGTTGCGTTAAGGGCATTGACCTTGGAAAGGCGGAAGTCGGAAGGCGGAAGGCGGAAGAAATGCGGATTGGACTGCCGGCCTAGTCGTGAAGTCGAAAATGGGTCGGCGCTACGACAGGCCCCCATCAACTCGATTCAGCAACTCTTCCGCCTTCCGCCTTCCGCCTTCCGCC